>CALRET010000049.1 GCA_943356375.1 Candidatus Nomurabacteria bacterium | reverse complement strand
GGAAATGAGATACGTGTTATGGTTGCTGACACTCAAACAGAAAGAGAACGTGGGCTTTCTGGAACATCACCACTTTCTCCGAATACTGGTATGTTTTTTATGTTCGGAATACCGGGGTTATATGGCTTCTGGATGAAAGAAATGCACTATCCGATAGACATGATTTGGATTGACCAAGAAAAGAAAATTATTCACATAGAATCACAAGTACAACCATCGAGTTATCCACAGATTTTTGTTTCTGGAGTACTTGCACAATATGTACTTGAGGTGCCCGCAGGATTTGTCTCAAAAAACCTTGTAAATATTGGGGATTTTGTTATATGGGATTTTAATTGATGCAGACATTTTTGTTTAAATTTCAGCTCATTTTTTAACTTGAAAAAACTAATTTGTTATCTCTAATTTTTATATCTTAAAATTCCTTTATACAACAGCGTATAAAAGAATTTTTCTTTACACTAATCATAAAATATTTCACGATTTCGATACATTTTACTTTTCTGGTACAAGCGATTGAAATGGAGTACAATAGTATGACGCTTATAAAAAAATATTAACAATTTACCAACCAAAAAAGTATGAAAAAAACACCAGTCGTTACCAAAGCTCAATTGAACAAGATAAAACAAATTCGAAACCGAGATGGGGAAGTTATTCCTTTCGAATTTCAAAAAATTGGTGAAGCAGTGCAAAAAGCTTTTGGAGTGACTGGTGAAGGAAAAGATACTGAGGCACAAAAGATCGCATATTCAGTGTTTCGAGATTTACTTGCGATTGGTAGTGAAAAAAAGAAGGAAGTATTTGTTCCGACTGTTGAATTGGTGCAAGATTTGGTTGAAAATGAGCTGATGCGACAAGGGTTTGTTGCTACTGCTAAAGCATATATTCTCTATCGTAGTAAACGCGCAGAACTTCGTAAAGAAATTGGCCCAGTTCCTGAAAAAGTACGAAAATTGGTTACCGAAGGAAAGAAATATTTCAGAAATCCACTCGCTGAATTCGTGTATTATCGTACCTATGCACGATGGATCGAAGAAGAGAGTCGTCGAGAAACCTGGATCGAAACCATCAATCGATATATGGATTTCATGAAGGAAAATCTCGGGACAAAACTGAAAACAAACGAATACGAAGAAATCCGTCAGGCGGTCCTCAATCAAGAAGCGATGCCGTCTATGCGTCTCATTCAGTTTGCTGGTGTTCCTGCGCGAAAGACTAATGTTTGTGCATACAACTGTTCATTCATCGCTCCATCATCTTTCCAAGATTTTGGTGAGATTGTGTATATTTCTATGTGTGGAACAGGGGTTGGATTTACCGTTGAATCAAAGAATATCCAAGCGTTGCCACAGATCAAACTTCAGGGTGGTAAAAAAGCTCCAGTATATGTTGTTCCAGATTCAAAAGAAGGATGGGCAGATGCGCTTGTACATGGCATGAAGACCTGGTTTGAAGGAAACGATGTTGCATTTGATTTCTCTGCACTTCGCCCGGCTGGCGCACGTCTCAAGACTATGGGCGGAAAGAGTTCAGGTCCTCAGCCATTGATTGATCTCCTCACATTCACCAAAGAACGTATTTTAAAGAGACAAGGAAGACATCTTCGCAATATTGATGCGCACGATATTATCTGCAAGATTGGTGAATGTGTTGTTGCTGGTGGCGTCCGCCGAAGCGCCCTTATCTCACTCTCTGATCTTGATGACCAAGAAATTCGCGACGCAAAGAAAGGGCAATTTTGGATGAATGAAGGACAACGTATGCTTGCAAACAACTCAGCAGTCTATGAATCAAAGCCGTCTGCAACTGAATTTTTGAAAGAATGGATTGCTCTCATGGAATCAGGTTCAGGAGAGAGAGGAATATTTAACCGTGGAGAATTGTTGGGACAACTCCCGGCTCGCCGATTGGAAAACTGGAAGAAGAATAACTATATTGATCCGACCACAGGAAAAATCATTGGTCTTCCGGGTACTAATCCATGCGGAGAAATCATTTTGAAATCAAAACAATTTTGTAACCTATCTGAAGTTGTTGCCCGTGCTGATGATACAGAAGAAACACTTATGAGAAAGGTTCGTATTGCTGCAATTCTTGGAACCTATCAATCAACCCTCACAAAGTTTGGTTACCTTTCAAAAGAGTGGCGTGAAAACTGTGAATCTGAACGATTGCTCGGTGTTTCAATCACTGGACAATGGGATTGTACGATTGCCCGTGATCCAAAAATGCTTCAGAAAATGCGCGCAGAATCTATCCGAATCAACAAGCTCTTTGCAAAACGATTCGATGTTAACGAATCAACCTGTATTACCTGTGTGAAGCCATCAGGAACTGTCTCTCAGACCGTTGACTGTGCATCAGGTATGCATGCTCGTCACGCTCCGTACTACATCCGCCGTGTTCGTATTTCAGCAAATGACGCACTCTTTAAAATGATGAAAGACCAGGGAGTTCCGTACTATCCAGAAGTCGGACAATCGATCGACAGTGCAAATACGTTCGTCCTCGAATTCCCTGTCAAAGCGCCGAAAGGAGCGATCTGTAAGAATGATATTTCAGCACTCGGACAACTCGAACACTGGAAGGTGGTCAAGGAAAACTTTACCGAACACAACCCGTCAGTGACTGTCTCAGTTGGAGACGACGAATGGATCAAGGTTGCGCACTGGTTGTATGAAAACTGGAGTATTGTTGGTGGACTTTCATTCCTCCCACGATCAAACCATGTCTACCAGCTTGCGCCATATGAAGAAATCACGAAAGAAAAATATGAAGAACTTTCAAAGACTGTGCAGCACATCGATTTCTCAAAGATCGTTACTTATGAAAAAGTTGACGAAACAGAAGTGAAAAATGAATTGGCATGTGTCGCAGGAATTTGTGAAGTGTAGGGACAGGCGCTAGGCATTAGGCAGCTAGCTAAAAAAGCATAAAACTCAGCCGTTGGCTGAGTTTTATGTTAAAATAGGTGGGTGAAAAAGATACTGAAAAAAAGGAATACAAAAAGAATTAGTAATCTACCAAGCAAAATCCGGAGCGATTGAGTTTCGGGGGGATTTTTCCCGTGAGACTCTCTGGGCAACCCAGGCACAAATTATCCAATTATTTGAAATAGATC
>CALRET010000048.1 GCA_943356375.1 Candidatus Nomurabacteria bacterium | reverse complement strand
TATTGAAGCTGAAATAGGAAGAGAAGTTGCATATGGTATTTTTTCTGTACAAGAATTTATGTATCGTCTTGAAATGTACGATAAGCTCGTATGGGATGTAATTGAATTTGAGCATGAAAAAATTATAGCGACCGATGGATTTATTGAACTTTTGGCGAGATAGATACAATGGGGGATAAAAAACACAGGATGGACAGCAGGTCCATCCTGTGTTTTTTATCCACAGACCCCTTCTTGTGTGGACTTTAAATTGCTATAATGAATGAGCCTTTAAAAGGTCGCTTTTTAAGGAAAATTATTAATCATCTATGTGTGTCATATGCACACATAGGGTCGTCCTGTTCTTGTAGGAGCAGAACGGATTTTATTTAAAATATTATGTATACGATTGCAGCATGGGGCGATGTGTTTACCGCATCACTTCAAAATCTCTGGTTGGGCGTTGCGAGTGTCCTCCCAGGACTTCTTGGTGGTATTATTATCTTTCTTATTGGTTGGGCTGTTGGTTCAGTTGTTGGAAAAGCGATCGCGCAAGTGTTTAGCGCAATCAAAATCGACACTCTTTTTGAAAAGATGGGTGTGTACGGTGCATTTTCTCGTGCAGGGATTAAACTCTCTGTTGGTGGGCTTATTGGTGGTTTGGTCAAATGGTTCTTGATTGTCGTCTTCTTGATGGCAGCTCTCGAAGTTGTTGGCCTTTCACAAGTTAACTTCTTGCTCGCACAAGTTGTTGTTGGATACTTGCCACGCGTTATTGTTGCAGCATTGGTTCTTGTTATTGCAACAGTAGTTTCTGATGTTGTTGGCAAAATTATTTCTGGTGGCGCAGCAGCTGCTAATGTTAAATCAGCGAATATGCTTGGAACAGTTGCTCATTATGCAATCTGGATCTTTGCTATCATTATTGCTCTTTCAACATTAGGTATTGCACCAGCGCTTCTCCAGATCCTCTTCTCAGGTATCATTGCGATGCTTGCGATTGCAGGAGGTCTTGCGTTTGGTTTGGGTGGAAAAGAAGCAGCAGCTAAGACTATCGAAAAAATCAAGGGGGATATGTCTATGTAATTATACTAGGCTTTAGGCGCTAGGTAGCTAGCAAACAAAAACTCCGCATATGCGGAGTTTTTGTTTTGGTAATATAAAAACCCCTCTAATTAGAGGGGTTTAAGGGATTAATTTGAGTCACCGAATGATGCAATATATGCTATGAGTTTAGTGCTTGTGTCGAACCTCCTCACTTTTTCATTGGTATCAAAATCAGTGTTGTTTGAGGATAAATACAAGACGTGCATTCCTGCAGCAAGTCCAGCTTTAACATCAGATTCTCCGTCACCAATGGCGAACCAGTGTTCGATAGGTTTGCCGTGGTATGTACTTTCTGCAATTTCTTTGCCTTTTAAAAATACATCAGGATGTGGTTTTGGCCTCTCGCAACTTTCTGCCGACACATGTCTTTTCCCGAAAAAAGTACCGAGCCGTTTACCGGTTGGCGCAATGCGCCGTTCCAGACATAATCGTATCCATCGGGAAGGTGATGCCGAGGCAATACTCATAGGACAACCTTTTCTGTCTAATGTGTGAACAAGTCCAATCATTCCCTCTACTTCTTCGAGTTGTTTGTTCTCTGCCATGTGATACATCTCGGTCCATTTTTCTCGAGTAAGAGTATTAGCATCAATTCTGGGTGCAAGTATTTCAAAAACTTTTTTCGTAGGAATTCCTGCAAATTTTTTTGAAATGTCTTCGGGTTTCAAGTCTATTCCATATTTTTTGAGAACTTTACATTCTGCTTTTGCATGAAATTCATCTTGTGTTTTAATCAGCATTCCGTCTAGGTCGAAGATAAAACCACTGGTTTCAAGATTAATTTTTTCTATCATGTGTAATGTACTAGAGCTAAGAGGGAGAATAGCATGGAAAGGGGATGGGGTCAAAAGGGAGTACAAGTAGATGAGGGAATCGGCTACAACTCTCACTTCGCCATCGCTCAGTTCGGTCTTAAAGATAAAGTAGATGGGAGAGAATCGGTCACGAGTTACTAAGTCTGCTCGGATGAATACATCCTGCGCGGACTAAGTACTCTCGACCCCGGCTCGCTATTTTTTCTACTGAAAAAATTTAGCTGCGCCTTTCAACTCCCCACGAACATGCTCCCAGCATGTTCTCCATCTCCACAAAATTAAAATCCGCCTAGTGAAAGGCGGATTTTAATTTTGTGGAGATGGGGGGAGTTGAACCCCCGTGCAATAAGTGCTTTTTCATGAGTCTACATGCGTAGGATCTTTCAGTTTTTTAGGATGTACGACTTTGAAAGAAACAAAATATCGGACAACCGAGTCTCAATTGTTTTGAACACTTTGTGAGACAACACAGTGTTCTATCCTGATATATGATGCTCTGATCGCTTCATCAGAAATCGAGCGGAGAGCAACTCAAGCAATTAAGCTCGAGCAAACGCAAAATCTGTCATACCGAAGTATGGAGATTTTTGTGCAACTGATTTTCCAGTTAGGTTTTGTACACGGTTTACGTCCTGTGTGCGACATCGACATGCGTATGAAAAAGGATACCTACTGTCTAGGCCTGGCATCCCCAGATGAGTTATAAAGTGGAAAGTTACAAGTTATAAAGTAAATACAAATGCATCTACTTTATAAACTTTATAACTTTACGAACTTGCAACTATTTGTTAACGTGCTTTGTATTCTCTGCGAATTTCTCGATCAGTATCTCGTTTTTTAATACTTTCTCTTTTATCGAATTTCTTCTTTCCTTTTCCAAGACCGATAGAGATTTTTATCCGCGAACTCTTAGCATACAACGAAAGAGGGACAAGTGTCAAATTTTTTTCATGTACTAGTCGTTCAAGCTCGCGTATTTCTTTTTTTGTGACTAATAATTTTCTTGTTCGTCTTGGATCATATGATTCTTCGGTATTTTTTTCTTGAAATGGAGGAATAAACGTACCAATCAAATAAATTTCCCCTCCGCGGATAATCGCATAACTTCCATCAAGAGATGCTTGACCCTTTCTCACTGATTTTACTTCAGTACCCAAAAGTTCCACTCCGGCTTCATAGGTATCGGTGATTTCATAAGTAAATCGAGCTTTTCTGTTTTCGGCGAGACTTGCCATGGCGTGAGTATATCATATTTTAAAACTCGGAACGTAACTTTACCTATAACCCGTTTCTGGTATACTGGTTCTACTATGCAAATGCCATTTCAAAAATTTACCAAACAAAAACAAGACCAAAAAGGGAAAAAAGGGGATAGTCCTAAGATTCCGAAGCTAGGAAACCAGATAACGACGGTTATTTTAGTATTTATGTTGCTCACTGCTCTCTATTCTGTTGTGAGTGAAAATAAAGCAAAAACAGAGATGGTTCCTATTTCATCTGTTGCGCAGATGATTACCCAAGGATCTGTTAAGAAGATTGAAGTTACTGGTGATAAACTTACTATCGAAAAGATAGATGGAATTATTGTTAAGTCAAAAAAAGAAGTCGAATCATCACTATCTGAAACATTAGCAAATTACGGAGTAGTAAAAGAACAACTCGCACTGGTTGAAATCGATGTGAAGAGTGATTCAGGATTCGGATTTTGGTTGCTTACAGTGCTCCCAATCCTCATTCCTGTTTTATTCATAGTTCTCTTTTTCTGGTTCCTTTCTCGACAAGTAAAAGGCGCGGGTATGCAGGCATTTTCTTTTGGACAATCAAAAGCAAAAATTACTGATCCAAATGATAAAAATAATCGTGTGACA
>CALRET010000047.1 GCA_943356375.1 Candidatus Nomurabacteria bacterium | reverse complement strand
ATGTATTTTCTGTTCCTTCTTCTGTTTTTGCAAATACTGGTCCATGTTTTGAGCCAATATAAGTTCCTATAATAAATACAATAGATAGTATAAAAAGTGAAATACCTATGTATACAATAGTCTTTGTCCGATAATTCATGGAGTTGATTATCGCAAATACAGGTGTGCTGGTCAACTAGTAGTGTGGTCTTTTATGTATTCTATTCTACAAGAAGGGCTGATTCAGTATAAGTGTTTCCTGGGTCCCAGAGCATCCATGAATCGAGTCCAACATCATTAGTTGCTTTGATCTGGGCACGAACCATTTCTGCTGTATAGGTTGCACCATAATTAAAATCTTGAAGCCAGGGGCGTAGTTTGTTTGTATCAAATCCTAAGGCAATAGTTCGAGCAACAGCTTTTTCCATTGCATATTTTATCACTTCATATGGTCTGGTTGCTGGTTTTGCATATCCGTTCCATCCTGGAGGAAAGTGTGACGGGTAGACCATTGGTGCAATGTAGTCGAAATATGGAAGTGTTTTATCTAAAACTTGACCAATACCGAGATCATCTGTATTTGTGGTAACCATACCAAAGAGATCTACAGAGGTAGTAATACCAGTTCCTGATAGATTATCATGAAGATATGAAAAGAAACTCTCTAAGACATCAGCTTTTACTTTTCCTTCACTGTGTGGGAAATAAATGTCTTTCATATTGCCGTCTGTCGGAAATCGAACATAATCAAAATTGATTTCGTCAAACCCAACCCCGTATGATGCTTTCGCAATAGCAATTGTATAATCCCATACCTCCTGTGTCCCTGTATCCATCCAAGTGATTCCTTTTCGATCCTTCCAAATAGTTTTCTGATCTTTTTGTTTTACTGCAAATTCTGGGTGGAGTTTTACAAAATAAGGGTCTTGAAATACTGCAATGCGTCCGATAATATAGATATTCTTATCGTGTAATTCTTTGGTAAGTTTTTTGATATCAGGTATACGGTTTTCCATTGATCCAACTGTTTCAAGTTCTGTGTTGGGTATAGTGAATGCAATTTTTCCTGTGTAATCTTTAATATCAACTACAATAGAATTGATTTCAGTCCTATCAGCGAGATCGACAAGTTTCTTTTTGAAATCAGTTGTCCCTGCAACCCATGAGGACATATAAATAGCTTTTACTTGTTCAGGTGGGGTTATGTGTGTTACAGGTATTTCTATTGGAATAATCTGTTCTTCGGGTATTTCAGCTACGGGATCAATTTGCTGTGTTTTGTCAGCAGTGTCGTCTTTGCGTTGATATTCTTTCTCAAATACTGTCGGCAAAAAAGCATATACAGCAATAGGTATACCAATAACGCATACGACTATGAGTTTATAGTTGGTTGATAGTTTCATTCTGTATTGTCTTTGTTTTTTGTTTTGAACTTTTAGAAACAGCAAGCGCAATGAGAATTATCCCCGTTAGAATAAAGAGTATCTTGCGCCATGTGTTAGGAAACCCTAAAAAAGGTAGTACCATGATCCAAACTCCAAGTATCATAAAAAATCTTTTTTTCATAGGATCAGTATACCCGCACACTTGTTTTTTTGCAATAAAAACAAGTGTGCGGGTATACCACATAAAGTTTGTGGCATGCAAATTAGTTCCCTTTTACTGCGATAGCAAATTCCCCCCGTACTTTATCGGGTGTTGTATTGAAATATTCTAATACTTCCTGTGCGGAACCTCTGATGGTTTGTTCAAATAATTTAGTAAGTTCTCTACCTACAAAGACGGTGCGTTCGGCCGGTAAGACTTTTGCTAAGGATTCGAGTGTTTTTAATATGCGATGTGGAGATTCATAAAAAGCGACTGTATGTTCTATATTTGTAATGGTGTTAAAAAAAGTCTCGCGTCCTTTTTTATGCGGGACAAACCCTAAAAAAGTAAAGGGCATCGCAGAAAATCCACTAATTGAAATTAATGAAATAAGTGCTGATGCGCCCGGAATCGGAATGACTGAAACAGAACCGCCCAGTTTTTCATGTACCTGTGATATGAGAAGCATCCCAGGATCAGATATTGCAGGTGTTCCCGCATCTGAAACTAACGCGAGGTCCTTCCCTGCTTCGAGAAGTTCAAGAATTTTTTCATGCTTCCCTTCTTTACTATGTGTATGGTAACTCATTGTTTTTGTAGTAATCTCGTATTTTTTGAGCAATGTATGGGTTGTTCGAGTATCTTCACATAAAATAAGGTCTACTTCTTTGAGTATGCGAATAGCTCGAAGTGTGACGTCTTCGAGATTTCCTATAGGTGTTGCAACGACGTAGAGTTTTGACATGGGTCTATACTAGCACATAGAAAAAATATATAAAGAATTTTCCAGAATCTTGCTAATTAAGGTTTTATTTGGTATATTTCTCCCTGTGTATTCAAGTAATGCGCGTGTAGTTCAGTGGTAGAACGCTGTCCTGATAAGACAGAGGCCGAAGGTCCGATTCCTTCCACGCGCACCATAACACAGAATAGTGTTTTATTTGATTTCCATGAAGGAGGCAGGATAATTTCATAACTAGAGGGTATATAAAAACCCCGACATTCGGGGTTTTGAGTTTAAGCTAATTGGGCTATTTCTTGCTCTGTTTGTTTGGCTGTTTCTGTTAAGTGTTCTCGGATATCATCCAAAAACAGTTGGTATGCTTTCCATTGTCCAAGATGGTGAATGACATCTTTGTGTTCTTTCCATGCCTTAAGGAAATCACTCAAATATTTTGAAAGAGATTCATTTGTTTCCATATTGTGTACATTTTTTGTAAAAACAATATCAGAGAACTTTTTGTTTTGATGGGCAATTCCCAGTACTTTCCAAAGCTCTCTCACTACCCCCTTGTAGTCTTCATGAAGAAGCATTTCAGTCGGTGCTTGGCCAAGGTTTTTACCAAATTCAAGTAATCGAGCAATATCCAAATCAGTTATTGTCTTTTTTGCTTCAAATCTGACAATAACAAGGAAAAGATATGTCCCTAAAATATGATTGAATTCTTTTATGTCCTGTAGGAATGTTACGGCTTTTAAAAATTTTCTCATTTCTCTGTTGATGAAAAAATTTCTTGCAATCGTATATCCCATAAGAATAATGATAAACCAAGAAATCATCCCGATCCCCATAGAAAAGAACGCAATTTCGAACACACTAAATTGTAGTAATCCTGTTGTTTCGTGTGTGATATATCCGAGTAAGAACAAGAGAATAGTTGCCAGTGCAGTTTTTTTGGTTATATAATTGATTAACCACCGACCATTTAATATCTCTTTGTAGTTGTGTGGAAATATCCGATCCCCATGCACAAGGAATAACATTTTTGGTAGTGAGGTAAAATTTACCTTACTTCTTAAAAAGTCGTTCGCTAGGTTTTTAGCTTTGTTTTTATTCATCTAATGAGCTTTTTGTCTGGGAGCATATTAGCATGAAAACAGATTTAAGTCAAAGAATCTTAAATACGAGACCTAAATACATATAAAAACACCCCATTGCCCAAGACCGTATGAGGATTTTTCAAAACGAAGTGAATGAAAAAGCCTATAAGGTGTACTGAACCTGTAAGGTCTTTTAATATAAAAACCCCATCAGCTTGCTGATGGGGTTTTTATATTGTGAGATTAGAATTCTCGGCGTGCTCGGAAGTTTCCTCCTCGATCATTGCCTCCGCCATTACTGCGGTTGAAATTTCCTCCTCGTGGTCGCTCTTCCATAGGTCGAGCAACGTTGACAGTCAATTTTCGTCCGTTGTAATCTTGGTCATGGAACATCTGGATTGCTTTTTCAGCATCCTCGTCATTCGTCATTTCAACGAATCCGAAACCTTTTGATCGGCCTGACATTTTATC
>CALRET010000046.1 GCA_943356375.1 Candidatus Nomurabacteria bacterium | reverse complement strand
ATGGACGATTGCGCGGCATGATTTCGCTAAATCAGATGAAAGAATTTTTTAGAAAAATTGCACACAAGACAGGGGAAGCTGTTGGTTCACCAAAAGCGTTTTTCTTAGCACTTTTGGTTGTTATTGGTTGGGCGTTTCTTGGTCCTCGGTTTGGTTATTCTGACACTTGGCAACTTGTCATTAATACCGGGACAACCATCCTTACGTTTTTGATGGTATTTCTTATTCAGAATATGCAGAATCGTGATGCGCAAGCGTTTCATCTAAAACTTGATGAAATTATCAGGTCAATAAAATCAGCGCGTAACGAATTGGTTGATCTTGAAGATATGACCGATGACGAACTCGAAAAACTTGAACAATCTTTTCGAGAACTAAGAGAAAAATCAAAAAAAGTGTAGCATTTGGTATGACTAAAGAAAGGAAATGGAAACTGATATTGTGGACAATCGCAGGAATTATTGCGATTGTTTTTGGACAAGGGTATAACGACAAGGTTGTTGTTCCTGAAATTAAGTCGGAGATTCCTCCTCCGGGGATGTATCGAGTTATGAAAGTGGTTGATGGTGATACCATACAAGTATCTGCGACTGGGAAAGCGGATGACGTAGAAACGGTGCGATTTATCGGTATCGATACGCCGGAAACTGTCGATCCAAGAAAACCGGTGCAGTGTTTTGGAAAAGAGGCATCGAATAAAACAAAAGAACTGTTGACCGATCAAAATGTATTTCTGGAAAAAGATGAGACACAAGATGATCGCGATAAATACGGTCGCATGCTTCGCTATGTACTTTTGGAAGACAGGACAAATGTGAATCAGTATTTAATTCAAGAAGGATATGCACATGAATATACGTATCGAATTCCGTATACGCACCGATTGGAATTTAAACAAGCGGAAGTATACGCAAAAGAACATGAAAAAGGTTTATGGGGAGCTGAGTGTAAATAATTCGACATTTCATTGGTAGTTTGATAGTCTCTGTGTAGATCATATCTTCTTATTGTGTCAAATACGCCATATAGCATAGAGACTGTTTCATATCAAAAACCTCGTTATAGTGAGGGGCCGAATGATTGTGGTTTTAAGATTATTGTTCCATATGATATAAAGCCGGAGAAATTGGAGAAATTTCTCTCTCAGTTACGAGAAGGATTGAAATCTGTTACTTATCCTGAAATGGGGCACATTACTAT
Source organism: Candidatus Nomurabacteria bacterium (assembly GCA_943356375.1). GTDB lineage: Bacteria > Patescibacteriota > Minisyncoccia > Phycocordibacterales > UBA9973 > CALRET01. The sequence continues at coordinate 3,400 of CALRET010000046.1, read as the reverse complement.
TACTGTTATTGACCGAGTTTCAGAGACGGTTGTATGTGGATACCCCATAGAAGTATCTCATGCTAGAGATAAAAAGTACTATTATAAATGTATTGAGGTGATCGGCAGTTATCGGGGTTGGGGAAAGGGGGATATAATACTCCAAAATGCATTAAAGCCTGCTGTAGATATAGCATTTGATGAACTCATAAAAGAATAATAAAAAACCGGATGTATTCCGGTTCTTTTAATTACATCAAATTTTTTACATCGCGGAGTACTTCCTCTGCATGTATTTCTGGTTTGACATCTGCATACGCTTTCTCAATCACGCCTTCTGGTCCGATCAAGTAGGAAATTCTTTTTGTTCCACCTATTTCATTTTTCGCTCCATATAAGTCGATTACTTTTTTATCAGGATCGGAGAAAAGGGTGAAAGGGAGATTATATCTTGAGATAAATTTTTGATGGCTCATTTCGCTGTCGGCACTTACACCAACAACCATGATATTATGTTTTTCGTATTCCATGGCACTGTCGCGTAACATACATGCTTCCTTGGTGCAGCCTGGCGTATCGTCTTTCGGATAAAAATACAACAATATCCATGAACCATCATAGTCTGATAGTCTGTGTGGATTGCCTTCATGGTCATTTAATTTGAAATTTGGTGCCTCGCTTCCTATAGGTAACATGCTCATATAATACAATTACTAATTATAATTTACAAATTTTTAATTTGTTATTATTTGTAATAGGGATTATAATATCGACTGTTATTATTAAAAATCTTTTTTATGAATAAAAATTTAATCATTAGTATTGTTGTTATTATTCTTTTTGTTGTAGGACTTGTGGTGCTTATGCGCGCATTTCCGCCAAAAGATCAAACAGCACAAGAACAAACTATGGAAACATCACAAAACGAAGAACAAACCGTGGGAGATACTACAAATACAGCACTGGTGAGCGAAGAACTTCTTAAAACTATTGTAAAAGAAGGAACAGGAGAGGTTATTGTTGCAGGAAAAATTGCTGTTGTTGAATACACAGGAATGTTTACTGACGGAAAAGTGTTCGATTCAAGTATTCCACGAGGTACACCGTTTGAATTTACTGTTGGTGCGGGACAAGTTATCCAAGGATGGGATATTGGAGTGCTTGGTATGAAAGTTGGTGAAGAGGCACGCCTTGTTATTCCAGGAAAATATGCATACGGAGAACAAGGAGTTGGAGGAGTTATTCCACCGAACGCAACACTTATTTTCGATGTTAAGTTGATTGGTATCAAATAAAAGTATACAGAATACCAAAAAGAAAAACCTCGTATAGAGGTTTTTCTTTTTGGTATTTTATGATACGGTATGTATAGGAATCGCTATTTGTTATATGAGTAAAAAGAGAGAATCTCAGACAAAAGATCTTTTTCTTGAGAGGTATGTAGAATTGAAAACCAGGATGGGTTTTATTCCCGTTGCGGTGTTGTTGCCTGAAAGCAAGGAAGAACATCCCATTGATGATCCTATTGAGGTATTAGTGATTCATCAAAATGATGAAAATATGTTCTATCGATCCGCAGACATGGATCAGGTTGAATGTGTTCGAATACATTTACGCAAAAGAGAAATTGTTCCTATTGTACTCACTGAGAAGAGAAGATTACCTGTTGTTAAGTTATTAAAAGTCAAAGCGCCAAATAAGAATGGCATTCTTGTTCCTAAAAGGAAAAGAATCGTTGAGGAACAAACCCCGGAATCTCAATTGCGGTGGACAGGTAAGATAAGTACCATTTACTCAAGAGAACCAAGATGGAGAGAATTACAAACATCAAAAGATAAATTGGAAGTTCTCGGAAAAATACATGATTACATGCCAAAGAGGCTTGAGAATATAAGAAACACACTACTTACCGTTGTGTTAAATTGAAAAAACCCTGCATTTGCGGGGTTTTGTATTAAGGGGTATACCCGCACATTTATTTTCGAATTGCATAAAAATAAGTGTGCGGGTATACTTCATAGGAACTTACTAATAATTATGAATTTAATTATATGAATATAGAATCGAAAGATCAAAAAAATATTGTGCGACTGGTACTTGTCTGTGGAGCAGTTCTCGCACTGTTTCTTGGGGCAAAATTTATCCATGAAGTTGATGCGATAGGGGACGATATGAACGAAATTACTCCGACGATCTCAGTATCTGGAGAAGGAGAAGTATTTGCAGTGCCTGATGTTGCAAAAATTTCATTCTCTGTGCGTACTGTGAAATCTAGTATTGCTCTCGCGCAAGATGAGATGAATATAAAAACAAATGCAGCACTCAAGTCTATCGAATCATTTATGGTTGCAGAAAAAGATATTAAAACTGTCGACTACAGTGCGTATCCTGAATACAGTACTCCATATTATGGCTGTTATAGTGCGTCATGTCCTCCAGTCAAACAACCTAAAATTACTGGATATGTTGCTTCACAAAGAATAGAAATTACTATTCGCGATACTGAAAAAGTAGGAGAGATTGTTGATGCACTTGGAGAAAATGGTGTGACAGAAATTTCAGGTCCTGATTTCTCACTTTCTGATGAGAAAGGTGCTGAGCAGGAAGCTCGAGCAAAAGCGATTGCTGATGCAACCGAACAAGCAGAGATTTTAGCAAAAGATCTTGGTGTTAAACTCGGTGATATCGTTGGATTTTCTGAAGACGGAGGGGGATACCCAATGCCATACATGATGAAAGCTGAATCTGCTATGGATGCGGGCAGTACCGTAAGTGCATCTCTACCGGTTGGAGAAAACAAAATAACCAAGAATGTCACGATTACGTTTGAGTTGGAACAATAGGACTAGATAGTAGTGCGGTAGCTTGCCTCTCTACGAGAGATCTCTCCGAAGGGAGATAGCTAGTAGATAAAACCCTGATTTAAGCCAAAGGTTTAAATCAGGGTTTTTCTTGCTATAAACTGTAAGCTTTAACCTACCATCTGTCTAAGGTTGACCCGGTAGTGAATTTTGGCGATGCGCACAGCGCTGTCCAGAAGGACTTCGTCAAAATCTACTACCGGGTTGACTTCTTTTCCCTAAAAAGGTAATATATGTTTATTGCCCGCGGGGGCTTTTTTAAATACAAAATTTGGATACAATATACTTATGAACATCACTCATTATCTCAAGGAAATAAAAACAGAGTTTTCTCACGTTTCATGGCCTACTCGTACCCAGACAGCTGTGTATACTGTGGCGGTGATTGCTATCTGCGTGTTGGTTGGATACTTGCTCGGATTTTTCGATTTCGTATTCTCAAACATATTAGAGACTGTATTATTAAAATAATTAATTAAGATAGTTGTTGCGCGTTATGTTGACCCTCACTAGATGTTGAGTCGACACGATGTCGCTATATCGTCTATTGAATCATATAT
>CALRET010000045.1 GCA_943356375.1 Candidatus Nomurabacteria bacterium | reverse complement strand
GCAAATGAAATCTTTACTAATACTGTTGTAGGTTTCTGTTTATTGCTTGCCGCATGGTTGGTGATCCAGGTCATCTTAGTTACTCTCGGACTCGACGCAGACTTCTCCCCTTATTTTGATTTTAATTAATCATTGGTATACTACTTATATATGAAAAAATATCTTCCAAAAGTTTTTGCTGGTATCCTATCATTTGTAATCGTCTTCTCTATGGCTGGACTTGTGTACGCTGCTGATATAGATGGTGATGGGATTCCTGATGATCAACAGACAAATCAGGGAACCGGTACCACTAATACCCTCGTAAATCCGATTAATGTGAGCTCTCTCGACGGTCTAGTATCAAAGATACTGGGTATTGCCATTATTGTTGCAGTACCAATAGCCGCACTTCTTATTATTTATGCTGGTTTCATGTATGTATTAGCGCAAGGAGATCCAGCAAAAGTTAAAACTGCACATCAAATACTCCTCTGGACTGTCGTGGGTATTGCTATTATTTTGGGTGCATGGGCAATGGTCCAAATTATCCAGGGTACTGTCTTAGATATCGCGAATGATAGTGGGACACCAACAATAATCGTACAATAATCATATGAACTATTTTATATTCAAAACACTTTCACTAATAGGAACTCCACACGCATTTGCAGCAGTGGGTTCGATTCAGGAACTCATTACAGAGATTACAAAATTTGTTGGGAAATATCTGACTCCGCTCATTATTACTCTTGCATTCGCTGCATTCCTTTACGGGGTACTCGTCTATTTTATCCGTGTGACTGATGATATAAAGAAACGAGAAGAGGGAAGAAAGTATATGATTTGGGGTATTATTGCACTTTTCGTGATGTTTTCTCTATGGGGGATTTTGAAGATTATCAATACGACCTTTGGTGTGACCAATATTGTTCCACAGATTCAAGAACAATAGACCCGCACACTTACTGACACGACGTAAAAAACCACACTTTCTGTGTGGTTTTTTACGGACAAAGTCCTTCGTGTTAGTAAGTGTGCGGGTAATCCACAGTCTCTATTTGTATAGTCATTTTTATGCTATACTGTATTAGTAGAATATTTCTACTGTATTTGTTTATTATTAATTAATTTATTTTAATATATTATTTTTTGTATGAAAAAAATTCTTATTTCAGGAGCTGCATTACTTGCTCCACTAGCGGCGTTTGCGCAAAATTTCAATAATACATATCTTATTGATGTTGCTGATACAGGTGGTCAACTTGCTAATTATGCAGTCACTATTTTGTCAGTATTGATCGTTGCATACTTTATCTGGTCAGTTATTTCATATGTTATATCTGGTGATGATAAAGCTAAGGAAAAAGCACGAACACACATCATATACGGTATTATCGGTATGGCAGTTGTGTTCTCAATCTGGGGTATCATTAATGTATTGCAAAATGTTACAGGTACAGATGGTGCTACTTCAGGTAACATTTGTCCTCCAGGTACGACCTTGCAGACTGACAATACTTGTCAATAACCTATCCTATGATCCCTATTGCCTACGCAGCAATTTCGCCTGACACCTCCTATGTTCCTCCGGTTGTTTACGCGATTATCAAGCACATTATCAATCCACTCATTATTCTGTTGTTTGTCGCAGCGTTTGTGGTGTTCATCTGGGGTATATTCCAATTTTTGAGTAATCTCGAAGATGATTCCAAGAGAACAGAAGGTAAACAACATATGTTTTGGGGATTGGTTGGGTTGTTTGTGATGATGGCAGTGTTCGCAATAATGAATATCGTTATTGGAACATTCAATATCACTCCACTTCCTGCCGGATTGGTATTGTAAATAGGGAATAGATAAACAAAAAAACGCCGCAAGGCGTTTTTTTGTATTACAGGAATTCTGTAACTTTTTTCTAGCTTTAACAACGTAAAGATTTAGTACGATCGTACTAAATCTTTACGTTATTAAAACTAAAATAGTATTAAGTATTATTATGTCAAGAACTGTGACGGCCGTCACAGTTCTTGACATCTGTGTAAATTATAAAAATTGCAATAAAAAAAGCCCCGCAGTATGCGGGGCTTTGTGAGGGTGTTAGTAACCCTTCTTGTCTTTCCGTGAATGGTACACCAGAATCGGTAGTACGATCTGTTTTCCATCAAGACTTTGAATCAGTAATGAATCATTGCCTTTACTGGTGAACAAATCAACAGGAATTTCCGCACCAGTATACTTAGGACCGATCCTAATCGTATCCTTTTTTGTGGTGATGAGCATAATGTTGTGCTCAGGATTTTCGTTTTTGATTCTGAAACTGAACTTCTTTGGGAAATACGGTTGTCCATCCTCTTTCTGACCGAGAATGACTGCTTTGTTAGCAGATACTATCAGGTTGTATTTATACCAAGGTTCCTGTTCCACTTCTTGTCCACGAAGTTTTGCTTGCATCTTTTCAATTATTTCTCCACCTTGCACACTGACCAATTTTATAAACATGATCAATGTGAGTGCAAAGAATATCAGCGGACGGAAGCTTTTATGACGTGAATCCCAGAATATTGCTATTCCGAGTGTTATAAACATTAGAACAGTTAACCATCCACCATGCCACATTCGGTGACTCGCCTCAGGTAAGAATTTTTTGAATATAACGAGTCCAACAATAATTGTTACGACAATCATAATTCTTCCTACCCAGGGTGACCTCATGTCAAAGGTCATACCACCGCCACCGAGAGTGAATCTCGGGGCAGTGATTACACCTGTCCAAATCAATAAACCAAATACTATCCCTCCAATAAGGAGAAGAAATCCTAAAATAATTAATGCAATAATCATTTGTTTAGCCCTCCTTCGGCTATTTTGTTTAAGTTAATTTTTCTTTTTTTCTGTTTTGTCTCCCCGCTCAAACTTCTTGCCAAATTTTTTATATTTTGGTTTGTAGTCTGGTTCTTCAGGTGCTGTAACTGGTTTTCCTGGATCCTTATCATCTTCACCTACATTAAGTATGGTGGTGATATTGTCGATCGCTCGCAATCCGGATTTTTCTATCTTCTCCATTACTGCGAACAGTTTTGCACCAGGGCTTTTATCAAGAGCAGTTCCTATATTTCTGTAGTATTCCTCTTTTCCTTGTCCAGCGATTGCATCAGCATTTGCTTGTCCCATTGCCTGCTCAAACTGAGTTTCAGCAGCTTGTTTAGCAACAGCAGTTTTATGTATTTCCAATTCAAGTGCCTGAAGCTGTTCACGAACCTTAGGATCTTCAACTAGTTCGAATTCTTTCAACTCTACCCCTGAGATCCGAACACCAACTTTTTCTTGCAAGCTAGTATTTAATGCTAACATAGCTTTTTCAAATTCAGAATCTTCTTTATTATGGGGTGTTTTACGGAACCATTCATATGTGTGTTCCGTTAATACTCCTTCTTCTTTATGTTTTGCTCCGGCAAAATTTAAGAATCCTGATTGGACCTCTACTGTTGCTCTCATGAGCCATGATCCATGGGGTAATTGCTCGAACAATTGTCTATGAGGGTTGAATGTTCTTATCGAGACAAGGAGTTTAAAGTTCATTCGTAAGTTTCCTCCAACCGCTATGTCTTTAAATTCCATAGCATAGGGTGAATCAAAGTAAATTGAATTCACACTATCGTCTCTAAGTATTAAGTCGTAACTAGTACTTCCATCTTCTTTTGTCTTTTGTTCAAGTTTGGTCCACTTTAAGTGATACTTCAGGATATTTTTCACAGGGGGCCTTCCTAACCAATGTACGCCATAGGTTGTGTAAAGTATTTTGTTTAAACTAATTCCACCTTCACCAGGGATAACATCATATTTCCTTGTTACAATGTTTTTTGTTGAACCATTTTTTTCAGTAACGGTTAAATTTGAACCTCCTTTATTATCTATATGCCATCCTTCAATATTCTCAATGAATTTTTGAAAGTTCGCACCCTGCATCACTGTTTTTATTGTTCCTTCTGGAACCAGTGTAAACCATTTATCTTTTTCTGCTAAATCGGTAAAAAGATATCCTAATCCGATATGAATACCGATCAGCACTCCTATTGATATGATGATCGCTACTCCTGTAATGATTGTTGTTACCATTTTGTCGGCCCTCCTCGGCCGTTTTTAATTGTTTTCAAATAACTAGATTAATTGCTTATATACTAGCATATTTTAGTAGAAAAGTCAAGTTCCCGATTTCTTAATTTTTATGTAAAAATTGTTGAAATCGCAATCCTCTGGAGGACTAAAACACCCTTATAAATAAAGGGTTTTTACGTTGTGTGCCCAGGAGAGGACTTGAACCTCCACATCTTTCGATTCCAGTTCCTAAGACTGGTGCGTCTACCAATTTCGCCACCTGGGCATATTTTCTAAACAATAAGTGCCTGTGCACTTTGTGCGCCCGGTAGGAGTCGAACCTACGACCATCTCCTTAAGAGGGAGCTGCTCTACCAACTGAGCTACGGGCGCATCATACTATTTTATTTAAACAAACCTATTTTATCGATCATACTCTACCAACTCTATGGCCGAGCCACGAACCTACTGATTCGGCTACGGGCGCATTTTTTAGCTAAAAACAGATTTGATTTTAGCATATTTTTCAAAAAATTCAATGTTTATCCGTGTGATATAATTAAGGCATATGAAAATCACTAAATTTGAACAATCGGGA
>CALRET010000044.1 GCA_943356375.1 Candidatus Nomurabacteria bacterium | reverse complement strand
TGAGCCATATATACTACTTAGAATCCACTCCCCTTCATCATTGATTTTATTTTCTGTGCACCACGTTTCCATAGTGTCATGTTCTTATCTTTTTGTGTTGTAATGTCTTGTCCAATGACATCTCGTACTGCATCTATCGCACTATACAGATCTTCTCGTTCAGCAGAAGCAAAATAATCATTTCCGCCAATCTTTGCTGTTATTTCTGCTTTGTATACATCTCCCGTTTTGTGATGATTTGTTGTTCTTCCAACTTCGATATGAAAAAATGTATTAGCATATTTTTCAGTAAATTTTTCTAACCCCGTCAATCGTTTCTCGATATAGTCCGTAATCTCACTAGTAAGAGTAAAATTCGTCGCCTTAATATTTGATTTCATATACAAATTCTTTATTAACGACTGATAATATACCCACGAGTATAGTATATCACACCTCATCAATTGAGAGGATTTTAGATGGACTGTGATGTCCGGAGATTATTCGCACACGAGCAATAGGCACAGAGTACTCATGAGCCACTATTTGACGTATACGCGTATTTGCCCTATTTCCTTCAGCTTTTTCCTTTACTGAAATCTGATAGGTTGTGGTATTTTTATGAACCAGGGACTCATTTCTTGCACCCGCAATCGCTCGTACTTTGATATACATAGATATTGTACATACTACTACAGTTACAGCGATATCCACAGAAACATACTTACATGGCTCATATCGTGATACAATGATATCTGTGTGAAGGTCAACGGTATTATTACTTAATTTTTATAAGTATGAAATTACATTCAATCGCTTTCATCCTCCTTATTATTGGAGGATTAAACTGGCTTTTAGTTGGTTTGATTGGTTGGGATATTGGCCAGCTGTTTGGTGGGCAAATGGCACTCGTTTCTAAGATTATTTACATTCTTGTTGGTCTATCAGCTATCTATGAGTTTGTTGGACACAAAAGTACGTGTAAGAATTGTTCAGCTTCATGTGCACCTGAACAAAAAATATAGTTGAAAATTCAACAAGTAAAAATCCGCCGGCGGCGGATTTTTACTTGTTGAATTTCTTATATTGCTCAAGTGCAATAGTCCTTAAAAACTTAAACAAGAAAAACAACACAATTGCACCAAAGAATAGAAACACAAGATTTTTGACAATATGCACATTATCAAAAATCTTTTCTATTCTACTATGAAAATATAGACCCAAGAATAAAAGTGTGGGTACATATATAAGGATTGCTAAAAAATTATACAGTAAGAATTTCTTGTACTTAATCTTCAAATGTCCTGCCATAAACGGGCCGATAAATCGAAGTTGTATCAAAAAACGAGAAAAGAAAATTATTTTCACAATATGGGAACGTGCCCAAGTATCACTAAGTGAGAACTTCTTTGCGAAGAATCTCTTGTACACGAAAGATAAAAATTTACTTCCTCGCCTAGACAATAAATACACGATACTATCGCTCACCATAAGACCAAGTATTACTATTGGTATCAAGATGAAAATGTTTGCTTTACCAGTGCCGGCAAGGTATCCAAAAGCCAACAAAACGATCTCTTCTGGTACCGGGACAATCATATTTGCCATAAGTGACACCACGAAAATTCCCATATATGAAAGTGCGCCGAGTTGATTTAAAATTTCCTGTGCTTCCATTTTATTCTATTATCTCATGATATATGCATACGATCAACCTGAATTTGACATATTACTTTAAAATGCTATTATACTATCAGACGTAATTATAAAAGAAAAATGATATTAGTCATTGCTTATGCGTGGTATGGCGGTCCACAACAGATTGGAATCGGTGGTGGAACAACCTTAACACATGTTGGACAAAAAGTATGTGAAATTAGCGAAAATAAGGACCCAAAAGACACGGCTGATTATATATTTAAAACAAGATTTGAATCAAAAGCACAAACAACATCGGAGATCAGGGATATTATGATTACCGGGGTTGAAAATGATTCCATTATATTGAGTGCTATGTCTCTTGAATGGTTAAAAAAAGTTCAATCATATTTAACTGAAAACATTAATCAATTTGTAGAGCAAAAGAAAGAACAAGAAGCATAATAAAAACCCCGAGATATCGGGGTTTTAAATTAATCCATTTCGCTCTGGTCATAAATATCGTTTCCATTACTACTAAAAACTTTTTCAACCATTTCATGGGTTATATTCCACACACCATGATAAGGATCATCTAGCTCAGAAGCGACAGCCCACAATAAATATAATATAAATATAGTGGCCCATACTATCACAAGCCCGGTATAGGTGTCCGGAAAAGGATACAATAGAAATACACCAAAAAAAACGAAAGAGAACACTGCAAGTAATAGTTTTATCACTGGACTTATTCTTAGATGAGCATTCTCATCGAACAATTTTTTATCTTTCAAAATAATTGCCAATTGAATTTTTTGGTTCTGTTCATACACTTTGTGTATCTGCATTGATGCAATCACTCCATGTGCAATACCGATAATATTTAATATAGGCTCAAAAACTCCTTGTGATTCTGAAACAAAACTAATTTTTCCATTCAGAAAATACCACGCGATCGCCCCAATACACCCAAACCAAAATGGAGTATATAAAAGGGATCGATATTCCCATAAATTGTCTTTTTTTACCACTTTCTTCCTTTCTGCAATTTTCATTTTTAAACATAACCATCTAGAAATAGCTTAGCATTTAAAGGGTTATTTGTCAATACTATAATTTGACAAATAAGCCTTAATCTGATATAATGGACCTAATATTGTTCCACCTAAAACCTATACACACCATGACCGATTTCAAAAAAGGATTATCGAGCTTCTTACAACAGACAACTAAAAGTCTGTTTAAGGCAACAGTGATCACTGGCAAGTTCACTATTGCTGAAACGAGAAAATTTATAGACAGAAGAGAACACAGACAAGCATTGGCCTCTGCTGTGGAAATGCCTGAACCAGAAAGAACCATATTCATCAAAGAAACCATCAAGAACTGGAAAGATGATGGTGGTGATGAAAATTTGGCAGACAACATTATCATTGCTGCTGACTCACTATCTGGAGCACAGAGAAGTGCTCAACTACTTCTTCTCCGTCCATATTTTGAAAGAAAGAAGTGGTACCGAAGAGTGAGAAGGATTGATTCTCTGCTGAGGTAACACTAAAGCCCCGCACACATGCGGGGCTTTTATAATGGTTAATTATTTTCCGGATTTTTTGGATTACGAATTTTCTTTTTCATCTCTTTCTTTTCATCAGCAAGACGGATCGCTTCAGCACTAACATCACGAGAAAGTAACTCTCCATATATGTTTTCAAGTTTAGTAAATTTTTCTGCAATAAGTTTCTGTTTCCGAGGTGCTATCCAGATTTCCCGTTCATACATACCTTGGGTATACAGGGCATTTGATTTATCCACCATTTGATTAATTTCTTTTATTGCCTTATCCCACCAGGTACGTTCTGTACCAAAGAAAAATAAAGTCTTTAATCTCAAAAATGTCCCGCGTGTTGTTTTTTCAAATTCTTGTATCGAATTTGGAACCGTTTTTTCATACGCAACATACGCTTGCCACTTAGGTAATAATTTTGATTGTTCTTCTAAATCTTTAAACTGTTTTGAATATTCTAAAATAACAACGGCAGATTTTTCCTTAGAAGACTCAGTGCTATCCTTTATTGTCTGCGACAGAGTCATCGTTACATCTTTCTGGATTCTCTTAATTTCATCCTCATAATTGTTCGCTTTCTCTAATATCTTTTTCATTTCCGGAGTCTCAGGTGTTGTCTTCGGCAAAACATCCTCAGCGTGACCCTTGAAATAATCATCGTATCCTGGTTTCTTTTTTTGATTCTTATTATCTGGTAATTCTTCCATGTAAACATAATAACATAAAAAAATCCCTCATACTGAGGGATTTTTTTATGTTACTTAATGTGTATGATTATATCCATCAACACTGCTAAATATGTCCGGATTCTCAGGACCAGTCACTTCGAGTACTGCCCATGCACCCTTATTCATACGAGCAAGAGCATGATCAACCAGTAAATATTTTCCTGGCACATCAACCGTAAATTCTACAATAGTAGCTCCACCTGGAAGCACTGCGGTTGTTTGAGTATTATGCTCAAGTGCCCCACCAATACTTGCATTTGGATGCACTGTGTCAAAAATTTCACCAATCACATGAAATGACGAGATTAGATTCACACCACCATTACCAATGTACATACGAACCCTATCACCAACTTTTGCCTGCATTCGTGGAGCGGTTTCTATGCGACCATTAAACATGACGTAATCCGGATGACCATCAAGTAAATTGTCAGAATCAAATGCAACGAGTCCTTTTTTACCCAGTTGTCCTTGAGTGTATAATTCCCCCTGCATAACATAAAACTCTTTATCTACTTCTCCTAATTCTTCTTTTGGATCAACCAAGATCATACCGTATTGTCCATGAGAGTTATGTGTTGAGACATTCGGCATTGCACAATGATATACATACAACCCTGGATTAAGTGCTTTCCATTTAAATGTTTTTGTTTCCCCTGGTGCCACATGAGTAAGTACCGCACCACCCCCAGGACCGGTTACTGCATGTAGATCAATATTGTGATCATGAAGACTTGATGGGTCATTAGTAAGAGATACTTCGACAGTATCACCTTCACGTACACGGAGCATTGGACCAGGAACTTGTTTATTATATGTC
>CALRET010000043.1 GCA_943356375.1 Candidatus Nomurabacteria bacterium | reverse complement strand
ATACCTGTGTCTCCTATTTAAATAATTCATTTAGCGCTGTTCTTGTTGTTGGTGTTAATACTCCTGATGCAAGTAACTGCTGAGACTTTTGAAAAGTTTGGACAGCGGTTTTTGTACACGGCCCAAAAATACCAGAAATCGGACACCGTTCTTTCCCTGGAATTGCTGGTGGGTACATACCAAGTTCACGAAGTGCGTACTGTAATACTATAATATCTGGTTTCCTTTTTGGCGATGAAGAAAGTAATGATGTCCATTCATAAGATAAATTTTTACTCTCATACACATACCCCTGTAAATATTCAAAAATCCCGAGTGTTGTTGCTTGTGCCATTACAGTACTTGTTTCATCAAAAAACTCTCTCCCTAAAAATGGTTCGTAAATATACGAATATTCAACAAGAATCGACGGAACACTTAATGTCATATTTGAACCAAGTGCAATCAACTTGAAATCAGGAACAACGCCATACTCATTCGAAAATTGTTTCTCAATCGGTAGATTACTCGGATACCATGTTTTCTTTAATCGAGAACCTATTGCGTCAGCAAAAGATTCTGATACAACACCATTAAGAAGGGCTTGGTCAGGTGCATATACAGTAAAACCACCATACTCTCCTTGTGTGGCTAATGAGCGTGGCCAATAATCATTAAAATGGATATGAAGAATAAGATCATATTTATTTTCACTTGCCCATTTATTGATTGCGTATAAACGATATGCAACATCGCTTGGTGCATCATTATGTGTGATTTGATCTTCTATGATAATTTTCCCTGTATCAATAGCTCGGGCTGTTTTCTTTTTCTTGTCTTTTATAAATGCGCGTATTTCTTTTTCATTATTTAAAAAATAATCCGAAAGCTCAGGAATATACCCTTCATCATTCCTAGTAATTGTTACAAAAAATTGAGGGTTGATGGAAAGTTTCTCAACTATTTTTTTACCGAGAGAAAGAGCAAGGTCGGCCTCTACAACAGAACCATACTGTGCACCAGAAAATTCATCGTCGTGTCCCGGGACAATAAGTACACGAATAATATTACCACTTTCATATTTTCTCTGAACGGGCTCTGGTTCTACAACGACATCAGTTGCCGAAACAATACTAGGGGTAAGCGAGAACAGGAAACCACAAACAATAACTATGATAGTTTGAGCAACGAATGATTTCATTACCCCATTCTACCACTATTTTCATAAACAAGAACTCAAAACTAAGTGTATATTTGACACTAATTAAATACTATTCTGTATTGCAAAACACTCTTGCCTATTTTTTATTTAGTGTATAAACTACACTTAGTTGAATAGTTCATTACCAATACAAACAATTTAAAAAAGGAGGACATTATGTTTATCATTAAATTATGGAGTGGCGCTGGAGCCACTGGTCACGTTTTCTTTCTGAGAAACGGTAAAATTACTAGCAAGGGACTTGCATACAGCGGTTTTGTCGGCCCGAGAACAACCATCGCGGTTGTCCCTGGGGTCGTACAGACTATCCCCTTTTCAGTGGACGCACGCACGAGCGACAAACAACAAGTTATTGTCATCGGAAGTGTTACTGCAACATTCGTACCCACAGAAGCGGTAAGAAAATTTGATTTCACTGTTGATCTCTTCGGTTCATATCAAGGAGAATGGGAACAAACATCGAATGCCACAGTTATTGAAAAAGTGCTCAACCCAATATGGGAAAAAGCAAAAACACTTTCGGTTGAAGATGCGACAAAATCACAGAAAGATTTTGGAGAGGCAATTATGGCAGCGCTGTCGCAGGACGAGACCCTTATTGCTTATGGTATCAAAATCGAATCATGCTCGGTAACTAAAGTGCGAGCAAGTGATGACACCATTAACACAGCCATCGGTGCAACTGAAAAAGAGTCGATGCTTACTACCGCAGATACCGCACGCCACACCAGACAAATCGCCGCTGCGGCAAATAGCAGAGCGGTGCGTGAGTATGAATCAGCAACAGAGCTTGAACTCGAAAAGAAGCGAACAGAAATAATCAAGGAAGAGAGTAAGAATAAGGATCTGGAAGCTGCAGCAGATGCAAAAGCTACTAAGACCAGATTCGAGGCGCTCAAAGATGTTGATTCCGGCACATTGTTCGGAGCATCTATGCTTGAATTCGCAAAAACAGGTAAAGTGGGAACACTCAACATTACACCTGAAATTCTGGCAATGTTCGGTAAAAAGTAAGTGCCATGGAACGGATAGTTGTTGTTTCAAAGAGCACACGACTCGAAGAGTTGGTGCGCGAACACTTGACGCTTAGTGCGGCAAAATTCCATGTTGAATCTCTTGGACAATCTATTGCAGATTACCTGCTTGAAAATGCGACCTATAAAGAGTCGTTGGCAGAGATTCGGAAACAAATTCCGAATGATATCGCAGTAGTTGCAATCACCCGGGAGAATCTGCCAGACTTTCTCTTTCGAAAGACAGACTTAGTCATTGTCTGTGGGCCGGATGGATTGTTCGTCAATGTTGCAAAATACCTTGATACACAGCCAGTACTGACTGTAAATCCTGACAAGAAAACGGTTGCTGGAGTACTCATGCTCTTTGAGCCGGGAATGGTTGGAAAGGTCATAACACAGGTAAAGACTGGTACACATCGTATTCAATCACTCCCATTCGTTAAAGCATGTATCGATAACGATCAGGTGATTTGGGGAATCAATGATATTTTTATCGGGCGCAAGGACCACGGATCAGCGAGATATAAACTGTCATATGCACGCCAGGAAGAACGACAATCCTCAAGTGGAATAATTGTTTCAACAGGAGTTGGTGGAACGGGATGGATGCGATCAGTACAAATAATGATTGCGGGAATTTCCGGAAAATCATCAGGGAAATTAGCAACACTGCCACAAATAGAAAGCAACGAGCTTGTCTTTGTGGTCAGAGAGCCGTTTCCCTCTCCAAGTACAGGGGTATCGATGATAACAGGGCGGATAACCCCAGGAAAACCATTAACAGTCATTTCTGAAATGCCTGACGGAGGATGTATATTCTCAGACGGTATATTGGAAAAAGCTGTTGCATGGAAGGCTGGAAGCAGTGTGATCATCTCTGTCGGAGACAGATATGTACAGAGAATCATTCCTTAGGGAACACCAAACCGGAAGCAACGCTTCCGGTTTTTTATTATGCTTTATATTTTTTTATTACTCTCTCAATAATAACTGATGTTGATGTAGGATGAATTCTTTTTACAATTTTTAATTGCACACCTAGATTTGTTATAGAATTCTTATACTTATTCCACCTTTCATCGATGCTAACAAAAATATCCGGCTTGAGTTTAGTAAGAACTGACATTGTAGGTATAGGGGCTAGTTTATTTGGATCTGGCATTTGGACTACATAATCCACATATTTAATTGCGTCGATAATCTCTCTTCTTTCTATTTGAGAAAGGATTGGTCTATTTTTACCCTTCCGTTCTTTAACCCGCTTATCAGAAACAATTCCTATAACGACAATATCTCCATATGAATGAAGTTTTTTAAATGTTCGAATATGTGCAATATGGAGCAAATCAAAAACACCACCAGCAAATACAATGGTTTTATTCTTAAACTTTTCTCGCAGTTTATACAAATCTTTTAACGTAATAATCATATACTTAGATTATAAACTAACAAAAAATTGGGTGCCTATCGGGGGTCGGTCACAAATATTTTGCTATGCAAAATTTCGCGACCCCGACTCGGCGACAAGCACTAGCTTCGCTCGTCTTGTATACCGCCTCCGTCTTTCGACCCCCGATAGACACGCAAAAAATATACTCCACAAATACAAAGTATTTATTTTGTTATTTTTGGGTGCCTATCGGGGGTCGAACCCGAGATAAAAGCTCCACAAGCTTCTGTGTTACCGCTACACCATAGGCACCATCGATTTTCTAAGTACGGTATGTGCTTAAAAACCTAGTTGTTATAACAGATTTTTTGATAAAAAGCCAGTTATTTATTGTAATTTGGGCTATCTTCCTTAATTCCTGCAGAGTGGTTTGAGAAACGGGCAAGCGCATAGAGAACACTTGAGAGACGATTTAAATATGCTTTTGTATTACCTCCAATAGGGGTAGTTCCCTCCTCTGCAACATCAACGACACGACGTTCTGCACGGCGTGCAATCGTTCGTGCAGCATCAAACAGAGCTCCCAATTCTGTTCCACCTGAAATAAAAAATGTAGTAATTGGTGGCAATTCTTTTTCTATAGTATCGGTAATTAATTCTAATTCTTTTACTTTATCCTCCCCTACGGTCATATCAGATCCAGCAAGTTCTGCTTGAACAACAAACAGTGTCTGTTGAATCCCATGCACAATATCCGATGCCTTCTTATCTTTAATCTGAAGACTGTTTTTAACGGAACCAACCTTGCAAAGTCCAAGAAAAGAATTAATTTCATCAACAGAACCCAGTGCTTCAGCTATACGAGAACTTTTTGAAATCCGTTGATTACATCCAAATGTTTTTGTTGTTCCATCATCCCCTTTTCGTGTGTACAGCATGCTATTTTTTATGTGCAAAGAAATAATCAAATATTTGACTTCCAATGATTGCGCACACTAAAACTCCGAGATAGAGGAGGATTAGTGTGCCGGCTGGCAATGCTATTTTCTTTATTGATCCTAAAATAAATGCACTGTACCAAGACACGAGAGATATCGCCCCACAAGCAAAAGCTAATTTTCGTATATGGTGAAGTTCTCCTTCATGGTGAACATGTTTTTCTCCAAAACAAATGGCGACCAATTTGGGTGCAATAATCAAGTTCAGTATTATTCCGTTCAAGGTAATAATACCAACCACAAAAACCTTGAGAAGGAATTTAGATGAATGATTCAGTGCTTCCTGATTTCCAAAATAAAGTCCGATACCCGTAAAAATAAGTACACCGAGCGCAACCCATAATACCTGTGAAAGAGTGTTGAGTGTATCTGCTTCGTCTTCTGAAATCTTGTAATCTTTCAAAAATTTGAAAAAGAAGATATCAGCAACCGTGGTAACTCCCACACCAACACCAGCAGCGAGCGCGTGAATAATGACAATAATTGGTTTATAGAGAACCAGTAATACTGAAATACTATATGGAGCAGATACTATAGTTGCCGTC
>CALRET010000042.1 GCA_943356375.1 Candidatus Nomurabacteria bacterium | reverse complement strand
GAATGCTGAAAAGAGACACCAGGTACACCATTGTTTTATTGCAAATGCCTGGATAAGTACGAGATAAAAAGAGAACGCTACAGCAAAACTAGAAATAAGTAATGATAAAAAAAATACCGTCGGCGTCATAATGCCAGGAAATAACACCACCGCTCCGTGAAATAATGCTACCAGTAGATAATAAGACATACCAAGAATCTCAACTGGTATGCCCAGAATTTTTGAATATTTACTAGTAATGACCGTCTCGCAATTACTACGAAGTGGGCAAATGAGTGGTTGTTTAGTTCTCTTTTTAGTATAGATATAAAATGCAAGAATGAAACCAGTGAATCCTAAAAATATAAAAGCAATATCGTACATGTATAACATGAGAGTACTATAGCAAATTGGGTTGGTTTTTAAAAATAAAAAAGCCTAAACAATATTGTTTAGGCTTTTTTATTCTGGTGCCCGGGACAGGACTTGAACCTGCACACCTTGCGGCCTATCCACCTCAAGGATAGATGTCTACCAATTTCAACACCC
Organism: Candidatus Nomurabacteria bacterium; assembly: GCA_943356375.1. Lineage (GTDB taxonomy): Bacteria > Patescibacteriota > Minisyncoccia > Phycocordibacterales > UBA9973 > CALRET01. The sequence goes on along the minus strand of CALRET010000042.1, from coordinate 4,712 downwards.
GGGCAAATACACCAACAGACGTGAGTATATGCTAAGTAGGCTATTTTTTCAAGCTTCCATAATAAAACAAAAAAACGCCTCAGGCGTTTTTTTGTTTTATTATTCTGTAACCTCAGCTTCATCTTGTCCTTCAACAAGTGCTGCTTCTGGTCGTGATCGAACTGCTTTAAGTTTGCGTCTAACTTCTTTAACTGCTTTTTCACGAACATAATAGAGTTTTGATCGACGTGCTCGAGATTTCTTTACTACTTCGATTTTATCGATAGATGGAGAATAGAGTGGGAAAATACGTTCAACACCAACACCATTTGAAACTTTACGGACAGTAATAGATGCTCCTGTCTCAGTTCCATGTTTTCGCGCTAATACAAGACCCTCGAATGCCTGGAGACGGGTCTTTCCCTTTTCTTGAATTTTTGACCAGACGCGAATAGTGTCACCGGATGAGATTTTCATCTTCTTTCGGGCTTCGACGTCAACGGTTGTAAATTGAGTGTCTGTTTTCATAACAGGATGAACTCTAGCATAGATAGTTCATATATGCAAGAACGATATTATTAGGAAAAACGTTTAACAGCAGAGCTAAAATCTTCTGGGTATGGGGCCTCAAAACTCGCTATTTTGCCATTTAATAGGGTGCATTCCAAATGAAACGCATGGAGTGCTTGTCGCTTGAAACCAAGCGCTTGTGGTCGTCTAGGCGCATATAGGGTATCTGAAACAACTGGATGATTGAGATATTTCAAATGTACGCGAATTTGGTGAGTACGACCAGTTTGCGGTGAAAGCTCAAGGAAAGAAAATCTATGGTCAATAATAGGTGTCTCACTTCCATCATCTCCAAATCGTTTTAGTACTTTATAGAGTGTTACTGCTTCTCGTTCTTTCCCTTTCTTTCCTCGTTGGGCAGACCATAATCTAAAATCCTTCCGACTGCGTGCAATAGATGCGACTATTTCTCCTTCATCTTTTGTTGGCCATCCATAGACGAATGCGTGATATATTTTTTTAATTGTATGGGTCTGAAATTGTAACTTCAAATGTTCAAACATTTTTTGAGTCTTTGCAACCAAAAGAACACCGGAGGTTTCTCTGTCGAGTCGATGTACAATTCCCGGGCGTGGAATGATTTCAATTTCAGATTCTATAGTATCCTCTAATTTTTCATTTTTGATCTTTAATTTTTTATATAACGCCGGTTCTCCAACATCTTTCATTTTTGGATATTTTCTAAGTATTAAATCAGATAATGTCTCTTCTTTAGTTCTACCGTCTGCATGTACGACAAGTCCTGCCGGCTTATTAATAACCAGTAAGTTCTTGTCTTCAAAAATAGTAATGTCTTCTAATTTCATACGAGCACTATATCATAAAAGCTTGAAAAAATAAGGTTTTTAGTTTATAGTCCTTATGTTTGGTATTGATGCGCGATTAGCTCAGTTGGTAGAGCAACCCCTTTACACGGGGAAGGTCGCAAGTTCGAGTCTTGCATCGCGCACAAAAGCAAAAACTGCCGAGCATCGCTTGGCAGTTTTTGCTAGAATATAGATACGCCCTCGTAGTTAAATGGATATAACTGCGGACTTCTAAGCCGTTATTCCAGGTTCGATTCCTGGCGAGGGCACCTTAAACGAACTATCCTGCATGAGTTCCCTGTTCGATAGTATTAAGAGGTTCGAGTAGTGAAAAATTACCACTATCATCAGATACTGCAAAAAGCATACCATTTGATTCATATCCGAAAATCGTTCGTGGTTCGAGATTGGTCACAAATAAACATTTTTTTCCTATCAAAACTTTTTCATCCGGAAAATACTTTCGGATACCAGAAATAATTTGACGCGGAGTTTCCTCCTTAAAATCTACCATGAGTTTGAGAAGTTTTTCCGATCCCTCGATTATATCCGCTGACAAAATTTTTCCATTAGTTATTTCTACTTTTGCAAAGTCTTCGAATGAGATTTTATTTTCCATATTGTTTCTTATCTAAATATCTTTGTAATATGATCGCTGCCGCAGATGAATCATTCTTTTCTGACTTCGTACCGGAGCGATGCGGACTTGCGACAGGTTTTTCATAGTTATCGTACTGCCGTGCAAATTGCGTTGTAAAAAATTCACGTTCGAGATGTATAGGTAGTCCGGTCGCAAGTGTGAGATCTTGGATAAAATTTTCAAGTGTTTCCGTAACTTTATTTTTCTCACCACCACCTGAGAGTGTGTCTCCGATCACAATTTCCCCTATCTGTTCATCTTCAATTAATTTTTCCAATTCCCCAATTGTTTGAGGATTATATTGGATGGTTTCCCCAGGAAAGGCAATCATACCATTGTCATCCGAGACAGAAAGCCCAATTCGTTTTAATCCAAAATCAATTCCTAAGTATTTCATTTTTGAAGTATACCATATGAAATTATGGAATATATATGGTTGAGTGATTGAGTGGTTTTGTGGTATAATTGAATATATGCCAGAGAAATATACAAGAAGGGCAAATACGGAATGTTTTATTTGTAAAAAACAATATATAGAAGACCTTGTGAATTGCAAAAGAGTGGTGGACAAGCATATTGCAGTCTGCTATGTTATGGTAAGTCTTGCAGAAAAGAGAAACCTTGTGTTATCTGTAAGAACCCTATTCTGGCTAGTTTACATAAAATAACCTGTAGTAGAATCTGTTCAAATAAACATAGATCTGGTACACAATATAAAATAGGGAGACCAAAAGATATTGTAAAGTACCAGCAAGGATTAAAGATAAGGCTTCTAAAAGAACGAGGAATGCATTGTGAGCGATGTGGGTATAAAAAATTTGAAATATTACAAATACACCACAGGGATAGGGATCGAGAACATAATGCTTTAAAAAATCTCGAGCTTATTTGCCCAAATTGTCATTATGAAGAACATTATCTTCAAAAAAGTTGGTTGAAAAATAAAAAGTTTAATTAATCAGGGAGGCGTCGCATAGTGGTTTAGTGCACTTGTCTTGAAAACAAGAGTCTCGAAAGGGACCGGGAGTTCGAATCCCCCCGCCTCCGCAATTTTTCGAAAAGGGTTTCTGAATGCAAAATGGGGTCGGCGCGAAGCGCCGACACTAATGAATTCCCCCCGCCGAATCCAGAATCCAAAAGGGTTTTCCACGCTCCGCGTGGCTCAAAAAAGAGAGTTCGATCTTTGATTTCAAAGTTCGAACCGACTTTTTTGAATTCCCGAAGTATTTTCTCGGGAATTCCCTCGTTTGCCAATTCCACATTGGTAATGTTGGTTTTTAAAAACTTTTCGGTAAGTTCGAACCGATTATGAGATTTTTTCTCAAAAGCTAGTAATTTCTCTTTGAGAAGCTGTTTAGAGCCAACAAGCGCACTTTTAGGTTCGCGATATTCCTCTAGCGAAAGTGCGTTTTCTAAATATGCGTTCATCAGCTTCTCGATCTTTGAATCCAAAAGAGAAATTTCATTTTGAATTTTTTGAGAAAAAATCTCACTCGATTGATTTTCGGATGATTGGTCTTTTCTGTTTTCCTCAATCATCCAATTTGCCCAATCGAGTGGCAAAGAAACTTTTTTGATTTCTTCCTTAATTTGAGAAGTGATGATTTCTTCACGAACATATTTTTGCTCACAAGGATTTTTCCTTTTGGTACAGCGGAGATAGTTATGACCTTTCTGTGTTTCAGTAGTAATAAAGCAACCACATTCTCCGCAACGGAAAAATCCTCTGTAAATATATTCTTTCAGCCCTTTTCCTTTTGGTTTAGATTTTCGGTTCATCACTTCTTGAACGGAATCAAAAAGTTTCTTTGTGATAATCGGTTTGTGCTTTCCTTCGTGTATTTCACCACCATATCGAAGTAGTCCACAATAAATCGGGTTTCTTAATATATTGTGAATATTCGAAATGGAAAGCACTTGCTCTTTTTGTGAACGAAATCCAAGCTCAGTTACTAATTCTTTAATTTGTCGGAGTGTATGCTTACCATTGACATAGGCCTCGAACGCTTTAAGGATATATGGTGAGCGTTCAGGGTCAGGAATGATAACTTTATTAACTTTGTCATTTAAATATCCAAGAGGAGCGTTTCGAGGCCAAATACCGTCTTTCAATTTATTACGATGACCTCGTTTTATATTCTCCGACAAATTATCAACATAGTACTTGGATTGAGAGAACGCTATCGAGAGCATGAACTTTCCTTGTGGTGTCGGATCAAACCAAAAAGTTGGAAATTTCATTTCCATAATCACACCAGTATCAACGAGGTAAATAATTTTTCCACCATCTACCGAGTTTCTCGCAAGTCTGTCCGGATGCCACGCCAAAATACCAGACGCTTCGCCTTTTTCCATTCTCGACATCATTTCATTAAACACAGGGCGACCTGGTATTTTGGCGGTCTGCTTTTCGACAAAGACATCAACAATTTCTAGTTGTTCCTTTTTCGCCAGTTCGTGAAGTTCTGATAACTGGTCGGAAATACTGCGAACTTGATGTTCTTTGTCGTCCGTAGACTTGCGAGTATATATAAAAAACTTTTTGGATTGATTATTCATATTTTTGTATTGGCAAACGAGAAGCCACGCGGAGCGTGGAAAACCCTTTTGGATTCTGGATTCGGCGGGGGGAATTCATTAGTGTCGGCGCTTCGCGCCGACCCCATTTTGCATTCAGAAACCCTTTTCGAAAAATTGCGGTATTCATTGTACAAAAT
>CALRET010000041.1 GCA_943356375.1 Candidatus Nomurabacteria bacterium | reverse complement strand
AGCAATTACCGCAGGACTCCCAATGCCAAAAGTGTATGTAGTAACCGACCAAGCACCCAACGCATTTGCGACTGGTCGCGACAAGGAACACGCAGTAGTTGTAGTTACAACCGGACTTCTTACTATTCTTGAAAAAAACGAACTCGAAGGAGTGATTGCACACGAACTTTCCCATATCGGGAATCGTGACATGCTACTCTCTACCGTTGTTGTAGTCCTTGTTGGATTCGTGACTATTCTTGCCGATGTCTTTATGCGAAGTCTGTTCTTCGGAAGAGGTGGTCGCGACAGTGATAGTAAAGGAGGGAATATTCTTATGATTGTTGGTATTATTTTTGCCATCCTGTCGCCGATTTTTGTAATCCTCATGCAACTTGCTATTTCCCGAAAGCGCGAATTTCTCGCTGATGCATCAGGAGCACTTTTGACCCGTTATCCAGAAGGACTTGCAAGCGCTCTTCAAAAAATTTCCTTATATAGTCAGCCGATGCAGAAGCAGTCAAATGCAATTGCGCATCTTTATATTGCAGATCCTAAGGGAGGAGGGATAGGGAAAAAGATTGCAGGATTATTTGCAACTCATCCGCCTGTTGAAGAGAGGGTAAAAGCTTTAATCGGGCAGTAAAAAATTATTGACAAAACTAGTATAGTGTGATAGTATCTTTTCAGAATTAAAAATTTAAAAATAGATGAGAGGTCAAGAATATTTTGGTTTCGATACCAAAGATTTTACTGCGTATATACAGGATTTCATTCCTGGTATGCAAATTTTTAAAAACAGAGACGGAATAGTTCTGTTAATTGCTAAACCTTTTGCAAATGCTGAGGATCCTAATAAGAAATATTTGGAGAACGCAGTGTTTATTAGTACCGATAAAAACACGACTGATTTTTATCAGTTATCTACGGGTGGTGTGGCAATAGAGAATAAAAAGGGGTATGAATATTCATCTTATGGACTCATAAATCCTCACCATAAAGATGAGGTGCGATCGAAACTATATCTCGATCAAGGTATCGCTTTTGTGGTAACTCCTTCATATGAGATACCTATTGATCCGACTGATACTGAAAAGCTCGAGATATGGAAAGATGGAAAAGAATACGTAGGAGGAAAACATGCAGTATTTACGCCTATGGAACGGAATGATTATTCATGGCTTAAGGCTGCACAGTTTCACCCGATCCCTGAAGTTCGAACGAAAGCATATTTTTTAAAGAAAACAGATGGAACTGTATTGTTTGTTGATATGCTGAAGTATAACTTCTCGTATGAGACAATACGGTTATTTATTGGAGAAGCTGATAATCCTGAAGTTCTTCGTGAAGTTAAAATAACTAACTTTGAACGTATGCGTGATGGAGGGACAACCTATATTACAACTGACGAGGGTACCCTCTATGTGCCATCAAAACTTTTAGGAGATTCAGTTAAAACAACCTGGACTCGTTCAAACTCAGTTGCGCGTGAATATTTACTTGAATCAGATCCAAAACTGGCACAAGTCACCTATACTGATGGACGACCAACGATAATAGAGTCTGTTGAGAAAGTGGAACAATAAAGAAGTTTCTATAAAACAAAAACCCCGCAATTGCGGGGTTTTATTATTGCGAATTCGAATATTTTTCATCAACAGGTATTTTGCTGCAGTATTTGTCAGCCATTTCTACAATAATATCTATATTCTTTCTGGTTTGATCTGAGCTTTCACGTAAAAGCTTCAGTAATTTTTTTAATTTATCCTCATCTAGATCTTTTGGATTTTCTGCAGTTCCAAATAATTCTTTAATCATAAAAGTGAGATTTTTTGATGGGGACAGTTTATTTCGAAGAGAAGCATTTAATTTCTCAAGCTTCATATTTTTCTCTTTTTCCCATTTTGCCAATAGTCCTGATAAGAGAGCAAGCGCAGTCAGTAGGCATATAGCAAGGTCTCCGAAAAACATGAGAATCTTCATTCCAAAATTAAATCCATGCCAATCATTAACTAGATGTATATTTCCATAGATAACAAATGCAATACTTCCGATAACTGCTAGAGCTTGTATTGCTTGTTTTACATGAGTTTTCAACATTTTGAAAAACTAAAATCTGTGTTTATTATAGTATATAAAATATTGTGTGTCAATTAATTGGAAGATAAGAGACTGTGAGTACACTTTTCGAAATATTAAAAATGTTTTTTAGTAAAAGCTCGTCCTGAGCCAGATTTTAAATATTTTTCAAATTCAAATGCTTTATATTTATCTTTGATTGCAAAGTAAAAATCTAATTCTATTAGCAGATGATTAGATGTTGTTGGCACATTTCCTTTTTGATGCCTACCCAGTCTGTTTTTTAGGTCGTCAGTACAACCAATATAAAAACCATTTTTACATTTCAAACTATAAACATAATACATTTGTATAGTATATGTTGTGAAGGTCGCTTCTGTAAACCGATCCCACTTTCGCTCATCTTGGCGGATTTCATCACGCCGAAGCCGAGCTCCAGCGAGGCGAAGGCGGAAGATAGGAGATTCGAACTCCTGGTGGTTTTACCCACACTCGCTTTCCAAGCGAGCGCACTAGACCTCTATGCGAATCTTCCTTCGCCCCGCACATATAGTGCGGTGGCCAAGAACATCAATGCGATACTCTTGCGAACGGGTTTCGTAAAAATGAATCCCGTTCTCATAAACAAAAGAACAACTGAGTACCAGTGTATCTGATAAACAATTTGTTGCAATCCTTTTCTTGAATCTTTCCTCGTGTTATAAAAACATATAATAAAACCCCCGGAAATTCCGGGGGATTTTTTTAAACAAGAACGTTTTCTTTTTTGAATTCTTCGTTCCACTCGTCTATATTAAAGACAAATGAATCTCCGAGAAAAGAAACTAGTCTTTCTGCGTCTATGTGCGCATTCTTCAAGCATACTGATGCTCCAGGGGAAGGAGTAATATTAAAGATGATTCCATTCCCGACAATTTCCGCTTCACCCATTTCAAGATTACCTGTTTCAGTATTCACAATCTGTGGACGAATCCCTCCCATGCCTTTGGCGAAATAAATATCGCTGTATTTCATGCTTGGAACAATTTTCCGTACTTGCTGTAAGAAAAAATATTTTCCCACAACCGGCAGATCATACAGCATGTTTTTGAGCACAAACAGAAACAATGTTCGATCAGAAATTATTCTGAGTAGACTCCATATTCCTTTTAAGCTCCAAACGGAGGTTTTTAGGAATTCCAGTACGCTTTCATAATTTCCGCGCTCAAGCATTGGCAACACTTTTGCGGTCGGTCCAAACCTGATAACACCTTTATCATGGATTTCATTGTCTCCGTGCACGGCTGCAAATGGTAACTTTTTATTCTGAACGGTATATACTTTCCCGTTCAGCACATTTTTCTTTTTTGAAAAATAAAAATTACCTGCAACCGGCAGAAGTCCCAGATGTTTCCCATATCCCATTTGTTTTGCAAACAAGAGGCTGTGTGGTCCCGTCATGACGGCTACTGTTTTTGCGCGGACTTCTCCTTGTGTCATCGAAAGATAAAAATTTCCTTTTTCTCCTTCAATATCAATAATTTCAGAGTTCTTCTCAATAGATACTTTACCAGTCTTGAGTGCTTCTTGTATTAACGATTGTGCAACTTGTTGGAAGTCTACAGTGTATCCAATAGTTGATAGGGCAATGATTTCTTCATCCATATCTCTCTCATTGAGGATATTTGGTTCAATCTTTGCGATACCCTCTTTGTCTATTTTTTGAAGATACGGATATAGTAGTGAAAATTCACGAAAACGATCCTCGAGCTCGGACACTTCTTTTGTTCCAACCCCGATAACCATTTTTGAATTTTTGTCATACGCATCATGGCTCACATATTTTTCAAGATAAGTGATGAGCAGATCTGTTGCTTCTTTTACTGATTTTGATTTTTCAAACGTGTAGTTTGTTTCAATATCTCCGGTATGAAGAGTCTGACTATTCATATGTGGATGTGTGTTTACTGAACCAAAGGAGTCATTTTTCTCAACTAGAACAATGTGTCCAATATTGGTGTATCTTGCTAATACATACAATAGGGAAGCACCAGCAATACCACCGCCAACGATAGCGACATCATATTTTTTTATCATTTCTTACAATTTACATTTGCTGTAAATATATCATAAAATATGATATAAGTCAATCCCGTTAGAGATCAAATAGTTACGATATATTTCGCGGGAAATTAAGATAACAGTGTGGTTGAAATTATAAACAATTAATGAGGTACGGAAACAAACAGTTTCCTATCTCTAACGGGATCAATATCCACGAGACTTTTATCTGAAGTTGAATTTTTGGTGCAAACTCTTAAAGAAATAGTTCTTTTCAAGCTCTATAATACTCACTGGGTTTGGTGTTCGTTGTATGACAATACGGTCATTTTTTTCTATCTTCTCAACGATAGTTCCATCTACAAAAAGAACCATGTCAACAGGAGTCCCGTCCTTAAGTAGTATTTCACTGCGTTTTCTAAAATCATTTATTTGTATAGAAACGGTCGTTGAATCTTTTACGATGACACTCGGAGTCGCTGTGTTATGGTCGAGTATTTCAGTTACAATAAAGCAGTGAATATCAGGCATGACGAGCGGACCATTTAAGGATAGATTCCATGCGGTTGAACCACTCGCGGTTGCAATCAATACCCCTGTACCTCGAATATGTTGGATGGTGGTGTCTTCAATAGAAACATCTAGGTCTGATACACCAGTCAGATTTTGAACGGTAACATCATTGAAAAAATTATTTTCGTATATTGTTTTATTTTTTCGTACGAGTGATACATGTGCCAGCATTCTTTTTGATTCAAAAAAATCTCCAGAGAATATTCTTTTCAATGCGCTTGTGAAATTTTTCTCTTGTCTGACAGACGCGAGAAATCCAACATGACCCATGTTGAGACCAAGAAATAGGGGACGATATTTTGCGTACATGCGAATTGCTTCTAGTATGGTTCCATCTCCACCAATAGCAATAACTATGTCAGCTTTCCCTGTTGTTTTTATTGAAATATCTTGATGCGTAGTCTTAATCCATTTCTCGATTTTTTTCTTACAGACCATCGCTTTTTCCATGTCTGCTCGGGTGTAGAGTAGAATGCTTCGTATTTTCTTCATATGGGTATATATTGTACTATTGACACTAAATAGTCAATAGGGTATCATGATAGACATCAGATACTAGATTAAGTATTATATAGTATCGTTATGAATACAACTATTCTGACAATAATATAAATATATGAAAAATATTCGATGGTTTGAAACATTAAAAGAATACAGAGAATTTATCGAAGATCATATAGCCGTGACGCCTATTTTTCGCGAGCATCCGTATTACCGAGGATTGATTGATTTTATTGTAGACCATCGTACACCAATTTTTTATGAAGCAAGTGAGCCGTGTGAATATTCTCACTTTACACAATATTTTAATTTCACACTCATGCGTGGCGGATACCCAAATCGTTTTGTCGAGGATATGTTTTTCATGCATGATTTCGTCCATATGGTGTTTAATAATCCGATAAATCTCACTGAGTACTCATTTAATTATTTTGAAGAATTGGCAAATCATAA
>CALRET010000040.1 GCA_943356375.1 Candidatus Nomurabacteria bacterium | reverse complement strand
TCAAGCTCTCCTACTGGAACAAATTATGAATACCAGTGGTTTGAACAAAGTGGAATACTCTCTGGAGCTGTCGACCAGTATCTAGACATTCAAGACGCAGGATTCTATAGCGTATCAGTTACCACAGAAAACGGATGCTCAAATATGAGCGATCCAACGTATGCTGATTGTGATGTTTCTGGTATTGAATCGTTATCCGAACAAGGAATCACTCTGTATCCAAATCCGTTTATTGATGTCATATCATTACGATTTAACCATAACGATTTTGTCATCGTATCACTCATCGACATGGCCGGAAGGGTTATAGATATGAAAAACGGAAATGGACAAATTTCCTTTGATGGTACCGTGCTCAGTTCAGGTATATATTCACTCAGGATCAATTACAAAGACAGCGAAACAACCACAAAAATTGTGAAGTTATAAATTTCCAACCCCGCATAAGCGGGGTTTTACTATATATAAAGATTTCTGCTATAATCATGCCATATGAAATTATTTGGAAATAAAAAAATCAAAGTTGCTATTAACGGTTTTGGGCGAATCGGTCGTGCATTCCTGAAGGTCTCTTGGGGACGTGATGATATTGAAGTCGTCGCAGTAAACGATCTCGGTTCGATCGAATCTCTCTCATATCTTTTGAAATATGATACGGTATATCGAACATGGAATCATGACATTACCCATACTGATAAAGAAATCCTTATTGATGGAAAAGCAGTAAAATTCTTGTCTGAAAAAGATGGTACGAAACTCCCATGGGCGGAACTCGGTATCGACGTGGTTGTCGAAGCAACGGGACTCTTTACGTCATATGAAAAAGCAAAGTTCCATCTCGATCAAGGAGCAAAGAAAGTAGTTATTTCAGCTCCAGCAAAATCAGATGATGGATCAGTGAAAGGAGAAACTATTCTTCTTGGAGTAAATGAAGAAAAATTTGGCACCTGCGACATTACTTCAAATGCATCTTGCACCACCAATGCCGCATCTCCACTCATTGGTATTCTCGATGATGCAATTGGTATTGAAAAGGCAATTTTAAACACTGTGCACGGCTATACAGCATCACAGGCACTCGTTGATGGTCCAAGCAAGAAAGACCTCCGCGAAGGTCGCGCAGCTGCACAAAATATCGTTCCGAGTTCAACAGGAGCAGCTATTGCTGTTGCAAAAGCATACCCATCGCTTGAGGGACTCTTTGATGGTATCTCTATTCGCGTACCAGTTCCTGCAGGATCTATCGTTGACGTAACATTTATCGCAAAGCACGCAACATCTGCAGTAGAAGTAAATGAGATTCTGAAAACAGCAGCACAAGATCCGCGATGGACAAAAATCTTTGCGGTAACCGAAGAACCGCTTGTCTCTTCTGATATTCTCGGCAACAGCCATGCATCAATTGCAGATCTCGCCATGACTCGTGTTGTAGGGGGCAATCTCGTCAAAGTAATGGGTTGGTATGATAACGAAATGGGGTATACATATACATTGGTGGAGCATGTAATTAAAACAGGAAAAACAATAGAGTAATATGCAGTCAGATTCTAAAATCTTTATCTATGGTGTTCCTGGTTCTGGAAAAACTACATTTTCTTTAGACCTAAAAGACAAGGTAAATTACCCACTCGTTGAAGGAGATACACTTCGAGTTCTTGCTCAAAAAGATAAAACAAAGGAGGAAGATCCTTTTGCGTATATGGGAGTAACCGGTGCGTTTCGAAAATTTGGTGAACTAACAGAAGAAAATGTAATAAAAGGATTGAAAGCTGTAAGGACGAATATGGTTCCATATATACAGGAAGAAATAGAAAAATATCCCAATGAATTGATATTGGAATGCGCCTTTTTAGATCCACAACAATTAATTGGTAAAGGTAAAATAATTTTATTAACTAAAAAAGATGAGGAAGGCCACCGAAAACAATTTTTTACCCACAGAGAAGAGAACGAAAAAAGTCTAGAACATTTTAAAGCAGCTAGAATTACTCAAGATTTTTTGATAAACGAAGCAAAAAATTATCCAATCAAAATTATTGAAAATAATTTTGATTGGCACTAATCTTTATGTTTTTTGCTATACTATAGGTATGAAAATCCACCTTGCCACAGATCATGCAGGATTTGAACTCAAGAACAAGATTAAAGGCTATCTTGTTGAATTAAAGCACGATGTCACAGATCATGGTGCTTTTGAATTCAATCCCGATGACGATTATCCCGACTTTGTCAGTAAAGCAGCCCAAGCGGTGTCAGAAGATCCAAAAAACAGCTTTGGTATCATCTTTGGTGGCTCAGGGCAAGGTGAAGATATGGTCGCTGACAAGTTTCCACATGTTCGGGCAGCGGTCTACTATGGCGGACATTTGAGCGTCGTTCAGCTTGCACGCGAACATAATGATGCAAATATCCTTTCCATAGGCGCACGATTAGTTGGGGATGAAGAAGCAAAAAAAGCAGTTGAGATCTTTCTTAAAACACCATTTTCAAACGACGAACGGCATATTCGCAGAATAAATAAATTTGATTAATCAATGGAAAATAAATCTCATGAACTCATAATCGCAATTGAATGCGCAAAACAAGTGGGACTTATTCTGAAGGAACATTTTGAAACTGATCTTGATCATGAAATCAAGGATGATACGAGTATTGTCACCATCGCAGATAAGCAAGCTGAAGAAATAATTAAAAGTGTATTGGAAAAAGAATTTCCTTTATACAGCTTTTTTGGAGAGGAAAGTGGGCTAACCGATAATAAAAGTAACTATCTGTGGCATGTCGATCCACTCGATGGAACGAGAAATTTTGCCAATGGTATACCGATTTTTGCTGTTTCTATTGCATTGGAACATAGGGGTGAGGTAGTCATGGGGGTTGTATACAATCCGATAACCGATTCATTATTTTATGCAGAAAAGGGAACCGGAGCATATTTAAATGGTAAACAGGTCCATGTATCAAAACAAGACAAAAAATCTGCGATGTTAACAGCTGGGGCTTCACAAAAGGATACGGACCAAGCGTTGATTCGGACTATTATGGATACCTTTCCTAAAAGAGTTGTCCGGTCTATGCGTTATTTGGGCTGTACTGCACTCGAATTATGCTACCTCGCACGAGGCGGCACCGAAGTCGTTATTCCGATCGGGTTAGGAACATATGATTTTGCAGCAGGTACGCTTATTGTTCAAGAAGCAGGGGGAATGATTACGGATCTCCATGGAGTTCCCTGGAAGTTTCCTGAAAATTATTTTGTCGCGTCAAATGGGCTTTTCCATGAATTACTTATTACTGAAATTAAAAAATTAGAGAATAAAATATGAAATCAAGGAAGTTTCCACTTTACTACTTATTATTTGCACTAACTACGATTATTTTACTAATATGTAGTCTGTTTCTTTTAAAAGACACTGTGCACGCAGGATTATTTGGTCCAGAGATTATAGTCTTTGCTATTTTGTTTAATCCAGTATATATTTGTTGGGTTTTACTAACTGTTGTGATCTATATACTTTCACGTTTTGTAAAATCAGAAACAGGAATACAGATATACAATTGGATTTTATTAGCTCTACCTTTTATTTTACTAGCTTTATTCATAATAATAATTACATTGAGATAATATGATCACCATTATCCCGGCAATCATGCCAAGAAATTTTGAAGATTTGAAACAAAAAATTGCATCCGTTATCGGAGCAACTGACACTGTGCAAATTGATTTTTGCGACGGGACTTTTTCTAAAATGATAACCTGGCCGTTTCGAGATGGAGACACTGCCAGTCTCAAGACAATACTTGATGAAGATGAAGGAATGCCCTATTGGCAAGAGATGAATTTTGAGTTTGATCTCATTGTTGCCGATGCTATGGAATATTTTGATAAGTATATCCACATGGGACCAACCAGGATAGTTTTTCATATTTCAAAAAACACAAATACACAAAAATTTGCAGAATTTCTAGAAGGTATTGATCCATATGTTAAAGAAAATACTAAAATGGGAATTGCTATTGAAATCAATGATTCTGTCGCGGATTTTGCACACATATTTCCTCATGTAGATTTCGTGCAATGCATGGGAATAGAACATATTGGCTTTCAAGGACAAGAATTTGACGAACGAGTGATAAATCAAATACAAGCTGTTTTAGATGCTGTTCCTGATATGGAAATAAGTGTTGACGGGGGAGTCAGTCTCGACACCGCACCATATCTCATCGAAGCTGGTGCAACGCGGCTCGTCGCCGGATCTGCAATTTTCAATTCACTTGATCCTGTAGGAACTATTCGAGAAATGGAAGAATTAGGAAATTAATTTGAATTTCATTATGACATTATATATAATGTCATAATGAAGAGAACTAAAGAAGATAGTTTTATATATAAGAAATTGGAGAAAATATTTAAAGGAGCCGCAAATCATCGACGCCTTGAAATACTCTTTCTCTTACAAAAAACTCCAGGACTATCGGTTGATCAAATCGCCACTCAAACGGAGGTTGCCTTTGTGACAATTGCGAGTCATTTACAGAAACTAAATCATTCTGGATTAATAAGTAAAAACTATGTTGGACGAACAGTTATTCATCATTTAACAAAACGCGGTAAAGATATTATGACATTATGTAGAATGTTATAATGAATAGTGATTATTGACAATTAGCATTTTATATGCTAATATAGTCATTGGTATTGTCGTCAATTATAAAGGACGATATTGTCCTTTCTTAAAACAAAGAAAATGACGAAGCGAACAAAAAAGAACCCATTTCTGGAAGAATTATTCAGCGATAAACCCGTTGATCCGGAAATACATGCTTTATTTGACGAAGTATTCATAATGTTAGGCACACACGAAAGAAACAGGAAGAGAAAGCGTAAAGAATCCCAACTTAAATACTACGAAAAAAGGAAGCTGACAAAAAAGCGATAATACCAAAAGCCCTCAAGAAATCAGGGCTTTTTATTTTTCTATTTTAATTTAAAAATGATATAATCTATATATGGCATTTCTTTCTGATGAAAAAGTAAAATCATTGCAACAAAAAGCAAACGATATTCGCATGTCGATTATCAGTATGCTCCTTGAAGCAGGTTCAGGACACACTGCGGGGCCACTCGGTATGACCGATATTTTTACACTTTTATATTTTCATCTACTTAAACATGATCCGAAGAATCCGACGTGGCCCGATCGCGACCGCGTTGTACTTTCAAACGGACACATTTGTCCGGTCTATTACGCAACCATGGCACATGCTGGATATTTTCCAGTAGAAGAATTGCAAACACTTCGCAAGTTTGGTTCACGTCTCCAGGGTCATCCACATCGCGAATTTATGCCGTGGCTTGAAACTTCTTCAGGTCCACTGGGCTCTGGACTTTCACAAGCAACAGGTATGGCTATTGCGGATAAAATAGATAATAAAAGTACTTCAGATAAAACAATATACTGTCTCATGTCAGACGGTGAACTCAATGAAGGAAATACTTGGGAAGCGGTCTTACTTGCAGGAAAGAAAAAGCTCAATAATTTAATCGCAATCATTGATCGCAACAATATTCAAATTGATGGATATACTGAAGACATTATGCCGCTCGAACCGCTTGCCGACAAATGGCGCGCATTCAATTGGCATGTCATTGAAGTAGACGGGCACAATTTTGAAGCGCTCAACACCGTATTTGGCGAAGCGAATGCTATCTATGAAAAACCGACTGTCATCATCGCACACACCATTCCTGGAAAAGGTGTTAAAGAATTTGAGCGTGATTATCGTTGGCACGGTAAACCGCCAAGCAAAGATGAAGCAAAGATGGCACTGAATGAATTAAGAACACTTGGTGGAAAAATTAAAGCAGAACATCAATAATATGGAAATTAAAATTGGACAAGTTTATAGACATTACAAAGGAAAACATTATAAAATCTTGGTGTTTGGTAAACATTCTGAAACAGGAGAAGAAATGGTTGCATATCAAAGAGAAGATGATGGTAATATATATTTCCGCCCAATGAATCTTTTCTTT
>CALRET010000039.1 GCA_943356375.1 Candidatus Nomurabacteria bacterium | reverse complement strand
GTCATCTTTCCGGGTGGATATGTTGCAACAGGATACTATGAATCTCAAAAAGAAAAGGAAAAATCCTTTCAAAAAAGGATTCTAGTGAGAGTTAGTGGTAAACTTATTTCTAAACATGTTATAAGAGGCGAGCGCGAACCTTCTTTTCCGTGGAGTTCAAAGCGAGATGCATTTGAAGCGTATGTGAAAGAATTGCTCACAAAAAAAGAAAAACAGGAAATCTATTTTGATTACCAATAAAAACAGCCGAACGGGCTGTTTTTTGTTATACTTGTTGCAGATATTACCGTTCATTCTATGAATAAAAATATAGCACGAGTAAACCGAGTGAATAGTTTTTTTGTATTTCTATATGCGTTTTGTAGTGCGATTATTATTACACTCTTTACTTATTCGTATATCTCTCACAGTATGATGATATTTCATGTTTCAGCGCAATATATATCTTGGGTGTTTTTGCTTGATATTGCTATCGGAATATTTCATTGGTTCTATCTGCTGCCCAATTTTATCAGGTATCTTCAAGAGGTTTCAAAAGAAGATGTTGATTATGGTAATATTCTGGATCATATGTGAATTAAAACGGAGCAGTGCTCCGTTTTTTTAGTATACCCGCACACTTATTTATTGCAATAAATAAGTGTGCGGGTATACTAACGGAATGAAGTATGTGATAGGAATCGATGAAGTAGGGAGAGGGCCAGTCGCAGGTCCTGTTACTGTATGCGCTTTTCGAATGAATCAGGATCTGCTTAAATCAAGAATTAAAAATCAAACCCGTCCGAACGGGTCATTCGGGCGGAAGTTAAAAATTAGGGATTCTAAAAAACTTTCCAGGGATCAACGTGAACAATGGTTTAAAGTAATTAAGGAATGGAAACAAAAGGGTCTATGTAATTTTTCTGTTGTTTCAGTGTCAGCAAAAGAAATAGATAAAATTGGTATTTCACCAGCAATTCGTAAATGCGTGTCCAAATGTCTCTATACCCTAGACGCTAAATCCTATACACTAATTCTTCTCGATGGTAGTCTCAAAGCACCGATTGAATTTAAAAACCAAAAGACGATCATAAAAGGGGACGAGAAAGAACCGGCTATTTCTCTCGCTTCAATCGTTGCAAAAGTGACACGTGATCGGTATATGCGCAATCAAGCGAAAAAATATTCTGCATATGGGTTTGAAAATCATGTTGGCTATGGAACTCGCGCGCATTACGAAGCGATCAATAAAAAGGGCCTGACGCCACTTCATCGCAGATCTTTTTTAAAGAATAAAAACAAGAAATAGAATTCCGACTATGATCCGGTAAATACCGAATGGTATGAAAGTGTGATTGGATATGAATTTGAGAAGCCAACGCATTGCAAAATACGCAACAATCGCTGATATTGCTCCGCCAACCAGAAGGAGTGTCCATTCATGTGGAGTAAAAGAGAATCCTGTTTTCAAGAGATCAAGCCCGGTTGCAGCTCCGAGTGTTGGGATAGCGAGGAGAAATGAGAAAAGAACGAGAGTCTTTCTCTCCATTCGTATGATTCGTCCACCGATAATCGTTGCTCCTGAACGAGAAACTCCAGGAATGAGGGCGATCGTTTGAAATAGTCCGAGCATGAATGCTTGTTTATATGAAATAGTTTCGACTGATTGTTCCCCTGTATTTTTTTCTTTTACCAGGTATTCCACCAGTATCATGATTATTCCTCCGATAATAAGCGCCCAAGCGACAATACGGGGATTTCCAAGAAATAGTTTTACATAGTCATATGCCAAGAGTCCAATGACCGCAGTTGGAATAAATGCAACGAGTATTTTTTTACAGAGAGTTATATTACCCCATAGAGTTTTAATCGTTAAAGCGAGAACTGAAATAATTGCTCCGCCTTGTATCGCGATTTCAAATGTTTTTAAAAACCCAGTTGTTTGCAATCCGAGTAATTTGCTCGTCAGTATCAGGTGTCCCGTTGAAGAGATAGGGAGAAATTCCGTGATACCCTCAACAATACCTAAAATAATTGCATGAAAAATATCCATAAGTTATTTTATTACTGCGTAATATGTGGCAATAATGGCAGCGGTCTCTCCTCGGAGAACTGTGGGTACAAGTTGTATAAAGTGAGCATTGTTTGCTCGAGCAAGATCTTTTTCAGGGTCAGTCCATCCACCTTCAGGTCCGACAAAAAGCGCTTGAGGATTTTTATTGCCCACATCAGCTTTTCCGTTTTTATGCTCAACGGTATCAAAGAATAAAATAGTAGTATTTTTAGGGATTTTCTCAAGAGCTTCTTTTAATGTAACCTGTGCGTGGATTTTTGGAATAATACCACGACCGGATTGCTCACTTGCACTGCGTGCAATTTTTTCCAATCGTTCCTGTTTGATGCCGGTCTTGATTGTTCTCTCACTAAGAACTGGGGTGAAATCAGTGATACCGAGCTCAATTGCTTTTTCAAGTGCAAATTCTGTGTTTTCTCGTTTTAAGATTGAAAGGTAAAGATGAATTGGAGTAGCAGGTTCAGTTTTATTTTTTCTTTTCTCGAGAATTTCAACTTCAGGCATTCGACCTTTTTTAGTTATGTTTCCGTCATAGTCAAATCCGTCTCCGTTAAAGAGAATGACGCGTTCAGCTTCCTCAATGCGAACCACGATCATATGGTCAACAGTCGCATCATCTGAGATGGTGTTTTTACCCAATGATAGCTTCTGGTCGACAAAAAATCGGTGGATTTTGCTCATATATAGTAAGGATACCATATTTCTGCTATCATAGGTCTTCATATGAAAATACTGGATACAACATATTATACCGTGAAGCGTTCCTCTGCAGGTTTGGGTCTTTTTGCGCGCAAGGAAATAAAGAAAGGGGATCGCATTATTGAATATGTGGGTACCATGCTTACTGCTGACCAGGCAAATCAAAAAGGTGGACAGTATCTGTTCGAGATAAGTACCCGGCGTACCATAGATGGTACAACACGAAAAAATACTGCTCGATATGTTAATCATTCTTGTATACCAAATGCAGAAGCAATTATTGAAGGATCACAAGTATTTATTTATGCAAAAAGAAAAATAGTTCCCGGAGAAGAGATTACCTATGATTACGGCAAAGAATTTTTCAATACGTATATCAAGCCAAAAGGGTGTAGGTGTGTGAAATGTAAAAAGAAAAATTAAAAAACCGCTCAATTGAGCGGTTTTTTAATTACTTACAACACAGCTTTTATGGCTTTTATATACTCCAGATGACCTATTTCATGATCCGCATTCTTTACTACCACTAATTTTGCGTGTTTTGCCAGTTTTACTGTCTCTTCACATCGTTTTTTCAGTCTGTCGTGTTCTTTTTCACCATATAAAACAATTGTTGGAATAGCGAGTTTCTTTGCAATCTGTACTGCACTTCGTGCTTTGGTATCCTCAAATCTTTTTTTACCTAAAAATTTTCTCGCTCTATTTTCTATACCTTTTAGATCTTCTTTGAAGTCATTACTCAACGAACATAAAAATATCTTTTTCGGCTTTAATTCTTCTGCTGTTGAAAAAGCAACCACTGCTCCATATGAAAATCCAAAAAAGTAATCATTATTCGATTTGTGTTTGCTGTAGAATTCTTTAAATTGTCCAATATAATCGCTTACAGTTCTGTATTTCCATTGAATAGGAACTTTATGAATAACATAGCCTTTTGATTTTGCTATTTTAATTATTTCTTTGTATTGAGGATCGGATGCAGTATCCGTGTATCCAGGAATGATAAAAAGATTTTTCATTACTATTACAGTATATCAAATATATTTAATATTGCTTTTATTGATTTTGGAAGATATTGATAAATTATTTAACTCGTGTTATTATTGTTCCAGTTGAGTTTTGCTCTATAAAATATTTAAAATGTCAGAAATAAGGGACCGTAAAGAAAATCGAACCCTACAAGTTGATTATTCTAAAATCGAAACACCTGCAGATTATGTCTGTGAAGATTGTGGTGCAACAAATTGCAAGTTGTGGCGTGAATCCCATACATTTAATCCAAAATTGGTATGTGGAGCCTGTGCGGTTAAAGAAGAGGGTAAAGAAATTTCATTCGATGAAGGTGGTATGTATGTGAGTGAAATGGGGCATACAGATCAAATAGGTATTTATTTGCCTGCAGTGCCGACTAAAGATGGAATAGGATTTTGGGCTTATGCTCTGGTTCCACCTGCCGGTGTTGATTGGTGGAAAAAACTTCCGACTTATCCGATTAAGAAATAAAATTAAAACCGCTCACTGAGCGGTTTTTTGTCATTCCTCGGGTTTTTCGAAAGTTACTGTAGAGAGGATCGGTACTCCGTATTTTTCCAGAGCTTTTCTGCCATTCAAATAGCTGAGCTCAATGGTAAATTGAAATGCAATTATTTCTCCACCTTCGCGAAGGATAATTTCTGCTGCAGCGGCACTGGTGCCTCCGGTCGCTAATAGATCATCATGTACCAGGTATTTTTTACCTGGTACGATGCGTCCTTTTTGAATACAGATTTCATCTTTTCCGTATTCTTTCCCATATTTTTGGGAAACAACAGGACCGGGTAATTTCCCCATTTTGCGCGCCATGATGAACGAAAGGTCAGATGAATACGCATACATTCCTCCATGAAGAAATCCTCGCGCATCGAATGCAACTATCGCATCAGGTTCAAGAAAATTACTTTCTACTTGATACCGTATCGCATCAACTATTTGAGAATTGAGCTCCGGGTCAACCAGAAAACTTTGAATATCTTTAAATCGAACTCCTTTGGAAGGGAAGTCATTGTGAGTTTCAATAGCTTCTTTTAATAAAGAACGCAATTTTTCCATAGATATTTCTAACACGTACTACTGTTTTTTGTCTGAAATTACTATAACTTTATTTATTAAAAAAGTCAAATAATAATGATTACCCACTTTGCTTTTTCTGTATTTTTTGATAGGATGTGTGGGTTCTTTTGAGTTTGCTCCCCGGACAGGGATCGAACCTGAAGAATAGAAATATTCCGGAGTAGCTCAGCGGTAGAGCAAACGACTGTTAATCGTAAGGTCACAGGTTCGATCCCTGTCTCCGGAGCAAAATGAAAAAGCTTCACTTTTAATTAAGTGAGGCTTTTTCATTTCTGTTTTTAGGTGCTGGATCGAACCGAAGGCGCCCATTTTTAAAAAGTGGAACGACTATAAAAATGGTGCGTTTCGACTGAAAGGAGAGGCGATCCCTGTCTCCGGAGCACGATAGGATGAGAGGGCACGAAAGTGCTCTTTTGTCGTTTAGTAGCAACGTTTTCTTGTGGTTCGAAAATATAAGAGAGACTAGTGTAAAGCCAGGTTGACATTTTTGTTTGATCGTGTACACTTGTATTACAAATCATGCAAGAATATATTAAAAATGAAGTTGGGAAGTTTCGAACTCAAGCAGGAGCAACTCAAGAAGATTTGGCAAACAAAGTTTGTGTGAGTCGCCAAACTATTATTGCTCTTGAAAAAGGGAATTACACCCCTTCGATTTTATTAGCACTAAAGATTGCTGGTTTTTTTAAAATGCCAGTAGAGAAAATATTTAAAATATCTTATGAAAAATAATCTCACAGAAAGTATCATCACGGGTGCTCTCATTTTGATCGCAATACTCCTCCTTAACCCGTTTCATTTTTGGATGCCCGATATGATGGTTATGGGGATGCTTACTTGCGCATTAGTATTTTTTGGAATATTTGCAAGTTTTATTCTTAGAGAAAAGAAAGTGGATGAGCGTGATGATGTTCATAGGGCCCTAGCAGGAAGAAATGCCTTTTTGGCTGGTACAACAATTCTTATGTTTGGAATTGTTGTACATGGATATACACATTCTGTGGATCCTTGGCTTGTAGTTGCTCTTATAGTAATGATATTGGTAAAAATAATTACACGTATTTGGAGTGATAAAAATTTGTAAAATAAATAAGTTATAGTCATACGACTATTGCTCGCTTACAGCGGTTATCCACAAAACAGATGTAAAGTAAGCTTTACATCTGTTTTGTTATTCTATATACTTTATCTATTATCATTATTAATTAACATATTATTTATGAATAAAAACACAGGAATAATTATTGGGGTTATCGCGCTTGTTATCGTAATAGGAGGAATCTATGCATCAATGAATAGCAAAAATGACGTGATGATGGAAAAAGAACAAATGGAACAAAAGGTTATGATGGAAGAAGCGGTAATGAAAGAAAAAGATGTAATGACGGAAAAAGA
>CALRET010000038.1 GCA_943356375.1 Candidatus Nomurabacteria bacterium | reverse complement strand
AATACCGCGTACGCGGTATTTTTTGTTTCCTACTATCTATAAACTATCATCTACAAGCTGTCTAAATCTCTTCTTCTAAATCAACCACTGTCTGCACTTCTTCCATAGAAGTTATTCCAGTAAGAATTTTCACCACCCCGTCCTCTCTCATATCAAAAATTCCCTGTTTCTCAGCAACCCGCTTTATTTCTCGTTCGCTCGGATTTGTTGGAATTATTTTTTCAATCTCTTCGTCTGTGTATATTGCTTCGAAAATACCAATTTGTTTATGGTATCCTATGTTTCCACATTTACTACATCCAACAGGCTCCCAAATAAACAACTCTTGATCTGGTGTTAAATTGTACGCGGGTAAATTTTTCCCCGTATCATAAGCATGCTTCAAGATAGTTCTGAGTGTTTTTTCTTGTTCAGCTGTTGGTTTTACTTGTTTCTTACATTCTTTGCAAAGGCGTCGAACCAAACGCTGTGCCATTGAGAGAGTAAGTGCAGAAACCATAATCTTTGGATTTACCTCAAGATCAATAAGACGGGGAATAACACCAGCAGCATTGTTGGTGTGGAGGGTTGAAAAAACTAAGTGTCCAGTAAGTGCTGATTCAACAGCAATTTTTGCTGTTTCAGCATCACGAATTTCTCCCACCATGATAACATCAGGGTCTTGTCTGAGTGCTGCACGGAGTCCATGGATAAAGTGATATCCCTTGTCAGAATCAACTTGTGTTTGAGTGATACCCTGGAGATGGTATTCAATTGGGTCTTCGATAGTGATTATTTTAATTGATGCAGAATATATTTTTTGGAGAAATGCATAGAGCGTTGTTGTTTTTCCGGAACCTGTCGGTCCAGTGATAAGAATAAGTCCATTTGGTTTTTGAATACTTTCGTTAATGACTTCAAACAATTTTGGGTCAATTCCCATTTCTTCGAGTGGTACACGAATAGATTTTGGATTGAGGATACGCATGACGATTGATTCACCATATGCTCCTGGAATTACTGATACACGCATACTTATTTCGTCTACTCCGATCCAAATACTAAATCGTCCATCTTGCGCTTGGTTTTCTGTGGTGAGTTTCATTGCAGAGAGGAGTTTGATGCGGGAATTGATGAAATGGTGCGTCTTATGATCAAGGAAAATAATATCTTGGAGTACCCCATCGAGACGATATCTGATACGCACCAGCTCTTCTTCCGGTTCGATGTGCACATCAGATGCACCAAGCGAGATTGCACCAGCAAGTAGTACATCTATTATTTTTGATATTCGATGTGAAGAGGTTTCATTTTTTGTTTCATCGATCAGTAATTTTACATCTTTCATTTCTTTTATTCGATTACTGATGGAGATAATAATATCTCCAGGGATATCCATACTTCCTGCGCGTGATGTTGTTGCATTTGATATTTCGCTATATCGCATCCACACTTTTTCAATACTAGTATGCGAAGCCATATAAAATATCGGTTGGTACCCTCGATGTTCCAAGTCTTTTTTGAGAGAGACTATTTCTGGGTTATCAGGGGAGAGAATTGCAATGTGTACTGTTTTTCCTAAGACCTTAAATGGACCAACTTTTAGTCGACGGGCTTCGCTTTCTGAAACAGCTCGTAATGCCTCATTTTCAACGCCAATATTACCTAAATCTATCGAAGGAAGGTTGTATTTTGCTTCAGCAAGTATTTTTACCAAATCTTCCTCTTCCTCGTGTCGAAGATCCTCTAGTTTTCTCTTTTGAATATCATCATTTAGATCAGCCATATATCCTTGTATTCTATAGTTTTTTCGCTGTTTTCACAATGAATAAAGAGCTTGACATATGTGTCAATCTGTGATAGACTTATGTCAAACCAATAAATTCAGATAAATGAAAAAAATGTTCCTTGTAATGCTTTTCATGGCGATAGCTGTGTTAGCACAAAAAACCGCACAGGCCGGATGGAGCCCGTATTTTACCAAACCAGTAAAAACCCCAGCACAGTTAGTGGAAATCCTTGAGAAAGGAGATCCGCAGAAGTTTCTGAAAATTCCGCTTGCGGAGTATAAAAAACAAAAAATGGCACTATACAACAAAGATAAATCAGTACTCAACAGTGGAAACGCTATTGATACCGATGAGGAATTGTTGGCAGTTGAAAAAACGATGTACTTCACCAGTGCATCATTTAAAGAAGGGGAACTTTCCATATATCGCACAAACGAAAGTTTTGCGGTGAGCACATGGGAAAGACCTCCGTATAAGGATGAGTATGAAATTAAGTCGTCACTGAATAATAAGACTTACCAGTTAAGTGTTTGTGGTAATCCATGTGACGACCTTCGTCCCTCTTCGTATGAAAAAGAGGTGAAGGGTACCGAGTATGACTCGATCATTAGAAATACCATAACGATCAATGACACAATAATCAATCGTTACGAGGTGAATGAAAGAGTTGTGTACCAAACAACTGGTGGGTGGTATGCAAGTTATGGTTATAATCGCGGGTACTATTATTACCCGTACAGACCGTACTGGTTTTGGAATTATGGATACCAACAAGGTTGGTATAATCAGCCGAGCAATACCACGATTGTGAATGAGGGTGATTACTATAATTATTATTATAGTGACGATGATATCACTAATATCACTAATATCACCAACAACACAATTGACAAAGTTCCGATTGACGGAGAACCAGCCGATGTTCCGACTCATGATGATGGAGGTCCTAGTGGAAATCCAACACACGATGATCCTCCGATTATTGATGATGGAGATACTGGGGGGCCTGTTGGTACACCGACTCATGATGATGGAGGTGGTATGCAGGGTGATGGAAGCAATAAAACCGAGCAAACAGGATGGACACAAACACCTGTTGTAAAGAACTCTTTACAGGGAACAGTTTCTGCGAATACACAACCTCTTAAGGTTTCAGGAATAGAGAAAACTCAGACAAGGGTTACTGGTATTACGAAGAATGTAAATCCTTCGAATACCACGCAAACAAAACAGTTTGCGAACACTAATCCTTTAAGAGTTACTACGACCCAAAACCAAAAGCAGGCGAATGTGAATCAGTTTAATCAGAAAAATCCTTCACGAGAATATCTGAACAAAACTGTTACGCAAAAGCAAGTTCCTCAGGCATACAGCCAGGTAAAAACAAAGACCACTCCAACACAAAACATCCTGGGACAGAAAAAGATATTACCTCAAGCGAATAATTCGAGAAGTAATATTAACCAGAGTGGAAAAACTATTACGAAATCTCAGCCACAAAATTTTAAGGCTTCACAGTCAAGAAACATGAGTGGGCCCAAAATGGCGAGTGCTCAAAAAAGCGCTCCTATGATGAAGGGTGGTGGTTCAATGGGACGAAGATAGTCTAATGCGGTTTTTAAACAAATATGAGCAGGTGTATGAGGGAATTCAAACCCGTCACCTGCTCTATTTTTAAAAGATTTGAAGCGATGTTTGAAATCTTTTAAAAATATTTATGTCAGCGGTGGCAGAAATATTTTAATTAACAACAATTAAAAATACTGTATGAATACTTACAAAAAATTTCTTTTTGCGGGATTCTTGGCGCTTGGCGTTCTTTTTGTCGTTACTGATAAAGTAGAAGCGGCAGTGCAATGGAATACTGCGGGTAATGATTGTCCGACTGTAATGGTTGCCAATCATACCACTCAGCAAGGTGTTAATTCACCGTGTTGGACTACTTCTACTTCAGCAAATGGAGGAGAAACGGTTAATGTGCGCATTTATTATCATAATACAGGGGACACGACGGCAACAAACACTCGTTTGCGTCTAAATCCTATCAGCTCAGGTTCTCAGAGTTCCTTTACTTTCACCGGGTATGTTACTGGAGGTAATATTACTCGATCAGGATCAGGGTCAGTTTCTTTGTCTTCTTCTCAAACACTTACTCTTGGATCAATCAAGTGGTATCCAAATCAGTGTTCATCTTCAGGATGTGCGCAAACTATTTCTAACCCAAGTAATATATTTACCTCAAGCGGAGTTTCTGTTGGGGATATTACTCCTGGATGGGCATCACAAGGAGCGATTGTTGTGAGTTTTTCTGTTGGCAGTACTCAACAGTCATACCAGTGTTCTGATGGTATTGATAATGATGGTGATGGATATGTTGATATGCAGGATCCTGCATGTTCAGGTACAACAGACAATACTGAGTCACCATTCAATCAACCTCCACAAGTCTACGCGTGTAGTAATGGAAGTGATGATGATGGAGATGGACTTATCGACATGCAAGACCCGGGATGTACCTCTACGACAGATACCAATGAGTACAACGTTCCACCACCAACATACCAGTGTTCAAATAATATAGATGATGATGCTGACGGTCTTGTCGATTTTTCTCAAGACCCTGGATGTACTTCTGCCACCGACAACAATGAATACAATACACCACCTCAGGTGTACCAATGTAATGATGGGTATGACAACGACAGCGACGGACTTATTGATATGCAAGATCCTGGATGTTCAAGTCCAATGGATAATACAGAATACAATGTTCCACCACCAACATATCAATGTTCAAATGGAATAGATGATGACAACGATGGATACACAGACATGCAAGATCCAGGTTGTTCCAACACAACTGATAACAGTGAATTTAATCAAAACAATAATGGAAGTGCTCCAATTGTAACAACAAATAGTGCGACAAATATTGACGAAGACTCTGCAACGATTCGTGGATATGTCGATGTACAAGGTGGATCGGTTACTCGATGGTTTGAATGGGGAGAAGACGACAACGATCTTGATGAAACAGAAAATATTTTTGGGTCAACAACTGTTGATGGTAGCTTCTCATTTAATCTCACCGGTCTCGATGAAGATACTGAATACTTCTTCCGTGCGTGTGCCGAAAATACAGTAACTGGACAAGAGGATTGTGGATCTATAGAAGATTTCACTACTGATGAAGACGGATCAAATAATGATAATTCAGAAGAACCAGATGTTACTACCGATTCTGCAACAAGTGTCGGAAGTACTTCTGCAAAACTAAATGGAAATGTTGACCCAAATGGGGATGATGTTGAAGTGTGGTTTGAATATGCACAAGGAAATTCTTCTTCATGTTCATTCTCTTCATCAACAAATCATGAAGACGGTGATGACGACAATAGTGATTTTGACATCTCAGAAACAGTAAGTAATCTACAATCAGGAACCACATACTGTTTCCGTGCGGTTGCAGAAAATTCTGACGGAGATATTGATTATGGAAATACAAAAACATTTACCACAAATGGATATATCTCGACACCTCTCACTGTGGCTCCACAGGCAATCACCACGACAGCGACTGCAGTTACTCAAACAACTGCTCGTCTTAATGGATTGATTATGTCAGGAACCTCAAGCGGAACAACTTCTGGTTGGTTTGAATGGGGAACAAGTGCGTCACTCGGGCGAATTACTGCGATGCAAAGTTTTGGGACTGTAGCATCTGTTAATTTGGTTGATACTATTACCGGACTTACACCGAATACTACCTACTACTTCCGAGTAGTTGGAAAAAATAATGGTGGAACTGTACCGGGAGATGTTCTTAATTTCCGAACCTCAAGTGTCTCAGTTGCTCCACCGACAACGGTTGTTATTTCAACTGTAAATGGTGGAAATGGAAATTCTCATATTATGCTTGAAATCGAAAATCGATACGAGAGTGCGTGTGTAGGGGATAGTATTGAACAAACGGTGAAATATAAAAATATCAGCGGGCGAACTCTCGAAGACGTAGTTCTCAGAGTAACACTCCCTCGTGATGTTGCATTTGTACGAGCAAGTGAGGGTGATTTTTCAGAAAAAGATAATACACTCACCATACTACTTGGTACGCTTTCTCCAAACGAAGAAGATGAAATCTCAATAACGGGAACCGTACTTCGTGACGCTGATAGTCAGGATCTACTCGTAACAACCGCAATAATGGCATATACCTATAACACAGGGGTTCAAGAAGATGTTATTGCATATGGAATTCACAATGTGAATATTTGTACTGATAATGGGAATTTATTGGGTGCATCTGCTTTGTTTGGGTTTGGCGGATTCTTCCCAACAACTCTCTTCGGATGGTTGCTACTTATACTCATTATCCTTGCAATTATTGTAATAGTTAGACGATACTACTACAATAATCCAAAAATAGGATAATTGATATAAAAACAGCCCCGGCATATGCCGGGGCTGTTTTGCAATTCATGATAGAGTGTTATATACCCGCACACCTACTTTTTCTTGTAAAAAAGTAGGTGTGCGGGTATAGTAGCCGTATGTCTGAAATAATCACTATCGCAGATTTGGATGTCGTTGCGCAAAAAATTTTAACCAAAGCATTGGAAAATAAAAAAGAAAACAGAG
>CALRET010000037.1 GCA_943356375.1 Candidatus Nomurabacteria bacterium | reverse complement strand
TGGGCGGTAGAGGATTCGAACCTCTGACATCAATAACGTCAATATTGCGCTCTACCAACTGAGCTAACCGCCCATGTACTAAAAATTTAATTACTGGACCATTGTTGCATATTTACAAACAAATCTCAAACAAAAATCCCCCAGTTGGGGGATTGTTTAGAGGTGGTCAATTTTGAGGTCTTTCTTTAATTGATCAAAAACTTCATCAATCGATTTTTCACCATCAAGTTCAATAATAGGAACATCTTCTCCTTTCAAGAACTTAAGAGTAGGAACCACTTGGTCTCCAAAAAATTTGAGCTTAGTAGTGATAGTTACATCACTTGAACTATCAGTTCGATTCCGTAATTTTAAACGCTTTCGCGCTGTACGATCAGAAATTTTTGGATAAATAACCAATGGTTTTAGATTAAGACATGTAAGTATTCCTAACATCTCTTGTGCTTCCATTATTGATCGCGGTGAACCATCAAAAACAAGATGTTCGGTTCCGGTATATTTTTTATCAAGTTTTGATAAAACCATATACAGAGCATAGGCACTTGTCTGGAACTTGCCCGACTTATTTGCTCCTGCGATTGATTGGGAGAGTGCACTCCCTTTTCCAATCCATTTCCGAAACTCATCACCAGTACAGATAGAAATGACTTTCATATCAGGACAGTGTTTCTTCAAAAAAGCTATGTATTTCTTTTTTTGTGTTTCTTTACCACAACCACTCTGACCAATAAACATAATTGCGTAGGTTGTGAGAAGTTCGCATAAGGAAAGCGGAGTCCGCTTTTCATCTTTCTTTTTCTTAAACATTTAATAGTACTTATTTCTAAACATATATAACCATAATTATCACGAAATGGCAACCGCATTAAAAAATGCCCCATTGTGGGGCATAAAATTTTAATTATTTAGAAAACGAGTAATCATTCTCTTGATACTTTTCACCGAGGTTGCAAGCTCGAGAGAATTATCAAGAATGACATCACTGTACTGTTGGTACTCCGCCTCCTCTTCGTATTTTCCTATCCTCTCTTGATAAGATTTTCCATTCTCAGTTGCGCGTTTCTGCAATCTTTCTTCAGCTATTTTTTTCGGAACATGAACGTACACAAATAATGCTTTCTTGCCATATTTTTTCTTTAAATTAAACGCGCCCTTTACGTCAATGTCGAAAAGACCTGCTTTCCCTGAATGTATAATGCGATCAACTTCAGAAAATAATGTTCCATAAAAATTGTCCTTGTATACCTCTTCCCATTCAACAAATTCATTATTGGCGATCTTTGCCTTAAAATCATCCACTGAATTCAAAAAAAGATAATCTTTCCCATTTATTTCATTTTTCCTTTTTTCACGATTAGTTGCGCTCACAGAAAATTCAAAAGTATCAGGGGTCCAATCTTTAACTGCTTGTACAATGCTTGTTTTTCCACATCCTGATGGAGCAGCGAAAATAATCAGTTTTCCTTCTTTTCCCACTATTTATTTATTAAGTCTGGCAAAACCATACCACATTTATAAAAAATATGCTATAGTCGTCCGGTATGAGAATCCTAGCCATTGAAACATCGTGTGACGAGACTTCTATCGCCATATTGGAAGTACAAGACGAACAACAACTCGCTTTTTCAGTGCTGTCCCATGAGACAGCCACTCAGATAGATGTACACAAAGAATTCGGCGGTGTCTTCCCTGCTCTTGCTCGTCGTGAACATGGAAAAAATATTCCATTGGTATTCGAAAAAGCGATGAGAGATGCTGGGTTATGGAACAAGTCTTCGGAAAAAACAAACACTAGGAATGTTACAGAAATTCTTACTCGTGAACAAGAATTAATTCCTTTTTTTGAAAATGAATTATCGTTCCTTCCAACACTTGGTGTCGACGCCATAGCAGTAACCTATGGTCCAGGACTCGAACCAGCGCTCTGGGTTGGAGTAAACTTTGCAAAAGCACTCGCCTATTTTTTTGACCTACCTCTGGTACCAGTGAATCATATGGAAGGACATATTTTATCTGTTCTGATACAAGAACAGACAGAAAATCAAATATTAAAAATAAGAGATCAAAAATATAACATACCCCAAATACAATTCCCTGCGATCGCTCTTCTTATTTCAGGTGGACATACAGAACTGGTTCTAGTTAAAGACTTTTTGAAATATGAAATTATCGGCAAAACAAGAGATGATGCGGTAGGTGAAGCATTCGACAAGGTCGCCCGCATGCTCGGGCTCCCGTATCCCGGCGGACCTCAGATTTCCTCGCTTGCAGAGCAAGCGAGGAAAAGCTACAAGCTACAAGCTACAAGCTGTAAGCTGCCCAGACCCATGATCCACAGTGATGATTTTGATTTCTCTTTCTCAGGACTCAAAACTGCTGTCCTATATTTCATCCGTGATCTCAAGGAGAAAGATCCTGAAGTCTTAGAAGATATTACAATTAAACAATCAATTGCCCGGGAATTTGAGGATGCAGTTACAGAAGTGCTCGTCAAAAAGACAATAACTGCCGTACAGGAATCTGGCGCACAAACGCTCATCGTGGGCGGTGGTGTTGCTGCAAACAAATACATCACCGGTTCTCTTATCAGATCTATCCAAGAAATAAATCCTGAAATACAGACATATGTACCCAAAAAAGAATTAGCCACTGATAACGCTCTAATGATCGCCATTGTCGGCTACTTCAGATTTGCAGCGGGTGAATATAAAAAAAATCTGAGCGACCTCAATACAATTTGCGCAGAAGGAAATTTGAAATTATAAAACCCCGCAACTCGTGCGGGGCTTGGAAAACGTTTCAAAAAACTTACATGAAGTTTTTATATGTTTTCTTAACAATAACTGAATTTACCGGAATATACTTTGGTAATTTCTTATACTCCTGTAATCCGTAATTATCATTCATCTTCTGAGACTCTTTGATGTACAGATTAAACGTACCTTTTTTGCCATTAATGAGTAGACTTTTATTCTCTTTCTCAAATGCCACAGTTACGCTTTCCATAAATTTCTTATCTTCAAGCAAATTCATAGTCTTTTTTACATCTCTCCAGTATGCTTCGTAATTATACTTTCCAGCATACCTACGAATTGCAGTTCTGAAGGGTCCAAGTCCTTTGATACGTGGTCCATCCATATAACACGCAAGCATTCTACCGACTGCGTCCAAATTTTTAATCGGGTGTAGTCGGTCGTCATACTGGATCAATTCCTTGCGATCTTTCTTATACTTTTCCAAAAGATCAGCAAGTTTTTTTGCATGGTTCTGTTTTTTACCATTAACCACACAAGATCTTGAATCTTTACCATTACAAACCATGGATGGACAATTGCAATAGACTTTCAAAGAAAAATCTACAGCAACGGCTGGTTGTATATGTGAAAGACCAAACCCTCCATCACCGCGTCCGTTTGGCAATAAATCAATGCCATTACTTTCTTCAAGCATCATGGCAAAGATTATCCCGCGAGGTAGATTATACCTATCTTCAACCGCATCGGTAATATCTTTAAAACGGAGTGCACGGATGAATTTGTTTGCAGTGCCTTCAACGCCCCATTTGGTAATAGTTCCCGGAACAGTTAAATTTTTAAATTCAATATCCTTATAAATTTCTTTATAAGAGAAATTAAATTTCATTTTCTTATACTCTTTGTATCCTGGAGTCTTTTCTGTAATAGTTGAAGCATCAATTGATTTTGATTGAGCGAAACTTTCCCGATAGCGAGAAAAAATCACAAAAAAAATACTGATAGCCAATAAAATAAAGATTCTTATTTTCATTTTTTATGGTTTTATGAAAGAGCGGTACGCTCTTTCGGGTTAGTGAAAAAGCAATATGTGATTAAGTATATGATACCATATTTATATATAAAAGTCAATCTAAAATACCCTTATAAAATAAGGGTATTTTAGATGATATTATAAAAACCCGCCAAATAGCGGGTTTAATCTATGCTGCGTATGAAGTTTTCACTAATCCAGATTCTTCAAATAATTCTTTTTCATTTTTATATTTATTAATAAAATAATGAAAAAGTGTTGGAACAGTCATCAATTTTGTAGCTGTGTACCATATTTCCCCTTGAGCTTTAAATGGTAAATCATAGATACATAAGAAACGACTTGTCCACATACCACCAATACCTTGATTCGGATCTCTGAGGTATGTTATACCGTGATTAAAATGTAGAGAGTATTCTTCAATCTTCCTTTCGTCAGTTTTATTTTTAAGCACATTTTTACTGTAATAAATACGTAAATCATAATGAATATGAGATATTTCTTTAGTATCTGGGTGTTCGTTGTCGGATTCAAAATGTGCCGTTCCCTCTAATAGAGACATGTGATCTATGGTTGAATTTGAATTCTTACACCATCCATCTTTAGCTATCACTAAATCGATAAATTTCCTGAATGATTTTGAACGAGTCATTGCTTCTTGTAATGCTTTCGTCATAAGCGCATTCACGAGAACTTGAGGAAATAGTTCTGCTCGATAACCCCATATTGGAGCATTTTCACTTTTAATCTCATTAAATTCAGTTTTTTTCTTAGAATTTACTATCTGTTTTACACATGCTTGGAAAAAACTATCCAACTCTTTTTCTGATTGAGAAAAATCAACCTCTTCATCAAAAGGTATACAGAAATTTTTCATACTATAAAAGTTCTAATCTATCCACAAATTACATAATATTCGATAAAAAGTCAAATAGATTCATTTTGAAAAATAAGCCAAAAATGCTATATTTTTTCTACATGGAAAAAGAAAATACTTTCATACCAAATCCAAATGTGCCGGAAAAATTCCTCAAGCCGTACAGTCCTACCGATACCGAAGGACGTATCTATCAACTCTGGGAAGAGAGCGGTTTTTTCAATCCGGACAATTTGCCCGAACGACATGAAAAACCGTGGACGACCATCATGCCGCCACCGAACGCAAATGGACGACTCCACGCAGGACATGCACTCGATTCAACACTCAAAGATGTTGCGGCTCGTTACCAGCGCATGCAAGGCAAAAAAGTTCTCATGGTTCCCGGATCAGACCACGCAGGATTTGAAACACAGGGCGTATATGAAAAAGAATTACAGAAACAAGGACGAAGTAGATTCGGCATGTCTAACGCAGATCTCTACAAAGAAATCTATGATTTTGTCATGGACAAGAAACAGTTCATGGAAGCGGATTGGAAAAAACTCGGTGTTAGTTGTGATTGGTCACGCAACCTATTTACTCTTGATCCTTCAGTCGTATCGCGTGTACAAGATACCTTCATAAAAATGTTCAATGATGGGATGATCTACCGCGGTAGCAGAATCGTGCATTGGAATCCTAAATTTAAAACCTCTCTATCTGACATTGAAACGGAATTTATCGAACAAAAAGGAAAATTTTACTATTTCCAATATGGACCATTTGTCATTGGAACTGCCCGACCGGAAACAAAATTTGGCGACAAATACGTCGTGGTAAATCCAAACGATCCTCGATATGCGCAATTTGAACATGGGCAAAAAATAGAGCTCGAGTGGATCAACGGACCGCTGACCGCAACAGTTATTAAAGATGAAGCGAGTGATCCTGAAATAGGAACTGGGGCGATGACGATTACACCATGGCACAGTCAGGTGGACTTTGATCTTGCTAAAAAATATAACCTCGACATGGAGCAGATTATTGATTGGGATGGAAAATTACTTCCTATTGCACAAGAATTTGCTGGTATAAAAATTACAGAAGCTCGAGAAAAGATCGTTGAGAAGCTCAAAGAGAAAGGATTGCTCGTAAAAATAGATGAGAATTATGTGCACTCCGTCCGTGTCTGCGAACGAACCGGTGTTACCATCGAACCACAAATAAAACCACAATGGTTCGTAACAATGAAGCCACTCGCCGATATGGTACTCAAATCACTCGAAGATGGTGAATTTACTATTCTTACTGAATCACATGAACGTATTTTCAAACACTGGATGTCAAATCCGATTGATTGGAATATATCTCGTCAAATCGTTTGGGGTATTCAAATTCCTGCTTGGTTTAAGAAAAATTCTGACGGTACCGAAGAATATAAAGCAAGCAAAGAATCGCTTGGTGAAGAATGGATTCAGGACACTGATACATTTGATACCTGGTTTTCAAGCGGTCAATGGCCACTCATGACACTCGGCTATCCGAATGGGGTTGATATGAAATACTATCCGACACAACTCATGGAGACCGGAACTGAACTTATATTTAAATGGATTCCGCGCATGCTCATGTTCGGGAAATATCTGGTTGGCCAAGTTCCATTCAAGGATATATATCTACATGGCATGGTGCTCGATAAAAATGGTGTGAAAATGTCGAAATCAAAAGGAAATGTTATTTCCCCTATCGATGTCGCAGAAACATATGGTATCGACGCACTCCGTGTCGCTCTTATGATCGGTACCCCGGCAGGAGCAGATACAGCACTCTCTCTTGAAAAAATAAATGGGTACAAAAAATTTGCAA
>CALRET010000036.1 GCA_943356375.1 Candidatus Nomurabacteria bacterium | reverse complement strand
AGCAAGCATACAGCCATTTGCCACAAAGACTTCCGGTTTTTCAGGTCGTTCTCTGATAGATAAAAATGGTGTTTCTTCTCTTCCGTTACATCCGAATTCATCGGTTACGATAACTGTGTAGATACCAGATGATTCGGGATGTATGGTCTCCATGTCTGTAGATATGGTATAGAAACCATTGTTCCATTGCCAACTTATTTCAGTGTATGGTATCTCTGTGGACATAGTCACCACATCTCCTTCATAAAAAGATATTTGGTTTGGAGAAATAACTATCTCAGGTAGTGGCAACTGGTGTACGGTAACAAATATTGAATCTGTTACAGAACCACAAGCGTTATCTTCATCAATGACTGTCAATTTGTAGATGCTTGTTGAATCAAGTTGAATACTGGTCCCTAATGTCCCATCGTTCCACTGGAAATTTGTCCAGTTATAGTGTTCAAGATTTTGGACATTAGCATATAACCAATTGTTTTCATTATCGCAGAGCGATATTGTGTCACTCTCTTGGTTTACACCCCAATTGTCATTAAAAGAGATTAGTATTGGTTGATGTACTTCTACATAAAAGTAACCATACTGTTCACTTTCACAACCGCGTTCGTCAAAGACTGTTACGCGATGATTTCCTTGTTCATGTAGGAATACCGAATCATTGTTTGTTGTAAATAATTCTCCTTGTTCATAAGTAAACCAGAGGAATGTGGGATTTATCGCGTTTGTTTCAACACTGACTAATTGCGAATCACCTTGACAGATGTGCGCATTATCGGGAGGAGATACCACCTCGACTGTCGGCTTTGGCCAAACAGTCACGTGATCTTGGTATACGTCAATGTTTCCGTATTCGTCCTCAACTTCGAGGTAAACCATGAACCCACCGTTGTTCCAGTTTTGATACACAATAGGTGGAGGATTGCCAGCTTCAAACCACTGATAGGTTTCGCTTCCATAAAATGTCCATTGTTGGGAAACAATATTTCCCGTGGACAAATTTGTGAAGCTGATATTCCCCCTTCGCATATGTGGGAGGTATCCATTGAGAATAATGCAACAGGCATCGGCTGTTGTCCGATTGCTTTTTCCGAAAGCATAAACGTTATCGCTGCAAGAACGATAGAACATACAAGTCTCTTCATTTCTTATAAATTTGAAGATTTAACAAAAAAAACAAGACATCACGGAGCTTGGGCCGGAGTGACATATTCACTTTGTAAAAGAACACATGCCCACAATAAAAGACGCCATACAGCGTCTTTTATTGCATTAATCACATAATAACACATTACATATGTGCATGTCAATAGATTATCTTTTACAGCAATTCCTTTAATAATTTTATCACCACTTGTGGATTTGCTGAACCATTGGTTTCTTTGATTGCTTTTCCGACGAGTGACATAATGGCGTTTTCTTTTCCGCCTTTGTAAGTTGCAACAATTTCAGGATTTACGTCAATGAGTTTCTGGATTATTTCTTTAAGTGCTCCTTCATCATTTTTCTGTACCAATCCTCGTTCATCCGCTATTTCTTTTGGAGATTTATTGAGATCGTATAATTCTACAAGTAGATCTTTTGCAACTCGAGAAGAAAGTAACCCATCTGCGGTCATAGAGATGAGTTCTGCCAAGTGATGCGGGCGAGGAAACTTGAATTCGGGATTCTTCTTGCGAAGACCGATCAAGTCAGAAGTAATGTAGTTTGATGCGCTTTTAATCGCGTCCTTATTGCTATTGAGGTTTTTTGCAACTTCCTCAAAATAAATGCCAAGTTCGTGGTCATTGATATAGCTTTCAATATCTTCATCTTTTATTCCAAAAGCATCTTTATACCTGACGCGCTTTTGTGATGGTAATTCCGCAAGTCCTGCGCGAAGCGATTCGATATCAAACATTTTCGAGAGATAGAATTTTGGAATATCAGGATCCGGGAAATACCGATAATCATGACTGTCTTCTTTTGCACGTTGAGAGAATGTCTTTTGTTTTGCTTCATCCCATCCGCGTGTTTCCTGTACTATTTCTGCTCCGCGACCTTCTTCCAGGAGTTTACTCATACGTTCTGTTTCATATTTTGCCGCACGCATCATAGCGTTGAATGAATTGATATTTTTCACTTCAACTTTAGTAC
Organism: Candidatus Nomurabacteria bacterium; assembly: GCA_943356375.1. Lineage (GTDB taxonomy): Bacteria > Patescibacteriota > Minisyncoccia > Phycocordibacterales > UBA9973 > CALRET01. The sequence continues at coordinate 4,542 of CALRET010000036.1, read as the reverse complement.
CAAACTTATTTCGATCATCGGATACTGAGATATTGAGCTCAACACGCATCTCGCCTTTTTCCATGTTAGCTTCAGATACTCCTAAGTACTGGAGAAGTAATTGTAATTCCCTGCCGAATTTTCCCGCATCTTCCGGGCTATGAATAACTGGTTCAGTAACGAGTTCCATTAGTGGCACTCCGGCACGATTGTAATCTACAAGTGAATAGTCACCTTGATCATGTTTTGAGGTACCTGTGTCTTCTTCGAGGTGTACTCGAGTAATCTTTACTCCAGCTAATTCTCCGCCTGAGACAATAGGAAACTTGTATTGAGAAATCTGGTACCCTTTTGGAATATCAGGATAAAAATAGTTTTTTCGATCAAATTCGGTAAAGTCAGCGATGTTTGCGCCGACCGCAAGTCCAACCTTGATGACGGATTCGATTGCTTTTTTATTCGGCACAGGAAGAGTTCCTGGGTGCGCCATGCAAACTGGGCAGACATTTACATTTGGACGAGTCTCGTCAGGATCATTTTTACATCCGCAGAACATTTTGCTTTCTGTAGCGAGTTCAGCATGAATCTCCAATCCAATAGTTGTGTAATACTCTTTTGACATTTCACTATTCTAGCACATCTATTTGAGACTTTAAAATGAGATATTGTACATTTGACAATATTAATGACATTTGTTACAAAGAATACAGATATAAAAGTTATTTTAGATATGACCGCAGGAATTTATGGAGATATTACTGGGAAACTAGCTGAATTGTCTCATTTTGCAATTTGGAAATTGTGCATCGGAAAAGATAAGAGTCAATGGAAAATTACCGAAAAGATAAAACAGATTCTTCTCCAAGCAACCAAACAACCTTCTCAAGAAGTATTACTTACCGCATGGAGAGAACATGCGCCCGAACACATGCACGATCTTGAACGAAGAATGAATGAAAGTGGGGTTGCATTTACCGATGATACGCTAATGGAGATTGCGGTAATGGATGCATTACTTAAAAATCCGGCAAATCCTGATTTTAAATCCACATATTTGTATTGGGGACGAAAATACCCTACCGTGGGTTTTGGAACAAAGTATAGCGAATGGCTGGTGAGCAGTGATCCGCAACCGTATCGCAGTTTTGGAAACGGAAGTGCGATGCGCGTGGGACCAATCGGTCTCGTTGCAGGCGGAAGTGTTAAAAATTTAGAACGATTAGTGATCGCATCTTGTATGCCGACACATGGTCATCCAGAAGCTATTCGTGGAGCTCTTGCTGTCGCACGAATGATTTGGGAATCCGAATTTAGAGTGGTCTCAAAAAAAGATCTTTTAGGAATAATTGAGAGAGAATACTTCTATGATTTAGAGCGAACTTGTGATGAAATTCGAAAAGACTATCGATTTCATTCAACCTGTAAAGATTCAGTTTCGGAAGCAATTGTGGCATTTCTTGAATCAACTGATGTGCAATCTGCAATTCACAATGCGATTTCACTCGGAGGAGATTCAGATACTATGGCTATGATGGCTGGGAATATTGCGCAGTCATATTACCGAAAGATTCCTGAATATATGGTGAGAAAAGTTCAGGAATCATTACCTGGAGAGATGTTGGAGACATTAAACCAATTTGAAGAAAAATACTTTAAACAGAAATTTGTAGTAGTGCATTGATAACAAAACCCCGAGTTCGGGGTTTTTATATTTATATTTCTTGACTGAAACGATTTTAAATGCTATAAACAACATAGATCTTATACTGTTCTATGAATCGTATCCTGCATTGTATTCTTGTTGTTTTTTGTGTCTGGTTGTTAATTTGTGTCTTTTTATTGAAAAGTGTTTCAGAAGCACATGCACAAAAAGTTGACCCAGTCTTTATTGAATCATCAGCTATTCCGCTTCCGCTCATCCCAAAAGCAATTGTTACTGAACTACCAGAAGTTTGGGTATTGTTTGATGGTATTAGTAAAGCGAAAATTGTCTATACTCAAAGAGAGAAAGGCGTTATTGAACTTTTTACTGAATACTTTAATAGTAAGGGAATAAAAGTTTTGAGTATCAGAACAGTTGCAAAAAACACTATTGCAAATGATTTTGAAATTAGATGCGTATTAAGAGGCACTCCAGTGAAAATAACTGTTACCAAATCAGGAGGAATAACTTCAACAAGTTTTTTACAGACTGGTAATGATTACGAATTTGATTTACCTCTCGCGCGGTGGGATGAAGAGATAAATGGTCACCATCGAAGATATTTGAGGTTTTTTATAAAAAGCCCTTAACGTAAAACCGGACACAATGTCCGGTTTTTTATTTATTCGCGTCCTTAAAAATTTTCACTAGTGCATCTCCAAATTCTTTCACTGCCACGTCATCATATAAAGAAATTGCAAACACTGGTTTTTTTAGTTTTTCAAATTTTTTAATAGTTGCTTTAATTATTTTTTCATCAGAAACGTCTGTCTTAGTCAAAAGAATGATCTCCTCTTTCTCGATTAATCCATCACCGTGAGTCTCTAATTCTTTCCGTATTGTTTTGTACGCTTTCATGAGATCTTCGTTTTCAAAAGATATCAAGTGTACGAGAATTTTTGTGCGCGCAATATGACGAAGGAATTTCATACCAAGTCCTTTGCCCTCAGATGCACCCTCAATAAGTCCCGGGATATCTGCAATGATATATCCATAAAAATCTCCAAGGTTCGGATCCAGTGTGGTGAATTGGTAGTCTCCTATTTTTGCCTTTGCATTTGTAAGTGCATTTAATAGGCTTGATTTACCGGCATTTGGCAGTCCAACGAGTCCCATGTCAGCAAAAAGCTTGAGTTCAATATAAAAAGTCCCCTCTCCTCCGTGTTTTCCTTGAGTCCATTCTTCAGGAGCAACGTTTCGAGAACTTTTAAAATGTTCATTGCCGTACCCACCGACACCACCTTCAAGTAAGAGTTCGGTCTGCCCTTCTTTTTCCAAAGAAATAGCTTTTTTTGTTTTAATATTCGTAACAATAGCACCTATTGGTAAATCAATATATAGTTCATCACCACTTCTGCCATGCAATTGATTACTCCCACCCGGTTCACCGTTTTGCGCAATAAAATTGGTATCATGGCGATAATTTGAAAGTATATGTACATCACGAACTGCTCGCAAATACACGTCACCACCTTTTCCACCATCACCACCATTTGGACCACCTCGGTCGATGAATTTTTCTCTACGCCAACGAACCACCCCGTTTCCACCGGTGCCTGCTTTTGCGTATATTGTTAGTTCGTCTATGAAAGCCATATAAATAGTTTGTAGATTAAAAGTTACAGGTTGTCTCCCTACGGGAGATGTCTCCGAAGGGACATGGTTGGTAGGAAATATAAAAACTAAGCGGCGAGTTTCTGTTGTCCTGAAATAAGTTGAAGCATATATCGAGGACCTTTATGCATCTTATCATTGAGATAATAGGTCGCGGTATTTTCACCAGTAAAATCATTAATCAATTGTACGGCTCGCTTTACTTCGTCTTCTGTTAGATATTCAAGCATGTATAAGTTTGAATGGACATCTGAGAAGGCCTCTTTGTTTATTGTCCCGTATTTAGTTTTAAGCCATTTTAACCCATTCAAAAACAAGGTTTCGCTCAATTTTGGGAGCTCTATTGGGGTCTTATTGCTTGCTTTTGGTCCAAATCCTTCCATAAGGGTATTCTACTCTTTTAGGGCTATTTTTCCTAATTTTAGGGCTCCTTCCTTTGATTTTGCAACACAGAAAAATCTTTTAGTGTGACAGAATACTGCATCAGGAACACCGGTTTCTTGAGCCAGTTTTTCATCGCGAAGTCCCGCCCAAGATGCAGGCATATCTTTTCTATTAACGAAACTCGAGAGATCGTTTCTGACACAAGAAAGATTCCAATTTCCATCATTTCCTTTACTTACCAAATAGAGAGGTTCAGGATATTTTGATAATTCTTTTTTCCACGGCAGATATGAGTCCATAACAATCAACCTCTTGTCCTCTGTATTTTTATATATTTCAGCAACTTTTTGCTCTCCTTCAATTAAATCTTGAGCTTTTTTTATCTCTCTACTTAAAAGAATTTTTGAATAAGAGACAAATTGTATGAAAGTTTTGTTAATATCAATTGCTTCTGTTTCTTTCCAACTCGGGAGGAATGCAGAAATAATACCATGTAGTCCATATGCATTAATATCTAGAAATAATGATTTTGTTACTGAAATCCCGTTGTCAGTTGCATCAATGGACGCGGCCAGATTTTCATCGATTCGTTTGGTTGCTTGAGTTGATCCAGTTAATTGTTCACCAAATTCTTTCCAGACGAGACCGAAAGAAGCGTACGGTATGGTATTTTCTCTGGTGTTGGCACCTCCGATTTGATGATGGTCAAATCGATTTTGCATAGGATCGTATTCCCCACCTACATCTACAACATAATCTCCTGTTTTAATAATTTTCTCATCACGTGTTCGAATAATCTCATATCTGTATCCTTGTTTGTCTAAAAGTAGACCGAGAGTTGCACACGCAAATATATCATCCGC
>CALRET010000035.1 GCA_943356375.1 Candidatus Nomurabacteria bacterium | reverse complement strand
GATCGAACACGAGCTCGATGAAAAAGTGTTGCTTTCCTATGAAGAGAAAACATTAACAACCCTTTCGGCTGGATTGGAAATAGACGGATTCAGAAAAGGACATGTGCCTGCTGATATCGCGCGAAAACATGTCGGAGACAAATTACTTCTTGAAGAAATGGCTGAAAGCGCAATCAGTGCCGCCTACCCTGACATTCTTAAAGAAAACAAAATCGATGCTATTGGACGACCTGAAGTGACTATTATGAAGCTGGCCCGTGGGAATCCCCTCGTATTCAAGATCACGACTGACGTCATGCCAGAAATTAAACTTCCTGATTACAAGAAAATCGCAAAGGAAGAAAATAAAAAAGAATTAGCTGATACAACGGCGACTGAAGAAGATGTTGCAAAAACAATCCTCAATCTTCGAAAATTGCGCGCACGAAAAGAACATGTGCATGATGAAAATTGTGCACACGATCATAAGAAAGAAGAAGAGGTTGATGAAGCAACGCTTCCTGAACTCACTGATGAATTTGTTGCGACATTAGGCGCGTTCAAAACTATTGCTGATCTCAAAGAAAAAATAAAAGAAAATGTGACTCTTGAAAAAACCACTGCGGCAAAAGAGAAGAAGCGCATCGCTATTGTGGAGAAAATCGTAGAAGAAGCTACTACCCCACTTCCTAAAATTCTGATTGATTCAGAACTCGACAAAATGATGTACCGCATGGAAGCAGATATAACACAGATGGGTGTCGCTTTTCCTGACTACCTCAAACATTTGAATAAGACCGAGGCAGATCTCCGAAAAGAATATGAGGGAGATGCAAAGAAGCGTGCCATTCTTGAACTTGTGCTCACCAACATCGCACTCAAAGAAAAAATAGCACCTGATGAAAAAGCAGTCACAGAACAAGTAGACAAACTATTGGAAGAATACAAAGATGCGGATACACTCAGAACAAAATTCTACGTTGAACATATTCTCACCAATGAAGAAGTGTTTAAATTCTTGGAAAACCAGAAATAAATACCAAATTTAAAAAGGACAAAGTATGTCCCTTCGGAGACATCGTCCGTAGGGGGACAAATCAATTTAAAATTTCTAAATTAAAAATTCAATTGTAATTTGTAAATCATACTTTGTAATTTCATTACCATATTTTTTGTATCAGACACAAAAGCGTGTTACGATACCAATATTCCTAATTATCAGTTTAACTTAATAAACCTATGTTAATCCCAACAGTTATTGAAAAATCACAATTTGGTGAACGTGCGTATGATATTTATTCACGACTACTCCGTGAACGTATCATATTCCTCGGAGGCCCAATCGATGACCATACAGCAAATATCATTATTGCCCAGCTCATCTTTCTTGAGAATGAAGATCCTAAAAAAGATATTATGCTTTACATTAATTCTCCAGGAGGATCAGTAACTGCGGCGATGGCGATATATGACACAATGAATCACATCAAACCAGATGTTTCCACTATTTGTGTGGGTATTGCTGCATCAGCCGGGGCTGTACTTCTCTCTTCAGGAGCAAAAGGAAAAAGATTTTGCCTCCCAAATTCTGAAGTCATGATTCACCAAGTCATGGGTGGTGCAGAAGGACAAGCATCTGATATCGCCATTGTTGCAAAACATATTCTCCGCACAAAAGAGAATCTCAATAAAATCCTCGCGAAAAATACCGGTAAACCATTTGCGCAAGTTGAAAAAGATTCAGATCGCGATTATTATATGACAGCGGATGAAGCAAAGAAATACGGCATTGTAGATGAGATTATTGTGAAGAATAAGAAATAAAGAAAACCAGGGTTTAGGGTATAGCGTCTAGGGTATAGAGAATGCGAATACAATACAAAATGCGGAGCGACCACAGGTCGCTCCGCATTTTGTATTGTAAAACCCCTCAAAAGTAAGGGGTTTGGGTTAGTTAAACCAGGTCGATGGTTGAAAAAGTAAAAATGCTTTTTTAGTTGGATATTTTATAATTTCGATCGGTTTAGGAAGATATACATTCACATGGAGTTTAGAATTTACCCCTCGATTGTCAGGAAAAAATTTCTTCTCATGCTCAGTTACGGATCCATCATAATGATGGATATAAAAATTCACAATAAATAATTCTTGAGATTGGATCTTTTTATTATTCTCCGTATGCGTATATATCACTGATCTCTGGTGTCGCTCTGTCCTAGAAGATTTATTAATTCTTTTTGTACGAATAGCGAGAAGGCAGACATCAATTTTATCTTTCAGTTCTCTTGAAAGTGTGTGATGCTGTATAATCTCAAATGAGTTCCTATATTTATATCTGATTTTTTCAAAATCAGTAGATTGCATATGTAAATATGGTTTATTTGAAACATCTTTCTTCATATGAAGAAAGATTGGCTCTTTATCTGTATCTGAATGTTTTGTATGAATCACAATATCTTCCTTATTATTATATTCATATATAACAACCGGTGGTTCTGACGTATAGTCCATGTCTTATAAATAACTCTGTTTGTCACTATATACTAAAATATCTATCTGTCAATGATATACCTTTTATGCTTTTTTGCTACAATCAGCTTGCAGACATTTAATAAATAGACCTGACGCGCGGGCATGGCAGACTGACAGAAAATCCGTACAGATATTCCCTTTTCATACCACTTTTCCTTATTCGATTTCACATATCATTTATTGCCCTTTCCGTTCGTCGTTACACAATATGATTACACAAATTTTAATAGTTGCCGGCACAGCACTCTTGGTAGGTGTCTGTGTTGGATACTATTTGCGCCTCATCATTGCGCTCGGTAAACGCCGATCTATCGAGATCGATATCAAGCAAATGATGGTTGGTGCAAAAGAAGAAGCACAAAAAATCCTCGACGATGCAAAGAAGAAGGTCGAGGATCGAGCAGAAAAACTAACGACACAAGAAAAAGAACAACATATTGAATTCAAAAAGACAGAAGATCGTCTCATTAAAAAAGAGGCGCTTCTCGATGCGCGCCAAGTGGAAATAGATCGTGAGGTTGAAAACATGAAGATAAAAATTGAGGAAATAAAACTCATTAGAGACCGCGCAGAGACACTTGAGGAAGAGAAAGTGTTTGCTCTACAGACAATAGCTGGCATGAGTGGGGCGGAAGCGCGTCAAGCGTTGCTTGCGGAAATTGAGCGAGACTATGAAACAGATCTTTTGATCCGCATGCAAAAACTCGAAACGACAGCAAAAGAACGCCTCGATCGCCGAGCTCGTGAAATCCTCTCTACTTCTATTCAGCGCATGGCGCAAGGAAACATTGCAGAGATCATGACAACCAGTGTCGCTATTCCATCAGATGACATTAAAGGGAAAATTATAGGAAAAGAAGGACGTAATATTCGCGCATTTGAACGCACAACAGGAGTTGAATTGATTGTTGATGATACACCAGGAATGATCGTCATATCATCATTCGATCCGATTCGCAGACAAATCGCAAAAGTCGCACTTGAAAATCTCATTGCTGACGGAAGAATCCAACCAGCAAAGATTGAAGAGATTGTTGAAAAAGCAAAAGAAGAAATACACAGCATTATTAAAGAAAAAGGAGAGCAAGCGGTATATGAATGCGGAATTTACAACTTTGATCCACGCATCATTGCAATCTTAGGTCGCCTTCATTTCCGCACTAGTTATGGACAGAACGTTCTCGCCCACTCTGTCGAAATGACTCATATTGCAGGAATGCTCGCAGAGGAACTCGGTGCTGATGTTGCAATAGCTAAAGCGGGTGCACTTGTACACGACATTGGAAAAGCGCTTGATCATGAAGTACAAGGAACACATATCGACATTGGTATCCGTATCCTGCAAAAGTTCGGAGCAGATGAACGCGTTATTGTGGCAATGAAAAGTCACCATGATGATTGCCCTCATGAAACAATTGAAGCAGTCATTGTCCAGACGGCAGACTACATCTCAGGTGGACGTCCGGGTGCTCGAAGAGATAGTGTTGAGAACTATTTAAAACGTCTTGCTGAGCTTGAAGCACTCGTCAATGCATTTAATGGTGTTGAGAAATCATATGCCCTCTCAGCAGGAAGAGAAATCAGAATCTTCGTAACACCGGAAAAAGTGACGGACATCGAAGCAAAAAATCTTGCTCGAGAAGTCGCTCAGAAGATCGAACAGGAGTTGAAATATCCAGGAGAAATCAAAGTTACCGTCATTCGTGAAAATCGTATAATCGAATTCGCAAGATAATAGAAAATAAAAAGCCCCTCATGTGAGGGGCTTGTGTAGAAAGCAGAATTTAACTGGTAACCTGCTTTTGTATATCTTTCAGTATTTCAATCCAAGCCTTAGTAAGCTCAGCACCGCCATCTGAATTTCTTCGTTGGGCAAATAAGTATGCGAGATACTGTTGCTGTAGTTTGTAGACATCAGTGCCTTGTGTCTGCTCTATTAATTTCTGCCAAGGTCCATTCTGTTGTTCCCCATCATTGAAATTAATATCGTAGTTCCCAGCACTCTTCTTATACTCAGCAAATTCCTTCTGGAACGGTTTCGTGGTCATAGCTTCCAACAGATACTCTGTCGTAGCAACAACGTCAGCTTTTCGCCCCAGCTCTCCAACCATTTGCATGAAGGGTTTTTTATTGGTGGTATACACCAACTTAAGCAGTGTCGGCTTTGCAAGTATACTTTGCACAACACTTACCTCCGTCTGCCCAAGGTTATATACATTTGTAAGGTGTCCCTTCAAATACATAATTCCCGTGGAACCAGCTCGCTGGTTAATCTTCTCAACATTCACACTTTTCGGATCAACTCCGAGTGTGATCAAGTCAAGTTGCTGTAATTTTTGAAAGGTTTCATTTTTCTGCCTTTCTTCTTCCTTTGTGTATTTCGCCAGTTGTTCTGTTAATTTGGTAATTTCGGCTCTGGCATCCGACAATTCCTGTGTTTGTTGCTCATTTCCCGTAAAGGACTCCGAGTTAGAGGTCGTGCATGCATTCAGAGCAAAAGCACCGGCAATCAATAAAAAGATTTTCTTCATTGTTTTTTTGTTTTTTGTGAAAGAGCGACTATAATCGCTCTTTCGGGTTAGGAAATAAAGCGATTATTGAACTGCCACAATAGCATTGTTAGAAATATATGTCAACTGTCCGCTATCCCCAACTAATATTTAGGTATAATAAAACCCCGCGTATACTCGCGGGGTGTGTAACTATCCTTTAGTCCAGAGTTTGTAGGTGTACTCCACATCTTTATGAGTGAACGTAAAGTATGCGTCGTGTCCTTCCTCAGGAGCGCCTGCCATCGGCACAGATTCATAGCAGCCGTATTCCTTGCATCCTTCAAAGATGACAAATTGAACCAAGATAATCCGTTCCAGGGTTTCAAACGATCCGGGAATCTTTTCATCAGAAAAAAAATGGGTCTTGCCAGATGAGTTAGGCACATAGCCCACCCGAACAATTCCTTTCTCTTCCCTGATAAACAGCGGATCGTGCGTTACTCCGGATTTTTCTTTCAAAAATTCGTTGAGCACTGCAAAGCACTCATTCAAATTCTTAACCAGGTATTCGTTATTCATAACAAACACCAGTTGCAAATCAATAACTTTCTTTTCCATCTTTTATTTATTTTTAGTTTAACAAAAAACAATTTCATTATCAGGTCACAAAAGTTTTATGAGCTGAGCAATGAAAGCAAGATTAAATTATCTTACTTTATGTTTTAGTTTTTAGGGAACATTCCTTTTCCACGACGCGTTCGCGAAATAAGAAATGTTCCCTGTTAAGGTAGCACTCAAGGGTGATCAAACCCTCTAAACCTTACCGGGGGAATAACTTACTATTATTCAGTTAACCTTATTCGGATTTCTTTGGCCGGTTGCGAGCCTACGATGAGACTCGGTCTCTTGGTTTTCGTGAGTTCATGTTTTTTATTTAAGGTGCACTTTTATCCACTGTCAGACAACAAATTGCTTTGCGATCTGAGTAATGTGGGCGAGATTTTTAATCCTCGCCCGCTCTTCACTTTTTCCTCCGTGCTACCGAAGTACTTTCTGTTGCCAACCGGATACTCGTGCTATGGAGTAGTGTGATACCGGTCCGTTGTATCAGTATCTATATGATAGATAAACCTAAAAAACGACTCAGGGTTTCTGGTGTTGTATCAACTGGGACACCACTCATCTCAACGTAGAGAGAATGATTGCCTTCAATTTGAACAAACGTGTGACCAGTCATCCAACCAAGTTCTTTCATTCTTTTCTGGCAAATACCGCACCGATGACAGTCGGTACCCTCGGCACTTGCTTGAAGATATGAAATTCCGTTTTTTCTATCAATGTATAGGAGGCGCCTGTTTGACCACCCCTCTATCTTCAAATACACAGATTCTGTGTCCTTAGCAGGAGAAACTGTTTTTGAGATAGAATACTGACCACCACCAACTTCATACGTGTAATCCAGAGTAATAGTATTTGTGTTCATAGGAGCGACCTCAGGCCAGTGGTTACTGGTTTTCCATGCCTTTACATGGGATCTTAGAACTGAGTGATCAATATCCTTTTTTAAAGATACTAGTCACTCAATTCTAAGATTGATAGATTATTATTTAAAGAACAATTCATTTTCAGATCACAAATTTATTTATGATCTGAAAAATCAGGACGAAAAATATTTCTGTCGTCCGGCAGGCGTTCATTTAGATGAACTACCACAGTTCAGTTTCAGGATGTGGTTATCCTAGCCAGCAGGTCGCTTACTTTTATTCAGCTTCCCTTATTTGGACTTTTTCTTGCAGTATTGGAGTTGCATAGACACTTCTCTCACGAATATCCAGAGATACGATTTCACCCTTTGAGAACTGGTG
>CALRET010000034.1 GCA_943356375.1 Candidatus Nomurabacteria bacterium | reverse complement strand
AGCCTTCAAATGGATGGCAAGTTCGTCGATTTTTGCCGACAAAACAGCAACCTGGACCTCTGGGCTTCCGGTATCCTTGTCGTGAATTTGGTTCTTTTTGATAACTACCTGTTTTTTCTTTGTTGCTAACATGTGGACAATCATAGCATATATAGCCCAAAAATGCAAGTCGACGAACGAAGGTGAGGAAGATACTGAGCACAGCAGTGCGAACGTACCCATTTCCCTGAAAACCAAGATAAAAATCCAACTAATAATGGGGTTTTGGTTGTATTAAGCCGTTTTGAATTTTAATACCACATAGTTTCACTATTTTCCGACATTGAAAGTCGTGTATACTATAATATATGTCTATAACAGTCGCATCAGCGAAACTCCAATTCATTGAATATGTTGAAATTGAAAAAGGTCGCTCACCTCTTACGTCGCGGTCCTATGCGCAGTACCTCGACAAGTTTTTTAAAGAAATGAATATACAGGAAGTGTCTGACATCACTGAAGATAAGGTGCGCGAATTTCGTATCAAGCTCAATCGTGCTCCGGGTATGAAAGTTAAAGGTCAGATGCGGAATACAATGAAGAAAGCAACCCAGAACTACTATATGATTGCCCTTCGGTCATTTCTTAAATATTTACGCAAGCGAAATATTACCGCGCTCTCCCCTGACACGATTGAACTTGCCAAAGTCGGTGCGCGAGATCTTGATCTTATGTCACCAGATGAACTTGGACGATTACTCAAAGCACCAGATCTTGCTACTGAAATAGGACTGAGAGATAAAGCACTCCTGGAACTTTTTTTCTCTACTGGACTTCGTCTTGCCGAACTGTGTTCTCTTAACCGTGATCTCGATCTTTCTCGGGATGAATTTTCTATTCGTGGAAAAGGTGAAAAAGTTCGGGTCGTATTTCTTTCAGATGAAGCAAAAGAAGCAATTAAAAATTATTTAAAAGTGCGAAAAGATATGAACGAGCCACTTTTTACTCAAAGTGGACACAGGAAAAATGAATCAGGACGACTAACACCGCGGTCTATCGAGCGTATCGTAAAACAGTATGCGATCAAAGCGGGTATTTCAAAAAAAGTAACTCCCCATGTTATTCGTCACTCGTTTGCAACCGATCTTCTTTCAAATGGTGCGGATATACGAAGTGTTCAGATGATGTTGGGACATGCGAATATTGCGACGACACAGGTGTATACCCATGTTACTGATAAACAACTGCGAGATATACACAAAAAGTTTCATAACAAAAAATAAAACGCAGACAATTGTCTGCGTTGGTGTATTAATTTTGTTTAATGTGTTTTTTAAAAACATTTAGGAATAATGTTATTGAACATAGTCCAATCAGTGATCCAATAATAGATACTACGAGTGTTTCTATTATCCCATTAATATTTCGAGTAAAATGGAAATCTTTTCCCATAAAAAACATAACACACCCCCATGCAATCGCCATATATAAAGAAAATCGTATAAACCAAACAACCCTTCTGTCATGACTATTTTTAGGAAGGAGACCTAAACTTGAAATAACTAATTCCATGGAACATGCAGTAAGTGCAGATATCAATACTACTACGTGTAGTTGAGTGTCTTCAAATACAGAATTTTTTACTCCGGGAAGTGAAAAAAGTATACCGAATAGTACAATCACTGAGATTCCAGGGAAAAATATTTTTTTAATCATTATGTATAAATAACCGCTGTGTTGAATACTATAGGTATTTGATAAAAAGTCAAAAATAAAATCCGCCCTCGTGATCCGGGCGGATTTTTCATATGTATTCCCTACCTTCGAGTTCCATTCAATGCGTCTGCATTGAGGGAGGCAAGATTATCAAGTTCTCTTTGTTATCGCGAGGCAGATAGTGCGGTTCGTGCCATTTTTTTCTGCTCCAATATCGATAAATATGTTTCATCAATAAAACAATCAGCACAAACTTCGTAGTTTGAGTGCTTTGTTATCTTTTCTTTAATCAATAATCCACCTGATATTTTCTCCATGTAGTATACAAACTGTGGATCAAGTGATTCGGTCTCATAGAGGAATTCAAGGTGAACATGCGACCCTTCTGAGAGTCCTGTGGATCCGCATTTTCCAATAATATCTCCAGCATGGACATAGTCTCCTTTCTTCACAAGACATTTCGCCAAATGGTCTACTTTTTCAGTAATACCCGTTTGTTCGTTGAATATTTTTGCATAATTTCCCGCTGTTTTTGAATACCCACTTGCTATTACTGTGCCGTTAAAGGCGCTTTTTACAGGGTCGTTGTAGTCTGCATCAAAATCAATTCCATGGTGCCATCTCCATCTTTTTAAAATTGGATGGAAACGCATTTTATAGGTGCTAATTACTTTTCCTTCAGTAACAGGAACAAGTGGATTCTCTTTTCCAAAATACACAAGTACTGTTGTGCTATCAAGCACGAAGGGCTCTTCTAATTCTTCGAGTAATGTAGTTAGTTGTTTTTGGATACGAGCGCATTCTTGTTGAACACACTGTTCTTGGAAGAAAACAATTTTTCTAGTAATACTATCTGGTACCGCTTCGTTTTTAGCAAGGAATTGTTGAGCCATTGTAGTCAGATGACTGTAGATGGTTGATTCTTCATTTTCTACTACCCGACCCAGATATAAACCAAGATTACCAATAGGAACCTCTGTTTCATCTGTAAAGTAATCGAGAGCACCAACAAGTACACCCTTTGGATCAATATCTTTATCGATGAATAAATTCAATCGATGGTATACCTGGAGCGCTTGCTTTTGTTGTTCAGGGTTATTTGCAGATTTTTCAAGTGTGATATCCACACTCTTCTCGATTGTTTTTCTGATATCGAGTTTTTCTTCGGCAGTAAAAACAAATGCTGACGCGGTTCCTATAAATAGGAAGCAGGCCAGTAAAGAGAGTAACTGTTTCATATTTTAAGGGGCTTTTTCTGATCTTAACTTAACATATGAAATTATTTGTGTCAAATTTGTTCCATCACACTATCTACCAGCTACCAGCTGTTAGCTATTTGAGTTATACTATTATATATGATCCCCAATTCTCCTAAAGAATATTTTGAGATTGCTTATCGTACTGGCACCGATTTGTGGTCCAATATCCCTTTTCGTCTACGTGAAGAATATGTGAGAAAAAATCTTTCTCAAAACTCACTTATTCTTGATGTTGGTGCTGGTCGTGGTACTTTTGATTTTAAATTAGTATCTCTTGGATATCGTATTTTAGGGCTCGAATATATAAAAAATATGGTTACTCGTGGTAATAAAGAAATAAAAGAAAGAAAGGTTAATAGTGAAAAGATGCGATTTGTTGAAGGTGATGTGCGCGATATTCCGTTTGCAGATGCTGGTTTTGATGCGGTTGTTGATACAGGATTAACACAGCACTTAGAAGACACCGATGTTGTGCAGTCATTCAGTGAGATTGCTCGAGTGCTCAAACCAGGTGGATATTTTATTCTCACCTTATTATCAAGCGATACTGAACAATTTGGTCTCTGGCAGCCACGATATGAAAAAAATCCAATATTTACTAAAGAAGGGCTCCTGTATCACTTTTTTAAAAAAGATGACATACGAAGTTTGTGTGAAAAACAGTTTACCTTAGTTGATGACGGACAAGAAATACTTCCCTTTTATACAGACACAGTCGTATTCCATACTTTTCTTTTGAAGAAAAAATAAAATGAGGTAGTAAAAAAGCCCTGGGCGAAACCATGGGCTAGTTTAGATATTTTAATCCTGTGTTACCACGCGGTATACATTACCTGCGCTTGTCGATTTTATATATAGTGAGATAAATCTCATACATAAAATTTTTCTAATACATTTTTCTTTATATCAGAACTCACACGATCTACTCTATCATTTCAGTTGGGATCGTAATCCCTTCCAAAGAACTGTTGTGGGGGCTTTACCTCACGTGCACTTGTTTGGGTTGGTGACGTCTCGCCTTCCCGGACTCAGAATTTTTACCTGCTTGCGTATCCTTGTTTCCGTAGGTTGTTGATGTTGTAGACTTTTTGTTTTGTGTCGTAGGAATTGGGCAGTATGTCATCTACTGGTGAATTCTCTAACGAGGATTGTCCGCTAACCAACATTCTGAGGTTGTGCTACGCTTCCGACTCAACTGTGTGATATCGGGTCTGTCGTAGCACTCGCTGATTGCCGGTCCACAGTATTGGGACCGGACTTTTTGCTACCTGCATTACTGCGAGGCAATTCCCGCAACCCGATGCATGTTGATCTTTTGTAAAAATACAAGATCACATGCATATGGGGCACCGCGGGGTTTTGTACCGGTGTATATTGCCAAGGCATGGCTACCGGCCCATCACTGTTCTTCATCTTCCGCTCCGGATGGATCGAGCTTGGAGATGGGGGTTTACGTAATATCTTTCGATAATCGGCTGACCCCAGATCATATAAAAGAACGAATGGTTTTCTTGGCTACTATCCGAGGACCGCTGGTCCAGGGAAATGTGCGTATATTGCTAGTAGCACCACCGTCACCAATCATTATAGCAAATCCACAGATTTTGTCAATCCCATTAGAGGCACGTTGCGAGCTCTCGCGACCTCTAGCGGGATTAACCCGGTAACCAGCAAAAAAGCCCGAGTAAGATAATCTTTACTACGGGCTTAACGGATAGTTTCACAAAAGCTGTGCTGACTGCACCAATTGAGTGTTTCCAACGAGCCACCATTAATAACTCGTATTGTCATTCGATAACTATAGAAGACGCGTACGCTCCTACAAACCAAATTTTTCTAATACCGTATTCGTTGCAACGAATAGAATTAGAACTCACTCGACTGTGTTATGTCTATCAAGGATTCAAGGTCACACGTTCCAAGAATCGAATATTTTTCCTGGTGTATTATATCAAATATACGGGATTTGTCAAGTATCTCTTTTTCTATACTTGATACTCACTACTCAATACCCTATACTCACTACTATATGAAGATTATTTCCTGGAATACCAACGGACTCCGGGCAACAGTAAAACAAGGATTTTGGAATCCCCTTTTCGACACATATAAACCGGAGATTGTTTGCTTACAAGAAACCAAGTGTGAAGCTGAACAGTTACCGGATGAAGTGAGAAATATGAAAAACTATTTTTCATATTTCTCACATTCGTTGGGACGTAAAGGATACAGCGGTGTTGCAGTCTATACAAAAATAGAACCAGAAAAAGTTGAAGGACTCGGTATCAAGGAGTTTGACGATGAAGGGCGGACACTGGTGTTACTATTTAAAAAATCAAAAAATGGATTTACAAAAGATACTGCATTGATCAATTGTTATTTTCCTAATGGCGGAGGAGGTCCAATTCGTCTTGATTATAAATTCAGATTTTATGATGCATTTTTAAATAAAATAGAAAAGTTGAAAAAAAGCGGGTACGCAATTATTTTTTGTGGTGATGTAAACACCGCGCATACAGAAATAGATCTTGCTCGTCCAAAAGAAAATGAAGAAAATACCGGATTCTTACCAGAAGAACGCGCATGGATTGATGAAGTTGTTGCACACGGGTATGTTGATGTATTTCGAAATTTAAATCCAAGAAAAATAAATATATATACGTATTGGGACATGAAAACTCGCGCACGTGAACGAAATGTCGGGTGGCGTATAGATTATTTCTTTGTTTCATCTGATGTAATGCAACAAGTAAAAAGCTTTGAAACACTTTCTGACTACTATGGCTCAGATCATTGTCCTATTCTATTGTTTTTAGGGTAACAAGTAATCCTTGCATCTTTTAAACAAATCAGTAGTATTCTATTTAGACACAAGTTTTTTATATGGTACCCACTATACAAGCAACAAAAAAGAGAGACGTAGTTCTTATTATGGATTTGCAGATTAAAAATCACTTTTCAAACCTAACTGATGAAGAAAGAGAAAAACAAGGATTTGTTTCTTTGTTGACCAACAAAGATGTATTAACAAAATTGATTGAAACTAAATTAGTTTTTATTGCAAAAAATCAGTTTTCAAAATGCGTTGGATATATTTTTGCAATTCCTCGACACTACGCAGATGAGCTCATTTTTCTAAAACCATTAGTTTTAATTGCAGATAAACACATACCTTCTCAAACAAAGGATTATTATGTGTTGGGTCAAATTTGTGTGGCACAGGATTTTCAAGGAAATGGAATTGCCCTTAGGTTATATAAAAGACTTGAACGAGAACTCGCAGGAAGAAAATGTAAAAATATAATAACTGAAGTTGCGATTTCAAATCAACGGTCACTTATTTTCCATAGAGATAAGGTTGGGTTTAATGAGCTTGTTACTAATAGTACCAACGGACAGGAATTTAAGGTCCTCATAAAAACTATTTCATAGGTTTTTTAGAAAACGCCAGTATGCTGGCGTTTTTAAATATCCTGTGCTATAGTCGTCCTCTTGTTCTTAACTAAATAAAACATAATTAATGAAGAAACCAAGAATACCTAAACGACTGATTGCAGTAGTACTTGTTGTGTATGCAGTGCTCTGTATCGGCAGTGCGCCGGTGCGAATTGTAAAAGCTGTTGGAAAAAGATTTTTCTGACAAAAACCTCCCTTTCGGGAGGTTTTGATTTTTGCACTACAAAAATCAGAAAGGTTTTATATTTTAAGCGAAGCTTTAAATATTTTATCGGACACCCCAAATCAAAACCCCGATATAATCGGGGTGTGTGTTATGTGGTCACGGTGCTTTTTTCAAGAATCACTTTTATTTTCTCAGTTGATTCAATGATTTTTGTTTTATATTTATTTATGAAATTGGTGCAGAAAACCCCAGCTTCTCTTTCTTCATGCCCTTTTAATCTTTGCAGATAAGTTACAGTTCTTCGTGGCATA
>CALRET010000033.1 GCA_943356375.1 Candidatus Nomurabacteria bacterium | reverse complement strand
AAAAGTCTACAGTTTTGTGCGACCGCACAAAACTGTAGACTTTTTTGGTGACCCTGACCATTTTTATTTTCCGAGAGTATAGAGTTTTGCTGGACGCTGTCGCATACCACCGAGAACTTGTTTTGTTTCTTTTATAAAACCGAGTTGTTCCATTTTTTTTCTAAAATTGCGTTTATCGAGTGTTTTATTGAGAATAGTTTCATATACATTTTGGAGCTGTGAGAAGGTAAAGAATTTTGGAAGTACATTAAAACCAATTGTCGTGTATTCAAGCTTTCCTTGGAGACGAGCGAGAGCATATGAAACTATCTCTTTGTGGTCGAATGCAAGCTTTGGTATTTTTTTCACTGAAAATAATTCTGGTGTCTGAACCCCTTCTTTTTGCTTGGTCTCAGGGAGCGGACTTGCAACGAGGGCCATGTACGTTACTGAAAATACCGGTCCGCGCGGATCGCGACCTGGCGCATCAAAGGTGTAGAGCTGTTCAAGATAGACTTCATCAATACCCGCTTTTTCACGGAGCACGCGAAGTGCTGCAGTGCGTGTTGTTTCTCCTTTGAGTAAGTATCCACCAGGGATAGCTCGAGTATTTTTGAATGGTTCGTTGTCGCGATTGATGAGGAGTACTTTTAATTCTCCCTCTTCAACGGTAAAAAGCGCGATATCGACAACTACTGTTGGGTTTAGGAATTCTTTTTGTGACATATAATTATTATTCTAAATTTTTAATCCATTCTGATACATCGCCGTCTGACGGCATGCGCCAGTCTCCGCGTGGTGAGAGAGCAACAGAACCGACTTTTGGGCCGTCTGACATGACAGAACGTTTCCATTGGTTTCCAAAGAATCGTTTAATAAATTGTCCAAGCCATTTCTTAATCGTCACCTCATTATACATATCTTTGAAGGCAATAGTTGCAAGCATGAGAATTTTTTCAGGACTTGATCCCCAGCGTACAAAATGATAAATGAAGAAGTCATGAAGAATATATGGGCCGACTAAGTCTTCAGTTTTTTGGGTAACTTCATTATCTTTTGGACGAGTAAGTTCAGGCGAGATCGGTGTGTTGAGAATGTCAGTTAATATATTTTTCAGTTTTTCATCACTCGTATCTGAGACATATTGAACGACATATTTCACGAGAGTCTTTGGAATACCACCGTTCACATTGTAGTTTGAAATGTGATCACCATTGAATGTACACCAGCCAAGTGCACTTTCTGAAAGATCTCCGGTTCCGACAACCATTCCTCCTAATTGGTTTGCCTTATCAAACAATACCATAGTTCGGTAACGTGCCTGACTGTTTTCAAAGACAAAGTTCTCGTTTGCTTCATCATGACCAATATCTTTGAAATGCTGGAGTACTCCAGGAACAATAGAAATTTCTTCAAGTGAGACCCCTGCAGTTTCTGCGAGGAGAATTGCATTATTTTTTGTTCCTGTCGTTGTGCCGAATCCTGGCATGGTGATCGCGTGAATATTTTTCATCGGGTATCCTAATTTTTCAAATGCTTTATAGCAGACAAGGAAGGCGAGTGTTGAATCAAGTCCACCAGAAAGTCCGATGATCACATGAGAAAGTTTTGCACTTTCGATGCGTTTTGCAAGTCCAGCCACTTGAATATTAAAAATATCATCAGTAACTTGCTTTCTCTTTGTGAGGTCACTTGGAAGGAATGGAGTAGGGGTGATTACTCGATATGTTGGTTTTGCATCGATTGACGGAATTGAAACAGAAACTGTCCTATATGATGTTTCTTTTATTAAATGCTGATTATCTGCAAATGAATTAGTTCTGTTTCTATCAGTTACCAAATGATCAATATCAATATCAGCATACGTGATTTCCATTTCGCGGGTGAATCGATTTGATTCTGATATCATATAACCATTCTCAGCGATCAATGAATGTCCTGAGAAGACAACATCAGTTGTTGATTCGTGAACACCGCATGATACATATGCGTATGCACTGATTGATTTTGCTGATTGCATAACGACGAGATCTTTTCTGTATGATGCTTTTCCAACTACTTCGTTTGATGCGGAAAGATTAGCAAGAATAGTCGCTCCGGCAAGCGCTTGGAGTGTAGAAGGGGATACCGGCATCCAGACGTCCTCGCACACTTCGATACCAAGTGCAATATCTGGATTTTTTGAATCTTTAAATATTATGTCACTACCGCAGGGAATTTCTTTCCCATCAATCGTGACTGTTTTTTCAGGAGTTTCAAAACCAGATACGAACCAACGTTTTTCATAAAATTCTTTGTAGTTCGGAAGATGCATTTTAGGAACAATACCGACGAGTGATCCTCGTGAATAGACAAGAGCCCCATTGATAATCCCGCGGACGGTACGAATAGGTGCACCGATCACAATCGTTGCATCGAGAGATTTTGTTTCATTGCCAATTTTCTTTAATGCTTCCTTGACCGCATAATGAAGTGTGTCGTTATGAAAAAGATCTCCAGCTGTGTATCCAGATATAGCAAGCTCAGGGAGTAGGATGATGCGTGCACCATTTTTGTATGCCTCTAGTATGCCCTTTAAACATTCTGTGGTATTGAAATCAATATTGCCGACAGAAACCACGGGGGTAACAGTAGCTATACGGACAAACGTGTATGGTGTATTGTGTTTTTCACTCATATGATATATAGTGTTAATAGTACACTTATACTGTAGCAAATACACATACTTCAGTCAAGTGGTTCATTATTAAAAACAGCGCTAATATATATTCATATGGAAACTATTGATTTTAAAGGTAAACTCGTTACAGTTACCGGGTCAGATGTTCAAGTAGCTATTGCATCAAAAATATTTATTTCATGGCTTAATTCAATTGATCCCGCGGTATTTTTCCCCAGAGAAATTGAAATTCAATCAGTCGATGTTTCATTTCATAACAAAGAACGAGTTGCTTTTATAAAAATGAAAGTAACGCCATGTTCAACAAGTACAGTAACCTACCCACATCCTCGTGTCGTATTCCTGCGCGGAGATGCTGTTGTTGCTCTACCTATTCTTATTGTGGAAGGGAAAAGATTTGTGGTTCTGGTAAATCAACTGCGTATTCCTGTGGGGAAGGTTATTAATGAATTCCTTGCGGGAACACTTGAAGACGTATCTGATCCAAGAGTAGTAATCCTTCGTGAGATTGAGGAAGAGGCTAAGCTGGTTTCAATAACAGGGTTTACCTCTGATGACATAATTCCTCTCAATGGTAAAAGAAAAACATTTTCTTCACCAGGGACGATGGATGAAGGCACGTATGCTTTTTATATGGAAAAAGAAATTTCTCAGGAGATATTTGATCAACTTCAAGGTCTCAGTGCGGGACTTGAAGAGGAGGATGAAGATATAAAAGTTACCATTGTTCCATATGATGATGTGGTGAAGTATTGCACAGATACAAAAACATTGGCAACGCTTTATTTATACGAACACAGAAACGATTAACAGAAACCCCGCAGATAGCGGGGTTTTATAATGGTTTTCTCGATTGACTTTTCATATTAAGTATGCTAAAATAGCGCCAGATAAAATTCATTGTAAAATATGAGTAACGGGAGTGAAAAAATTTATGTTTGTGCTACAAAAAACAAACACGATTTACCTGCGAATATAATTAAACAATTACGAGAAGATTGTGGTGATGATAAGGTTGTTGAAATCAGAAGTGATTTATTTAATTTTAAGAATGGGGAGCAAAAGCCGGTAATCAATGACTCTGTTCGCAGAAAAGAAATTTTTCTTCTCTGGACAATCGAGGAGCATGTCGATACAGAAATATTAAAGTTAATGTTCTACATGGATGCGCTTCGTAGAGCAGGAGCTACTCCTATACGAGTAGTCATGCCATTTTTTCCATACGCTCGTCAGGATAAAAAGAAAGACAGAGAACCGATCAGTGCATCCATGCTTGCGCGAATTTATGAATTGATTGGTGCAGACCATTCTATTACTACGCACTTGCATAACGATGCAATCGAAGGATTTTTCTTTAAACAATTCGATAAAGTAGGAACACAGAAACTCTTTTTAGGAGCAATCAAAACCTACTGGGAAAAAACTTATGGCGAGTTTAATCCGAGCGATTGGATGCTTATTTTTCCTGATGAAGGTATGGCGAAACAAGTAAGAGAACTTTCAGAAAGAATTGGCGCAGGAGGATATGGTGGTTTTGCAAAACATCGCATACGACCTAATGAAGTTGCTAAAATGGAATTCTTTGGCAGTTGCGAGGGTAAAAATGTCATTATTATTGATGATATGGTAGATACAGGTGGCACACTTGCTGGTGCTGGAAAGCAATTGATTGAATTACATGGTGCTAAAACGGTTATCGCGGTAGCAACTCACGGATTACTTAATGGTAAGGCTCCTCAAGTATTACAGGAATCTTGTTTTGAAAAAGTATTTGTGACTGACAGTGTTCATATCCCCGAAGAAAAAAAATTCGATAAGCTTATGACTGTATCACTTGCACCAATGCTTGCACAGGTAATAAATAAGATTAGTAAGGATGAATCTATTCACTACGAAAACTGGTAGATAAAACAAACCCCTCTCACATCGAGAGGGGTTTTATTATTATGTTATAATCGCTTTATTATATGGATACTCGAAAAACGCTCAAAAAACCATCCTTTAGTCTGGCTTTTCAAGTTGGTGTATTTTTAGCTAAACGAGAAATTAAGCGGTCAAATAAATGGACAACCATTCTTATTGTTTTTGTTATGACTCTCACATTTCTCAATCTGATTGTTGTCTCTGGAATTCTGGTTGGACTCATTCAAGGATCAGTTGATGCGAACAAAGATCGCTATACGTCAGATATTATTATTTCTCCATTTCTTGAAAAATCATATATTGAAAAAAGTACGGATGCGGTGAGTATTGCAAAAACACTTCCAGGATTTGTCGCACTGACGACACGATATGTCGGTGGCGGAAGCATTACGACAAATTACAAAGAGACTCTGGTGCGAGGGAAGACTGCAAATCAGGCTGGAGTACTCATTGCAGGTATTGATCCTCAAGCTGAGGATGTTGTTACTAATATTTCAAAATATGTCATTAAAGGCGAGTATTTAGAATCAGGAGATATCGATCAAATCATGATTGGTGCAGATATGCTGTATCAATACACACCGATCGAATCGCCTGGTTTTCAAACACTTAAAAATGTCGATGTCGGATCAAAAGTGTTATTGACAGTCGGGGAGGCAACCAAAGAAGTTTTTATTAAAGGGATCATTAAATCAAAAGCAGGAGATGTCGATATGCGCACATTTATGCTTGCATCTGAGGCCCGAAAGCTTCTTGAAAGAGGCGATTTTAATGTTGATGAAATAGCAGTACAGCTTGAAGATGACAACCAAGCTCTACGAGCAAAACAATATCTTATCGCAAGCGGGGTGGGTGAATATGGTCGCGTGCAAACTTGGGAAGAAGCACAACCAAAATTTCTTGAACAGATTAAGATGACGTTTGCATTACTCGGAAATGTCATCGGACTCATCAGTCTTGTTGTTGCGTCAATCACTATATTTATTGTGGTGTTTGTAAATGCAATTACTCGTAGGAGATATATTGGAATTTTGAAAGGAATCGGTATTGATCGTCGTTCTATACTGGTCTCATATACTCTTCAAGCACTTTTTTATGCATCATGTGGGATAGGTATTGGATTGTTTTTTGTGTTTGCATTTTTGAAACCGTATATCACCGCACATCCAATCAATTTCCCTTTCTCTGATGGTATATTGGTTGCAACAGCGTCAGGTACGTTTACTCGAGTCGTTATACTGATGATTGCAACAATAATTGCCGGGCTTATCCCTGCTCGTATTGTTGTCAGACAGAACACCTTAGATGCAATCTTAGGTAGGTAGGTATTTCCTACAAGCTTTCAGCTATAAGCTACAAACTAATCATATGATACAAGTAAAAAACTTAATTAAAAAATTCAAAAGTGGAGCGGGAGAAATTACAGTTCTTAAAGGATTTGATTTTTCTGTAAAAGAAGGAGAATTTGTATCAGTTACCGGTAGATCTGGTTCAGGGAAAAGCACACTCTTATATCAATTAGGACTTCTTGATATACCAACTGAAGGTACGATTTTAATTGATGGTATCGACACCGGAAGTCTTTCGAGGGATGAAAGTACTCAATTTCGATTAAATCACCTAGGGTATATTTTCCAAGATTACGCAATTCTTCCCTCGTTCACTGCGATTGAAAATGTTATGGTTGCATTACTTATGCAGGGTATTCCAGAATTTCAAGCAAAAAAACTTTCACAAAATGCGCTTGAACGTGTCGGACTCGGAACAAAATCTGGAAATCTACCGAGTCAACTTTCTGGTGGTGAACAACAGCGTGTCGCGATCGCACGTGCGATTGCTCATAATCCAAAAATAATTTTTGCTGACGAACCAACAGCAAACCTTGATTCTGAAACATCAGAAAATATTTTAAAAGCATTTCTTGATTTGCATCGTGAAGGGCAGACTATTGTTATGGTTACTCACGAACCGGAATATGCAAAATTAACTGACAGAACAATACATCTATCGGATGGTATGATTGTTGATCAAAAAATAAATAAGAAAAAATTATAATCCAAACAGTTCCTTGAGAAGTCCGGTCCAAGTTTCGTTTAACAGGGTAACAATAAGAAACGCAGGGAGAAAAATAACTGTCAGCGGAATAAACAAAACAAATTTTATGAGTCGAAGTAATAGATCCATGAGTCCATTCTAGACTATCTATTCCTTTATTTCAATCTTTTAGGTACTATAGGTATATATGAATCCCGTTAGAGATCAGGTCGTTACGATATGTTTCGCGGGAAAGATAGAATATGTATATGTTTGAAATTATAAACAATTAATTGAATTTGGCCGCGCTTTAATGGACGATTGCGCGGCATGATTTCGC
>CALRET010000032.1 GCA_943356375.1 Candidatus Nomurabacteria bacterium | reverse complement strand
GGCTCGGGTGGCGCACGACTTGGTACTGGGGGTAATGGCGCAAATGGAGTGGTGATTATTACTGAATACTATTAGTTTTTAAGTTGTTAAACAAAAACCCCGCGCGGAACGCGCGGGGTTTTCTTGTTAATTATTACGCAACTTGTTTTAGAAAGCGTGAGAAAGTTTCAGGATTGTTTTGAGCAAGGTCTGCCATGATCTTTCGATCAACTTTGATATTTTTCTTGGTTAATACACCAATGAATTTACTGTAGGATATTCCTTGTTCCTTAACTACTGCGGCGATCTTCACTTGCCAGAGTCTGCGCTTGTCAGCTTTCTTGTCTTTTCGGTGTGCGAATGCATATGCACCTGCATGGACAATTGCTTCCTTTGCTGCGGCTTCTTTCGTGCTTCGTCCAAAACGATATCCTTTCGTTTGTGAAAGAACGTTTCGTCGTCGCTTCATTTTTGTTACTCCTCGTTTTACTCGTGTCATATGATTAGGGTCTAGGGTCTAGGGTCTAGGGTCTAGTATATTTCTATACGTTAACCCCTATACGCTATACCCTAATTATTAATTAAATGGTAAGAATGTGCTTCTCTCCTTAGCCGTCATTTTAAATGCTTGCATTTTTCTTCCTGCAAGTTGTTTTGTTCTACTCTGTTTTGCATTGAAGTGGTTGAATCCTGGTGTTCGTCCGAGAATTTTACCTGTCTTCGTGAGCTTTAAACGGCTAGTCAATGATTTTTTTGTTTTCATAATAAATTTGTTATTCTTGTTTTTTGTTATCTCGTTCTAGGGCTACCATTGCACCTTTGGGAATCTTTTTATACGGTTCGGCAATTTTGAAATTCTCGGTAATGAGTTTAAGTACTCGATCGAGACGTTCTTTTAAGAAATCTTCTTTCATATACTTTGCACGGCCTGCGAGGAATAGTTCAACTTTGATTCTATGTCCTTCTTTTAGCCAATTTGATGCTGCCTTCGCCTTTAATTCAAGATCGTGATCACCGGTACCTATCTTAATCTGGATAGATTTTGTTTCGGTAACTTTTGCATTGGCTTTCGCTTTCTTGAATTTCTTTGCTTGCTCATACTGGTATTTTCCAAACTCCATGATCTTTGCGATCGGGGGTACTGCCAGTGGAGCTATTTCGATGAGATCGAGATTTTCCCGATATGCCATCTCAAGTGCTTCTTTGGTTGGGAAGACGCCTAAGTTTTCACCCGTACTTCCAATTACTCGAAGTTCAGCTGCGCGTATTTGATTGTTTATTCTTTCTTTCAATGGTTCAAACGAGTCCGTCTGCTTTATAATTGCTCACGGATCAATACAGGCAATAGTAGCGTATTTGGGCATAGAAGTCAAATAACAATATACAGCCAATTATTAAGTATAATTTACAAGTTACAAATGAATTTTTAAATAAAAATTATCAAAATTATTCATTTATTTGTCCCCCTTCGGGCGATATCTCCTAAGGGATATACTTTGTCCTTATAAATTTGTAATTATAGTTGTGCTATAGTGGTTTTATATGAAAAAGCCCATTTTACTCTATAAACAGAAAGGCGAGACACCACTTGAGTGCCTCGAGCGGTTTCGAGCAGGTAATATGGAGAAATATGCTGGGGTTAAAATGACCTATGCAGGACGACTCGACCCGCTTGCCGAAGGTATTCTTCCGATTCTTGTGGGTGATGCGTGTAAAGATAAAGAACAGTATCTCAATCTTCCTAAAACATACGAATATGAAATTTTATTCGGCCCCATGACTGACACAGGGGATGTGTTGGGATTGGTGACTGATATGAAAGATGTGCCAAAAGAATTTTTACGTGGTGGATTTAAAAATTTCATACTCGACTACACAGGTACACTGAAACAGATGTATCCAAATTATTCTGCGAAAACAGTTCGTGGTATTCCACTGTTTGATTGGGCAAAACGACTTGAGGTCGTGGAGCGACCAGTTCGAGATGTGTCTGTGTTTGAACATGAATTCTTCGATGACGAAAAAACATTGACGACAGAAGAATTAAAAAAAGAAATTATGAAAAGTATATCTTTAGTACACGGAGATTTTAGACAGGAAGTGATTATTCAGAAATGGGAAGAGGTATTGGATAAAAGAAATAATACTATATGGCGGATAGGGAAATGTGTTGTCCGAGTATCGAGTGGTTTTTATGTTCGTGCTATTCCAGAAAAAATATTTCAAATATTCGGCGTCCCGTCAGTAATTTGGAATATCAAGCGAGTTAAGTTGGGTGAGTGGGGAGTAGAGGATTGTATAGAATAGGGTTTAAGGGATAGGGTATAGCGTTTAGAAAAAATACAAAAATGAACTTCGTCAAGAATTTCCGCGACCGCGGAAATTCTTGACGGTTGATATAAAAAATTGAATTAAAAAAAGCCCCGTAAAATTACGGGGCTTTGTTCTCCACGAGGGGAGAATGTCGTCTTAAGCAGTAGCCGCAACAAGCTGAGCATTTCCTTTGCCGGAAATTGCTGCGAGTAATATGTCACCGAGTGAATTGCCTTTTGGTTGGCTGTTCAGTTTCTCAATGATCACTTGTTGTTCAGCATCAGCAGGAACAGCTTTTAAACTCGGGTGAGTGTAACCACTTTTGTTATTATGCTTCTGTTTTTTCTGTTGATTGTTTTTCTCAGCAGGTTTTTCAGAAGCAATCTGTTTTACTGCAACCGGTTGGTGTTTTATCTCAGCTTTAACTTCAGTTTTCACTTCGGTTTTAGCCACAACCGCTTGTTGCTGGTGTTTTCTCACCATAGGGTTTCTGCTCTG
Source organism: Candidatus Nomurabacteria bacterium (assembly GCA_943356375.1). GTDB lineage: Bacteria > Patescibacteriota > Minisyncoccia > Phycocordibacterales > UBA9973 > CALRET01. The sequence continues at coordinate 4,231 of CALRET010000032.1, read as the reverse complement.
CAGTTTTTTCGGCAATTCCATTTTACCTAAAACTGTAACAGTAGGTTTTTCAACTACTACCTGAATTTCTTCAGCCTGTTTTACAACCTCTGCAACTTTCTCTTTTTTAAGGAGTTGTAGTGCTTGTGGAATCACGCGGGTTTTTGCTTCCTGAACCACGAAAGCTTTTACGGCTTCGTTGGCATACAGTTTCTGCTTCATCTCAGGAGCTGGTGATAGTATGTCGAAAATTTCGCCATATCCTTTGCCAGTGCTTGCTTGCAGTCCAAGGATTTGTTTGTAAATCTCCTTTACTGCAACTTTGATGCGGTCAGGCATTTTTTCCAGTTTCTGTTCGCCTTTGATTTCCGCCCATTGTTTCTGAGAAGATTTTCCCAGGAATCGGCCGGAAAGTCCGGTAACAAAAAAGAAAAAAGAACCATTTACATTTACTAAGAAATGTCCAGCGGTGGTTCTGATACCGCTGATTGTCAAGTTTGCTGAGTTTTTGTTCATGCGCTTAATGGTATTTGTATTGGTTTTTGTAAAGGTGCACTTTGCCCCTTATTCTGATTATATACTAGCATATTTTGTATTAAAAGTCAAGCATCACCGAAACGCCATTTTACCTTTTAAAACAAAGGGTATATAATGAATCTCATGATTTCTATGAAGGAAAAACTGTCTCAAATTCAAAACACTATTCTTAAGGTAAAACCTCATGTTTTAGCACTCTACAAGACCTATCCTTGGTCAATGCGGGTAGCAGGGGTTATCATTATTATCGTTCTTATTGCTATTTTTCGTACCCCAGAGAGTACTATAGATACCGTTCGTATTGAGCCACAAACAATCAAAAATACTGTTGTAGTTTCTGGACAAGTAACCAGTAAGACCGATGTGTCGTTGTCGTTCAAGGAAAGTGGAATTGTTAGTGAAATTCCTGTCTCTGTTGGAGATCGGGTAAAAAAGGGTGATGTGCTCGCTGTCCTTGATCAATCATTTGCAAAAGCAAAAGTAACCACTGCGCGTGGAGCACTGCTCGCCGCTGAAGCAAAATATCAAAAGACTGATCGTAGTTCAAAAGCAGAAGTTGATATTGCAATGCGAAAATATCAAAGAGCGGTGTCAGATCTTGAACTCGGAAAAACAAGGCAACGTTTGATCGTTGAGAATGCGTATCGGACTATGCTTTCAGATAGTTTGGTTGCTGTCCCAGATTCTCCTGATAATGCAACCGAAGCGCCGATTATTTCTGGTACCTATACAGGAGGTGTTCCGGGAACGTATGCAATTAGGTTGTATGCATCTTCTTCTAGTTCGGGTATGTCATTTAAAACTGCCGGGCTTGAAGATGGGTATACAGGCGAAGTGAACATAGAAAATCCTGTACCATTTGGTTCACATGGTTTATATATTACATTTCCGGAAGATTTTTCAAGTGGAGATGTGTGGTTAGTTTCTATACCTAACACCGTAAGTTCTCGGTATACGGTTAACTATACGAACTATACTGAAGCGGTTGAAACAGAAAAGAGCACCATTCTTTCACTTGAGACAGAGCTAGCGCTTGCGAATGGAGGACTTGAACTTGCGCGTGCTGGTGGTGAAAAAGCAGATACCGATCTTGCATATGCAGAAATAGTTTCTGCACGCGGAGGTTTGGAGTCTGCACAGGCAGAGTTGGAAAATACCGTGATTCGCGCACCACAAGATGGTACAGTGACTCGCATTGACGCAAACTTAGGAGAAATTATTCAAGCATATACTGGGGCGATTACTTTACAAGATATTGAACGACTCTATGTGGAGTCTGAAGTAAATGAGTCAGATGTTGCTCGTCTTTCTATCGGTCAACCGGTCATCGTTTCTTTTGACGCACTCCCAGGAAGTACAGCGACTGCAACTATTTCTGAGATCGATCTTTCAGCAAATACCGAAGGACAAGTGGTGAACTATACCGTACTTGCACAACTCTCTTCTGCTTATGGTGTTCGCCCTGGAATGACTGCGACAATGCAGATACAGACATTTGAAAAAGAAAATGCACTCGCAATCCCTAAGGCATATATTGAATATCATGACAGTAAAGCATTTGCGAGAAAAATTATTGGAGAAATTTCCAATGAACCAAAAACTGAATTGATAGAAATAATTACTGGGGCTTCTGCTGACGGGGGATTACTCGAGGTGGTACAGGGACTCGATGCAGGAGATACTCTGTTACTTTTCAAAGAATAGTATGAGCCACTTACTTAAAACAATTATAGGATTTATCTGTATGATTCTTGTAGGATTGTTGGGGATATTTTTAGTGAACGAATATGATAAAAGTGGGTGTAAATATATCGAAGGATTTGGACAGATTGTAAGTTGTACTGCATCTTCGATGTTTGAATAGAGAACATTTGGAACATGAAGCGTAAAACATAGAGTATTGGGACTGTTGAATACAGGGCGAACCAAAGGTTCGCCCTGTATTCTTACGTTTCAAGCTTTAAGTTTTATACCCTATCAGTATATTGACAAAAACTGCGTTTTTGTTAATATACTCAGTGTTCGCCGTAGACCACAGGCACGAGGAGAAATTCTCTAGAAGTCCTGTCGAGGTGAAAAAGCATATATGCTTTTTCTCTACTATACGGCGCCGAAAGGCGTTTTTTTAATTTAACAATTTAAGAATAGATATTCATGGCAATCCTTAAACAAAAAAAGAAGGAAATTGTTGATGATCTCACTGCTTCAATTTCAAATGCACAATCACTCGTGTTTGTGAAATTTGATAAATTGAAAGTTGCGGACGTTAACAGTTTTCGACGACAATTGCATTCTCAAGGTGTCGGGTATACTGTTGCTAAAAAGACATTGATCAAGCGAGCACTCGCGTCAAAGAATATTTCTGGAGACCTTCCGGAATTACCTGGACAGATCGGTGTTGCATTTGGCACTGACCCATTGGCAGCTGCTCGTGAAGTATATGGCTTCCAAAAGACACACAAAGACAATATCTCTATTGTCGGCGGGATGTTTGAAGAATCATATGCCGATCAAGTGCGCATGATGGCGATTGCGACGATTCCTCCACGTGAGGTTCTCTACGCACAGTTGGCAAATCTTATCAATTCTCCTATCCAACGTCTCGCGATTGCGCTTGATCAGATAGCAGGGAAGAAAGCTTAATAACAATAATCATTTAAACATATGGAAGAAAAAACATTTGAAGTTCCTGCAAAATTCAAGGATCTTATCGAAAAAATAGAAGGTATGTCAGTTCTTGATTTGCATGAATTGGTAAAAACATTGGAAGGAAAATTTGGTGTCTCAGCACAAGCGGTTGCGGCTGCTCCAGCAGGTGCAGCAGCAGGCGCAGAAGCAGAAACAAAATCAACATACACTGTTGTGCTTGCAGCAGCAGGAGATCAGAAGATCCCAGTTATGAAAGTTATCAAAGAAGCGCTTGGTCTCGGACTTAAAGAGGCAAAAGACCTCGTTGATGGTGCACCAGCAACTCTTAAAGATGGTATGAAGAAAGAAGAAGCTGAAGCTCTTAAGAAAGCTATTGAAGACGTTGGAGGTAAAGTTGAATTGAAATAATATTTCAATTCAACTTTACCGGCTAAAACATTTGTGATAACAAATGTTCGCCCGATCAAAATCCACCTGGATAAGGTGGATTTTGATTTAGGGAGGAAAAGTAGGACCCACTTGAATCCCTTTCAAAAACAGGTATACCTGCACACCTGTTTATTGCTAAAAAATAGGTGTGCAGGTATACTACGCTCTATATGGAAATATTAGGAAAATTATTCGGCAGTACTGCACGGGTCAAGATTATGCGACTTTTCTTACTCAATCAAGAGGAAGGGTTTGAAGTATCCGATATCGCTTCTCGGGCAAAAGTCACCACAACGGTAACTCGGTCTGAATTACGACTTCTTGAATCAATCGGTTTAATTAAGCCACGGGTTATTTTTAAGGAAACACCTAGAAAGAAGAAAAAAGTAAGTGGATGGTTTTTTGACACCCAATTTCCTTTTAAAAAAGAATTGGAGGCATTAATCATAGGTACCGGACTTCTCTCTGGGAGAGAATTGGCAGTTCGTTTTCGTAAAGCAGGAAAAATAAAACTCCTGATAGCATCTGGGGTATTTCTTAAGAATAATCAAAGCCCGATAGATTTGTTGGTTGTTGGTGATTCTCTTAATAAAAAATTACTCGAAAAGAATATTAAAGATATTGAAGCTGAAATAGG
>CALRET010000031.1 GCA_943356375.1 Candidatus Nomurabacteria bacterium | reverse complement strand
AAATCCAATCGCCCATGAATTCATTCTTTTCTTAGAAATACCCACCTGTGCAGTACCTGTCTTTGCAGCGATTTCAATATTCGGTAAATTAAGTCCTAGTGCTGTTCCATCAGTAACCACTTGACGCATACCTTCCTGTACAACAGTATAAGAACTATCTGCTATTCCTTCTATTCTCCCATACAAAACTTCTTCACCATATTTTTTTATCACATGCGGTGTTACCAACACACCCCGGGATGCAATAGCCGCAACTGCACGTACCATTTGAATCGGTGTTACTTGGAAACCATACTGACCAATAGCGGTGTGATAGGTATCCCCAAGACGCCAAGTGCTATCTGAAAAGTTTTTCTTTTTCCATTCTGGATTCGGAATAGTGCCAGACACTTCACCTGAAATATCAATCCCCGTCTTTTCTCCAATATCGAATAGTCGAATATATTTTTCAATATTAGTAATACCTAAACCTTTTTGTCCTTCAAAACCTCCCCCTATCTCATAGAAATAAACGTTTGATGATACCGCAATCGCGCGTCGCATATCTACCCACCCATGTGCTTTCCAGTCTTTAAATATTGAATCATTCCCAGGGGAATACGGATTTGGTAATACCAGCTGTCCAGATGAAAATATTTTTTTATTAGGATCGATAATATTCTCTGTCAACGCACCTATCGCAACAAACGGTTTTACAATAGACCCCGGAGTATACAATCCTGATATCGCTCTATTAATAAATGGTTTGTTTGGATTTTTGAAATACGAACGGATAATTGTCGCATCTTGTCCATGTGCCATACTATTTGGATCATACTCTGGATAATTAGTCAGTGCTAAAATCTCTCCATTTTCAACATTAATAATGATCGCAGATCCACCGGAAAATCCTGCATGTTTTGCAAAATCAACAAGAGAAGTATGCAGATTGGTCTGAAGATTTGCGTCGATAGTAAGTTCGATATTATTCCCTGGTACAGATGGAACCATTAGTCCTTCAACGAGTACATTCCCATGTGCATCAGTACCAAATATTCTCTCACCATTTTCCCCATGGAGAATATCGTCAAAATCTTCTTCAATTCCATCTTTACCAATAAAATCTTCCTGCCAATAAATACCTGACCTATCTCGAGAGGGTGGATCTACATATCCCAATAAATGAGCAAATCCTGGATCTGCACTGTATTGACGAATAGGAAAAGATTCTCCTTCCGTTTTATTTTCTTCATTCCATGCGAGTGGTACCCCTTTGCGATCATAAATGATCCCACGTGGTGCAAAAATAGGAATAACTTTTTCACTATTATTTTCACTCTTTGTAAAATAATTCCTCCCTTCAATTAATTGAAGTTTCGCGAGTTGAATAAAAAAAATGATTCCAATAACACCGCACACAATAGAAAATAATGTGATTGATAACTTAGAAATCGGTTTCTCAATACGTCCTTCAAATTGTTGCGTATTGAACTCGGGCATATTTTGCGCATCCAAAAATATCTCGTCAGGTTCAACCTCGACTCCATACTTTTTCTTTTTTAAAAAATTAAATATTCGCATTGTGTTATATTTGCATTTTCTATACCCTATACCCTAACCCCTGTATTTACCGTTCAAACCTGACACGTTCCTTTATCTGTTCGACAATTACAATACCAACCACTATTCCAATCCCAATAAGCGCATTTATAACAGAAATATTCATAGCACTCGCAAATAAGAGATCTTGAAGAACATAAAAAAATAAAATCTCAAAATAATATTTATAAAAAACAAGACCTACTCCCAGGAGAATAATTGTTACCCAGACCGGGCAGAACAGCAATGAAAGGAATATCCACACCCCTAATAGTACTCGTAGTATCATACGATTGATTATATACTCTGTTTTAAAAAACAGAAATTGACAGATATATTTCTAGTAATTATGACTCTTTACTTCTTCGAAGAAGGCGGAATAAATACCGCACAATACTAAAACCTGCAAATACGAGAATCCCATAGAAAAGCAATTTCGTCTTAAATATAAAATCAAGAAGTGTATAGAAAAAAAGTGACACAAATGCGAGTGGCTTTTTGAGCATATCTTTACTACTAGAATCTTCTGGAATTTGTAACGCATTTTGTGTGTTTTCTATCGTGGATTCTACTGGTTCAGTATTCTTCAACTCCTCTTGTATCACATGAACATCTTCCTTTGCTTTCTCTTTTTTTTCTGCAATTACAACCGCTGTCTCTGTTCGAAATTCTTCGAGACCAGTCGTTGCGTCTTCTATAAAAGAAACGACGTCATCTGGGACATATTTATCCACCAGTGTTTCATCTTCTCCATTTTCTGTATCAGAACTTTCTTCTCCTTCCTGATTACTTATTTTTTTTGTGACAGTTATTTTTTTAGAACTGACTGCTTCCGCATCTGATGCGGTAATCGCCGTATATCCACTCTTGTCGCTTCCTATTTTCAAATCACGAAGACGTGAACTGATCAGATGACTCCCTGGAGTCACTTTCCAATCAATAGAAACTTGTTTAATATTCTTTGCTGGAATTGAGATAACCCTGCTGCCCAATATCGTTTGAGCATCAAAGAATTCAACTGTACCAGCAAGTGTTTTATCGCTTCCATTAATGACAGCAGTATGGACAGTAATAGTTTCTCCTTCAATAAATGTGTCAGATGAGAACCAAATCGGTTGCTCGACAAATCCAGTATATGGAGTTGCAGCAAAAAGCATTCCCGGAATAAGAAGTATCCCAACCAAACTACACATGAATAGAAGATTTGATTTCATATATTAACGGAGTGAGAACGATACACGCACAGTAACCATAATATCTTTGTCTATTTTTGATGTATCGTATGAACCGTAATCTGAAACTTCAGTCGACCCTTTTGAAAGCACCTGCACAACACCTGATGATGCTGACTTAAGTGAGCCAACCTTTTGACCATTTGAATTTGCGAGTTCAGCTGCACGAGCTTTTGCATCCTTTACCGCATCGGCAAGAAGTGCAACACGCTCCTCTGCCAATTTTGAATAGTAGAATTGAAGTGAATTTACAGACATCACCACTCCTTGATTGATGACACTCCCAGTGTTTTTTGCAAGTGCTTCTATTTTTACAACATCAGCAGAATCAATATCTATTGATTGTCGAAGTGTATACGACTTGTCTTCTTGGCTCACATACTGTTGGTCATAATTTTGTTCCATATACACAGGAGAAATAGTCACTTCTGTATCAAGTACACCATTGTCTTTTAGGAATTTTTTTACTACCTCAGTATCCCGGGCTATTTGCTCATAGCCACTCTTGAGTGTTGCCACTTTTGCAATGCGCGAAACTGAGAGAGACCATTTCACTTGGTCCGATACTACCGCCTTCTTTGCAGAACCGGTAACTGACAAAACATTTTCACCAGATTTTATTTTATAAAATACACCAACACCAATAAGCGTGCTAACAATGAGACTGAGTCCTAAGATAAACCCAAACCCTGATAATGAATTGCGCATTTGTTCCATATGATTTCTTTTGTTAATTATATATGTATACAGTATAGCAAGAAAAGTAAAAAATTAAATGTTATTCAATTTTTCCTATATTTGACATAAACAATAATACATAGTATGCTCCGCAAAGACATACGTTACTTTGAATGCAAAAATATTTACCTTTATTAATGGGTGCAGTACTCATTACTCTTTTTATAGGGATACTTACTTATAAAAAACAACCATCTTGTGCAGATTATCAAATTGGGCTCATAGATCCTGATCAAGTTATATCTATTCAAAAATATGCGACAGGAATCAATGAATTGCAAAATGACAGCATATCGATCGAAATAAACTCATTCGCCAATGTTATTTTGCTGTCAAACGAGTTCAGCAATAAATTACACAATGGAACAATACCATGGAAATATGTATTCGATTCTCTAGATGGAACCAATGCAGAAAATACCAAAGTATTATTAACAAATGAGGTGTGCAGTAAGTTAGAGAAAGTAGACCCGGAAGAAAATCTTATTGTTATTACATTCTGTGGTGCAAATTCCTATGATGTATTACAGATTGATGGTTCACTTCTTGAAATCAAAAGTAGTGACACGATCAAGAAAGATACGAAACCGGAACGAAACTACGGAAATCAAAAAGTTGCACAACTCGTGCACTGACAAAAACAAAACCCCTCATCATGAGGGGTTTTTACTAGGGCTTACCAATTTCTTTCAATTGCCTGTCCCAAATAAGAACAAGACCACCCACAAGAATAAGTAATACTCCGAGGATTAAATTCCATTTATGGAAAATAAGATCGCTCAACAAATGTATTTCTTTACTATGCAATCGTTGCTCAGAAAAAAGCCCTGGATAATAATCATACAACTGTATAATCACCAAGGGGATACAAATAAGGAGGATAAGAAGCGGTATTCCTATATACCAAGGCATAAGTGAAAAAAATTCTTCTTGAGATAACCTGTTGTCTTTTTTTAAAGATCGCATCGGACGGAAATTAAATCTGAAAAAACTATAGCATATCTATAACCACTAAACAAAAAAACTCCACTATTTGGAGTTTTTTTGTTTAGTGGTTATGCTTATACAGTTTTGAAAACACGGCAACGCGATTTTAAGCTTTTTTAAAATGGATCGCTTCGCTTGTAAAAAACTTAAAATCGGCTGGGATACAGGGAATTTCTCGACCTACCGTCGCGGGTACTTTTTCTATCTCGCGTTGCTCATACAGAAAAGTCTTTCGAATCCCTGACGAGACTGAAGTAATTCAGTCTCTTATCCCAGCTCTACGCCTGGCTCCGAGCTGGGGGTACTAAACGAAGTTAGAACCTACCTTATGTTTGATTCTACCAGTAAATTCTCAATTGTTAATACCTGGTGATATTTTTCTTTTTGTTCTCTAACCACATATTAAAAAGTATTTCAGCTGTCTGGTCCTGATTTTCTCTCAACTTGAGTATTTCTTCTTCTGTAAGGTTCTTTGCCATATCACCTAAAGCCTCCTTAAATTCTCGAAGTGATAACATTATAGAGGAAAGATGGTAAGTAAAAGAATAACAGCCAAAATAAAGGCAGAAATGGTAGCAGATACAATTCCCCAGATTCTTCCTCTCTCTACTCCCTGTGACGTCTTTCTAGTCGATTTTAGCCCCATATAAAGAGCCAATACAAGAAACAGTAAACCAATGACCATAGGTATCCAAATAGATAAGTCATAAGAAGGATACCACCAATCTCCATGAGTTAAATTATGTATTTCTATATCAAACCTAAAAACAGCTACGCTCCTCGGGTCAATGAGGTCTAAAAGACTGGCAAGTCCAAAATAGGACAAGGGTGCCAATAACAAGGAAATGATTGAGTAGATAACTTCTTTGTTCCATTTTTTAACATTTTGTATCGTTTCCATAATTTTATTCATATTAACTTATAAAGAATACTTTGAATTTTTAATCATCCCTTCGGTAAAGTCATCGAATTGAACTTTTTCTTCAGGGGCTGGGCCATCTTCGCAAAAAGCTCTAAGTTGGTATTCATCTTGATTGTCTTCTCCAACCGCTTTGTATACCCAAGCCCAGAACAAGGTATCTGGTTTGTCTATAAAGAATAGACTGGCTTGGACTCCGCCATAATCACTATCACTTGCAGCGATAACAATAAACTTGCTTTTATAATAAGATTTATCAAAAGAATTTAAGCCGCATTTATTTCCACTATCTAAAACTTGTGACAATGGTTCGTCTGCCATAGAAGTATCTCCATGCAAGTATCCATTGAATGCCACACGAACATGCTTGATGTATTCACTATTGTAAATCTCTTCTTCAGTTGGATGCTCACTGATTCTTGGTGGCTCTTCTGATTCTACTTTCTTAATTGCTCCCATTAGTTTTTCAGTGTCTAAGTCATTCGTATTGTTTTCAAGTTCATCTCTTGTCACCCAATTACCTTTTTCACAATTATGTTTAGCGAATAATTTGGCTCTTTTATCTGTTAATTCCTCTTCTGTTACTTCAGGATTTTTTAATAGCTCATCATCAGTCCATTTATTGATACTTTCAAGATACGCTTCGTTAGTAGAATATTCCTTAGGACACTTAAAATTCGAAGAATCATACTTTTGAGCAAGAATAATTAAGCCATACATGAGAACTCCCATAAAAATAAAAACGAAAACATTACCCCAAATTGAGTCGGCGAGTAAATCTCTGAACTTATTAAGTTTTTCTGTGATTTTTTTCATATCTATTTTAAATCTATTAAATGTTTCCAAATTGCGTACATCGCATAAGTATCTAATTCGCAGTACTTTAAGAGGTTTTGAATTTGATTTTGCTTCCCTTGCTCTCTATATCCGTCTGTAACTATCTTATTCCAAGTATCTGAAGCCACAGCCCCATTTTGTATATGAAGCTCTTTATAGCTCAAATCTGTAAGCGTAGGCAACACAAATTTTATAGAAGTTTTACCTTTAAACCCTTTGTGAACATAGAGCTGTTGTTTAAAGACATCTTCTAAGTCAACCACTCGTGAATTTAAATTTTCTAGGAAGTCCTTGTATTCAGGATTCCTTTCAGTGAGTTTAGTATTTATACCCATTTCAAAACTTTTATTCCAGACAACAATTGAACCTGTTATTGGAAGTTGTTTCTGTAATGCCTCAATAAAGTCTATGTCAGGCTTTGTTTTCTCTGAAAAAATAAATTCACTATGTGACGGCTCTGTGTTCTTTTCATTAGTTATATGCAGGGAAAACTGAAATGGAATCTGATTGAATGGACCATATCCACTAAATCTTGGTATTGCGGATGGAAATGTCTCGTAATCTAAAAATGATATTGGATATATAACCGTTGCAAGAAATTCTTGAATAAGATTTCTATCTATTAGCTTCTTATCCATCTGTGCGACTTGGACTTGGTTCTTTTGAATGTCACTCAATTCATAATCATCTGGTACATCTAAAATTGAAAAGATTCGACTATCTATCAGATTCTCAAGTTTTTTCTTTGATAAGCCAATACGAGCTATATCGTGAACACTGTACTCTGGAACATTTGGATTTGAATGTTTAAATGTCGTACAGTGAGAGCTTCTTCCTCTTGTCATACATTTACACTCTCCGTGCGGTTCTTCAATCTGAGACAGTACACCAAAAGCGTTATCCATATCAGAACTAACGGTTTCAATAATATTATTTACTTTTTCAGTGAAATCTTCCTTAGTAAGCAATTCATTTAAATCAATTTCTACTCCACGGATATAATCTTTATTCAAACGCACTAGATAAAGCTTGTTTATCGGAATATCATTCTCTTTTAATACCACATACTGAAATGCTAAATCATTCGCATAAATCTCATCTTTTACTTTTTTATTCTCTCCGCTATTTGATGCTTTCACTTCATAGACATCATATGCATTAACATCTCCATTCCAAACAAAAATATCCGAAATCATTTTGAATTTCTCTGTCTCAAATACTGGCTGGTATATAACTGGTGTTTTGTTACTAATGAGAGTTTGAGTAACAATTGTATCGTCTCTATCTTCAACTAAAATTCCATTTGGAAACAATCCTCGTGCAAGTTCGTCCACATCATTACCAGTCTCAATAATCATCATTTCAAATTCTGAAAGTGGCTGTGACTTATACACTTCAGGCTTGTGAATTTTAAGCCAAGCATTCTTTCCACAATCTTGGTATATGAGATAGTTTGTTTTAGAAAGATGCATAGTATTTACTTCAATAATTCGTATTCGAACAATTTCGGTGTTATATATTTTGCATAATACGCTTTTAACTTCTTCTTGAGATTTTCCAATTCACCATTTAGTGTTGAATAGTCATAAACTGTCTTATTATTTTCATCCTTATACGATGTGTTCAATTCTATTTCAATCTGATAAGAACCATATGCTAGTTTTTTATTATAGTTTTCTGTTTTCTTTGCTTCAGTTAAAACACTTTCCCAAATCTTAATCAATTCTTTTTCGTCACTATTTAATTTAAATTTTCCTAACTGTTTACTTG
>CALRET010000030.1 GCA_943356375.1 Candidatus Nomurabacteria bacterium | reverse complement strand
ACGAGAGGAGGATGGAAAGAAGTATGTAAGGGTCATTTTTGACGTAACGAGTGGAACATATATTCGATCACTCGCAGAAGAATTAGGACACCGCCTCGGTATCCCAGCGACACTTTCCAATCTGCGGAGAATATCAATTGGCAGGTATCATATTAATGTTGAACAACTTGTTAATATAAGTTGAATCATAAAAAATCGCACATAGTGTGCGATTTTTATAATGAGTTACCAATCTCGGAGCCGCCTCCCAGACTCGAACTGGGGACCCTCACTTTACAAAAGTGTAGCTCTACCAACTGAGCTAAGGCGGCATGTTATTTGATTTTTAACCAATATAATTTCATCATCACACCAAACTCTGACGTTATCTACCAAAACAGCTAAGGCGACCTAAAACATTTTTCAATAAAAATGTTCGGCCGAACAAATTTAACTAAAATTTGTTTTAGGCATTAAACATCTTTACAACTTCACCACTATAAACCAAACAGTCCAAATAATCAACTAGCTTATTCTTCCTTCGTCCCTTCGATCGCTTTCACAAATTCTTTATGTTCTTCCTCGCGCATTTTGTCGAGCAATCGAGAGAGGCGCTTTTTATAATTAGAAACACTTTCCATAAAATGAGAAACTGCTCGTTTTGTGTTCTCAGTCTTATTTATTTTCATCTTATCTGCAGTCTTTGGGAATCTCTCAGAGAATTTATGTGCAAGGCGTTTAACTAAATAGGTAACCTTAATCCATATTTTAAGAGAAATAAGGACGATAACATGACCAGTGGTTGCCATGAACTCTTTTAATTCGGCGAGTACTGAATCGATGGTTATTTTAGGGATGGTAAAATACACATCCTCATTCCATGTTTGCAACTCCTCCGGGTATTTTCGAATGACTCGAATTTTATACCCAATAAGTCCACCAAGGACAATGAGGGAGAGTATAAAGATGATAAGAGCGACTATGGTCATAGTTAGATGGCAAATCGTACCATTTTAGAAACAGATGCCTTGTTACTTTCAAGCAGGGCACCGACTGTTTTTGAAGGGTCTTTGACAAATGGTTGATCGAGTAAAGTCTGTTCTTTGAAGTAAGTATCAATCTTACTTGCAAGCATTTTTTCTTGAATGTCTGCTGGTTTACCACTCTCTGCAACTTCCTTTGCAAACATTTCTCGCACTTGTGTTTGAACATCAGTAGGAATGTCGTTTCGGGTGGTGAATGACGGTTTCATCGCTGCTGTATGCATAGCAATATCTCGTGCGAGTTCTTCTGTACCTCCAGCAAGGATACACATAACAGAAAGCTTTGTATTGTGTGTGTAGATTCCAATAGGGGAACCTTCATATATTTCAATTGTACCGAGCTGAATATTTTCTCCGATTTTCTGAACAATAAGATTGATTTTTTCTGTAGCAATCTCTTTGGTTTTCTCTACTCCCTCAGCGAGTGCTGTTTCCGCGAGAGAATTTGCAACAACAAGGAAATCTTCATTTTTTGCAACGAAATCAGTTTCGCAGTTAAGTATAAGAACTGCAACTTTTCCTTCTCCTTTTTTTATAATAACCACACCATCTTTCGCTTCGCGGTCAGCTTTCTTTGCTGCTATATCAGTGGATTTCTTTTTGAGTACGAGAAGTGCTTTTTCCATATCTCCTTCTGCTTCCTCAAGTGCTTTTCGGCACTGCATGACTGAAACGCCAGTAGCGTCTCGGAGTTCTTTTACTTGTTCCACTGAAATGGTGTTTGACATATTATATGTGTGTGCACAATCGAAAAAACGAACGTGCGATTATATTAATAACAAATTAATTTTTACCTGCAGTATACGCACCCGCGAGTGAAGAAACAATAAAATCAATACTTCCACGAGATGAGTCGTTTGCAGGAATAGCATACTCAACTTCTTTCAAATTACAATCAGTGTTTGCGATGCCGATAACAGGGATTCCCATCATCTTTGCTTCTGCTACAGCGATGTGTTCTTTTTTAATATCAACAATAACTATTGCTTCAGGCATTTTTTTGAGAGACACTAGTCCAGCAAAATAACGACTAAGTTTTTCGATGTCCTGGTCGATACCGAGACGTTCCTTCTTTGTGTACATATCGAGTTCACCTTTTGCCTTCTTTTCTCTCAAATCTTCGAGTTTTTGAGTTCGACGTTTGATTTCTGGGAAATTAGTAAGTGTGCCACCGATCCATCGATCAAGTGCGTAGGGCATGTCGATTGATAGTGCTGCGTTTTTTGTCGCTTCTCGAGCCTCAGGTTTAACCCCGACAAAAAGGACTGTTTTTCCTTCTTTTGCGAGATCAGCAACAAACTTTTTCGCTTTATCAAGACTCTCACTTGTTTTTGAGAGATCAAAGAGGTCTGTACGATTTTTTGTGCCTATAATGTATGGTGATGCACTTGGGTGTCGGCGTGTTTTTGAATAGCCAAAATGCGCTCCCGCCGCAAGCATTTTTTCGATATTTGTGTCTTGTGTCTTCATAGATAGGAGGATTCTAACAGAGATTGATATGAATTGCAAGATGTTTATGTGGGTTATCTCCAAACTAGTATAACGTATATTAATGACCTCCAGAGCAGAGCTCTGGACTCACTAGTATTAAACGCTCGACATAATAAAACCCCGCAAAGTGCGGGGTGTGTGTTTAATCCTCAGTAGAGAGAGGAGTTTTCCTTCGGTAGTTTCGGACGGTGTCATAGGTGACTTGTGCCATCATACAGAATTTTGGTTTGTCAGAGTATTCTCCTTCAAACAATTCTGATAGGGGAAGTCCGTATACCATGGGTTTGTATACCCCGGGCGTATCGGTTTCCTCGAAACTAACACAAATAACGTGTTTTTTCATGAACCCTGTAGCACTATCTTTGATGGGGGTTTTTGATCCCCAGAAAGTAAAGATGCAATTTGCTAATTCGGGATGAATTTCAAATTTTCTTTTATTTGCAGATTCTTGAGCAAAAAGCATTGCATCACGTAAGTGACAAAACCTGATTCCTCGTGAGGGGCGAGTTTTGACGAATTCTTTCGTGTGGATTTCCGGAGTGTACTCTGTTTTGAGTATTCCAGTTTCTCCTTCATCACATTGGAAATTGATGATTTCTTTGTCTTTTTCTCCAATCAATCCTTCAAGTCGAAGTGATCTGAGTAGTTCATAACAAGATTGCCGTTGTTTTTCAACTCCGGTAACCTGGAAGGTAAATAGAGATTTTACCTTTTCTGCCAATTGTGGGCTGACAGATACCTCTTCTGCGGTTGGGTTTTGCGTCATGTGTGTTGTTTTTTTGTGTTGGGTTTATTTAATTGTGAATTACTGGGACTGTTTGCAATCATACACCAGACATACTCTATCTGTCAATCGTTTTTATTGTAATATCCTTTGACCCGAAGATCATTTTAGATTACTATGTATGAATATGAATGAAAAAGAAACTCGCTCTCGTGAAGCAGATGAAAAAGCAATTACTCCTCGCGCCACTGATTACTCACAGTGGTATCTGGATATTATTCGTGCAGCAGATCTCGCAGAATATTCTTCGGTGAAAGGGTGTATGGTGATCAAGCCAAACGGCTATGCCATTTGGGAGCAGATCCAAAGTGTTCTCGATGGGAAATTCAAAGACTATGGAGTACGAAATGCATATTTCCCATTACTTATTCCAGAACGACTTTTAAAACGTGAAGCAGCGCATGTGGAAGGATTCGCTCCTGAAGTCGCTGTCGTGACACATGCAGGTGGTGAGAAGTTAGAGGAACCACTGGTGATTCGCCCGACATCTGAGACTATTATGTATGAGACGTATAAAGATTGGATTCGTTCATATCGTGATCTACCACTCCTTATCAATCAATGGGCAAATGTGATTCGCTGGGAACTTCGCACGAAACCATTTTTGCGGACAACAGAATTTCTCTGGCAAGAAGGACACACCGTACATCAAACTGTTGATGAGGCGGATATTTTTGCGCGGAAAATGTTATCTACGTATGATTGGTTTGCATCGACTTATATGGCAATTCCGGTAATTACTGGCAAGAAATCTGAATCTGAAAAATTCGCTGGCGCACTTCATACATATACCTGTGAAGCGATGATGCAGGATGGCAAAGCGCTACAGTTCGCAACCTCACACAATCTTGGTGATAATTTTGCAAAAGCATTCGACATTAAATTTCTTGATGAGACCAATACACTTCAATATGCATGGCAGACCAGTTGGGGTCTTTCAACACGTTCAATCGGTGGATTGATCATGACACACAGTGATGATAAAGGACTGGTGCTCCCGCCTAAAATCGCTCCAATTAAAGTAGTGATTGTGCCGGTATTTAATGCGGACAATAAAGAAGCTATTTTAGAAAAAACACACGAACTCCGTTTGGAAATTGAAAAAAATAGTTCTGCGTTTCCTGCGCACAGTATCGCTGTTGATGAACGAGGACATCTTCGAATCGGAGAGAAATTTTTTGATTGGGAAAAACAAGGTGTGCCAATACGAATTGAGTATGGACCAAAAGATATTGCGGCTGGACAGTGTGTTTTAGTCCGCAGAGATACTGGTGAAAAAATAATTGCAAAAACAGATGGAGAAATTTCTCGTGTTGTGACAGAACTTGCAGATGCTATTCAGAAAAATTTATACGATACAGCAAAGCATCGATTGGATTCAAACACTGTGCATGCAAACACCTGGGACGAGTTTACGGCATCGATTGAAAATGGAAAATTTGTTCTCGCACATTGGGACGAAACCTCTGAAACAGAAAAAATAATTAAAGAGGAGACCAGCGCAACAATTCGCTGCATACCGATGGATGCTAAAGAAGAAGTGGGGAAGTGTATTAAAACCGGCTTATCTTCTACAAAAAGAGTTTTGTTCGCAAAGGCATATTAAAAGCGCCTTTCTTACGAGGCGCTTGTATTATTAAGCGGGTACAAATCGTTTCATTTCATACCCTTCAGTTATTGAAAGAATTGCTCCTAACGCCATTTGGATCATATCTGATTCTTTTTTTGATTCAGATTTAGTCCATAGATCGGTGAGTTGTCCGGTTGTTCCGAAGAGTTTGTCTGCATCGATTCTTTTTCTTGCAATTTTCTGCGAATATTGGAGCATGTTTAGATTGTTTCCAGCAAATAAAAGGACACAGTTTTCCGGACCCTCTGTGCACACTGCTTTTATAATTTTTGTAGTCTCTGCAAAAGTCTTATTGCGAGCCTCAATGTATTCAACTGGCAGACTCTGTTCTTCATAGACTGCTAAGATTTCCTTAAGCCCATCTCTTGTTTTTTCTAAAGTGTGTCCTTCTATAATAATTAACTTTTTCATTGTGCATACTGTAATAATCTATTAATGAGTATATAATATTAATTGTCTTTTGTCAATCAATTTCAATCCAGCCAATTCCATGCTATATTCACTCTAGTTTGGCATTGTATTTCCTATACGCTAGACCCTAAACCCTAGTTTTTCCTTATGTTTAAAAAAATCTACAACCTATTTTCAAATGATATCGGAATCGACCTTGGAACCGCCAACACGCTGGTCTATTTAAAGGGGCACGGCATCGTTATTAATGAACCGTCTGTTGTTGCTGTGAATCAAAAAACGGGACGAATCGTTGCCGTTGGGGATCAGGCAAAACAGATGCTTGGGAGAACTCCTCCACATATCAAGGCGGTTCGACCGCTTGTTGATGGGGTGATTTCTGATTTTGAAGTGACAGAAGAAATGTTGTCATATCTAGTGAACAAGGCCGAAAAAATTTCTCCGAAATTTTTTCGGCCACGTGTTGTTGTCGGTGTGCCGTCTGGCGTTACTAATGTTGAAATTCGCGCAGTCTATGATGCAACAAAGAATGCTGGTGCGCGAGAAGTGTATATTGTTGAAGAACCGATGGCTGGAGCAATTGGTGTCAGGTTACCAATCAAAGAACCAACAGGTTCCATGATTGTTGATATCGGCGGCGGGACAACTGATATTGCGATTATTTCCCTTGCTGGTGTAGTGAATTCAAAAAGTTTGAAAATCGCGGGCGATAAACTCAATCAAGATATCATTACGTATCTCAAAGAAGAATTTAAATTATTGATCGGAGAAAAGACTGCAGAGTCTGCAAAGATCGCTATCGGTTCTGTGGCGAGTGATTCGCATATGGAAGCTGAAGTTCGCGGGAGAGATTTAGTTACTGGATTACCGCGTGCAGTTATTATTACTGATAGTGATTTGCGAGGTGCTATGGCGGGATCTTTTGCAAATTTGATCGATGGTATCAAAGAAGTGCTTGAAACCACACCACCTGAAATTTTATCTGATGTTATGAAAAATGGTATTGTTCTTATTGGCGGTGGTGCATTAGTGCATGGATTAGGACAGGTGCTCGAGCACACACTTCGCATTCCGATTTACATTGCCGAAGATCCACTGACGGCTGTTGCTCGAGGAACCGGTATTATTTTAGAAGACATTGAATATTACAGAGAAGTATTACTAACGGCACAAAATGAGTTACCTCCAAAATAAAAAAGAGAGAAATAAGAAAATATATATTATTGCAAGTATAAGTATTGTTGTGGTACTTGTTTTGATATATCGAAAACCAGTGTTTGGTGGAATAGCTCGAGGAGTTCACTATGTATTCGCACCGTTATTTAGTGGGGCAAGTAATATGGATTCTAGCGTTGAATCATGGAGAGAAAGGAAAAGAACCAAGGCATATTTAGTTTCAGAAAATATACGACTTTCAGAAGAGATTGCCCGGTTAAATCTTGAGGTGCAATCAGTTAATGAACATCAGAAAGAGATCGATAGTCTACGTGAACTTTTAGGACGAGTTTCTTATCCACAGGAGGTGGTACTAGCGGACATTATTGTAAGACCTGGTGTGTCACTTTACGATACGATTATCGTGAATACAGGAAAAGATACAAATATACGACAAGGTGCTGTTGTTAAGGCGTATGGTGTTATACCTATTGGGTATGTAAGCGATGTGTATGAAAATTCTTCACGGGTTACACTATACTCTGCGCCAGGAGTGAAAACAGATGGGATTGTTGAATTGAACAGCCTGTGGACGACACTCGTCGGAAGAGGTGGTGGTGGTTTTGAAATAAATCTTCCACAGAATGTTGTGTTTACTGAAGGTATGCGCGTCATCGTTCCTGGTGAATCTCATGAACTACTAGCAACTGCTGAAAAAATTATTTCAGATCCGAGAGATCCTGGGCAGACTATTCTTCTTTCAAGTCCGGTGAATATTCATGAACTGACTCAAGTATTTATTGTTAAATAATTTTTTATGCAGTTTAATTTTTCTATAATTAAAAAAATACCGAATGCATTAGGGAGAGCAGGTATATTTCAGACACCACATGGAGAAATACAGACACCTACTTTTGTTGCGGTTGGTACAAAAGGGACAGTAAAATCTCTCAACCCTGAACAAGTGAAGAATGCAGGCACGCAGGTGGTTTTGGGAAATACTTACCACTTGTACTTGCAGCCGGGAGATGAAATTGTTGCCGGTGCTGGGGGGCTTGGAAAATTTATGCATTGGGAAGGACCGACAATGACCGATTCCGGAGGATTCCAAGTTTTCTCTCTTGGTGCTGCATATGGAAAAAATATCTCAAAAGTTATTCAGATAACTGATCCGTCACTCATGATCCCGGAACGATTTGATGATAGTGATGCGCCGCGACTCGCAAAAATCGGACAGGACGGTGTTTCGTTTAAATCACACCTCGATGGATCGATGCATTATATAACTCCGGAGAAATCAATCCAGATTCAGAACAATTTGGGTGCTGATATTATTTTCGCATTCGACGAATGTACGTCTCCGGCTGAGGATTTGAAATATCAGGGTGAAGCACTCGATCGTACACATGCATGGGCAAAGAGATGTTTGGATGAACATGAAAAATTGCAGGAAGAGGGGAAAGAGAAAGGAAGAAATCCTCAAGCACTTTTCGGTATTGTTCAAGGTGGTCGCGATGAAGATCTCCGAAAAAAATCTGCACAAATAATTGCTGACATGAAAACAAGTGCGGGGCGCGAGTTTGAAGGATTTGGTATTGGCGGGTCATTTGCAAAAGAAGACATGTCGACAGCAGTCAAATGGGTGAACGAGATTCTTCCCGAAGAAAAGCCG
>CALRET010000029.1 GCA_943356375.1 Candidatus Nomurabacteria bacterium | reverse complement strand
AACCCGGCGAGTGCAAGCATTGGAAGTGATGAAACGAGTATTGTAAGCAGTATAATTTTATAAGATGGACGCATGTTTTTTATTTCTTAATTAACAAACTCAGACGATTTTGTAATTCGTTTACCATTTCATACCCATTGCGATACCTGCCAGTGTTTGCTCCGTCAATAATATCTTTGAATACTTGATCAGTTTTTTCTGTATACGGATCAGGCCATGCACGAGCAACAAGTGCTGAGTTAAAAAATATTTGCAAATACGGACTTGATGCCGGTTTGACAACAAGGTCACGACGTACCGGCGCAAGAGAAAGTCTCTTTGCAATTTGATCTGCATACAAAGAACTTGAGAGTGCCTGAGAAACCATAAATGCACCTGTTGGGTTTTTAGAAGATTTGACGACTGATACAGCAAGCATGTCTCCAAAAGAAAGGACTGCGCTACCGCGTGCTTGCGGAACCATGGCAATATCAAAATCAAGATTTGGATTTTTATTTTGAATCTCAAACAACTCATCCGCGTATCCTAGATAAAACGCACTCTTCCCGCTGATAAAAAATTGTTTTGTGTTTGGTAAAACCCTGTTCCAGCTATACGCAGTATTTGATGGATCTGCAAATTGTGTAAAAAATGTCAGTGCTTGAGACGACTTGTACTCACCTCTTGAGTCTTCTGATTTAAGATAAATATTTTTATCAGTCCCCACAATAGCATTCCCTGTCTGCATGATAAGAAGAGACACAATGTCTTTTGCATTAGCAACATTGTCAAACGACCCAAATCCGATAGTACTCTCGAGAATATTAAGCGCTGGATCTTTTTTAGTTAGTTTTGGCACTAATGCCAGTATTTCATCCCAATATTTTGGTGCTACCGCAATACCGTTTGATTCCAAAGTGCTGACATTGTAATACAAAACGAGAGGATTGATCGCGATCGGCATAGCAATAATTCCCTCTTTATTCAAAAATATTTCTGCACCACGGACAAATGTATCTATATAAGTACGCTCAGGAAAATTGACATACGGGATAACGAGAAGTTTATCTGAGAATCGTGAGAAAGTTGCATTTGAAACCAGCAGAAGATCAGGTCCGATACCTGAAGCGAGGGCCTCGATGAATTCTTGGTTTATTGTATTGGGATTGTGATACGAATACGCGAAATTTAACCCTTCATTTGCTTTATTGATGGCTTCGACAACTTCACGCATTTCTTCACCTCGAATCGTTCCCCACATACTGACTCTACCGGTAATACCGACAGTATCCTTGCCACCCGGAGTAGGAATTTTTCCAGAAAACATAAGCATGCCAATAATCGTACCTAAAATGAATACAATGACGAGCACTATTTGAAATGTAGACATTTTTCCAAACATATATCAATTATACACCTTTTCGGCGGAAAATAATCCCATAATGATGCGACCCTGCTTCAATTTTCTTTTCAAATACAAATCCATTACTTTCAAATAGGTTTTGCGCATCAGTAGGTGAAATAAGTTTTGGCGACAAATCCCCCATTCCCGCAAATGAATCGGACCAATCAATAAAAAGTAACAGTCCTTCTGGTTTCAATATTCGTGCAGTTTCTCGTATCGTACCAAGTTGGTCATCTGCCTGAAAAAGAACATTTGAAAGTATTGCACGATCCATTGACGCATCACGAAGTTTTGTTCCACCTAATTTTTCAATATTTGCCCAAATGACTTCAAGATTTTTTATTCCTTCTCTTTCGCATTCTAGTTTCAATCTGTCGAGGAGTTCACGTTGTACTTCAACCGCGACAACAGTACCACCCGGTGCAACCATTCGCGCAGAAGGTTTTGCATACGAACCAGCTCCTGCACCAAGGTCAACAACCTGCATACCATCTTGAAGGCGCAATTCTTTTAAGTTGTCTTCTGGTTTAGTAAATGAAATCATTGAACTAGGTGTTAGGTTCTAGGGGCTAGGGGCTAGGTTTTAGGTTCTAGTTTATACCTATAGAGTATATCATATATGCAATTATAAATTGCAATTTACAAAGTACAAATGAATTTTTAAATTATAAAATTCTTAAATGTATCATTCATTTGTAACTTGTAATTTTAAATTTAACATTTCTTAGAAACAAGTGAGAGACGCAATAGTATCCCCTGGACGCAACTTCATAATAGATACTCCTTGTGTCTGTCGTCCAAGTTTTGGAATCGTGTCGAGTGGTACACGAATCACTTGTCCTTTTTGAGACATAGCGATCAGTTCTTCTTCAGTTGATACTATTTTTGCAACAATAAGTTTCCCTGTTTTTATTGTTAATTTTGCAGTTTTAATACCAGATCCTGCACGCTTCTGTACTTTATATTCTTTAAGAAGTGTTTTCTTACCCAATCCGTTTGCCGTCATCACTAAGAACGCTCCGTCTTTTTTATCTTTAGTTATTACATCAACACCAACAAGGTGATCTGCTTTACCAAATTTCATAGCAGTCACTCCGCCGGCAGTTCGTCCCATTTCTCGAACGTCAGATTCTTTAAATCTAATTGATTGACCGAGTTCGGTCGCGAGCATTATTTCATCTCCTTTATCAACAAGAAGTGCGCTCTGCAGTTCATCTCCTTTATCAAGACGAATCGCAATAATCCCTGATCGACGAACGTCTTTAAAGCTCTCTGTGGACATTTTCTTTGCAACGCCCTGTTTAGTCACCAACATGAGATACGGGGCAATTTCTTTTGCTTGTTTTGATACTGGTAAAATAGATGTCACTCTTTCTTCTGTTGAAAGAGACAAGAAATTCATGATTGATTTTCCTTTGGTCGCGCGTTTTCCTTCCGGGAGGTCGTACATTTTCATCTGGTATGCCTTGCCCAGGTTTGTAAAGAAAAGAAGATCATCGTGGGTATTTGCATTAAGTAAAATGGTGACAAAATCCTCTTCTTTTGTTTCAAGATCAACAACCCCAACTCCTCCACGGTGCTGGCTACGATATTCGGTTGGATCGGTACGCTTCACATATCCACCTGCGGTGAATACGAGTACTGATTCCTTTTCTGGAATCAAGTCTTCAATAGAAATATTTTTTACTCCACCTTTAACAACTTTAGTTCGGCGTTCGTCGCCATATTTATTTTTTATTTCAATCAATTCATCTGAAATAACTTTTTTGATTTTCTTTGGACTTGCGAGAAGAGTTTCCAGTTCTTTAATAAGTGCTTGTTTCTCAGCAAGTTCTGTCTCAACATTTTTTCGTTCGAGTCCAGCGAGTTTTTGAAGTTTCATTTCAAGAATTGCAGAGGCCTGGAGATCGCTGAATTTGAATTCTTTCATCAAATTTGCCTTTGCAGTAGCAGTATCTTTTGATCCACGAATCACGGTAATTACTCGGTCAATATGATCGAGTGCTTTCTTGAGACCCAAGAGAATGTGTTCTCGGTCTTTTGCTTTTTTAAGATCAAATGCGGTGCGACGCTTAACCACAACCTGTCGGTGTAGAATAAATTCAGAGAGAATTGATTTGAGTGAGAGCGTTTGTGGAGCTCCATCAACCAGTGCAACGACGTTGAAATTAAAGTTGGTTTCAAGTTGTGTGTGTTTATATAAATAATTCAATACTTTCTGCGGATGAATACCTGTTTTTAAATCAATCACGACGCGGATGTCTCTAGTCGATTCATCACGCATACCTTTAATGCCTTCGATTTTCTTTTCACGAACAAGGTCGGCAATAGCCATAATCATATCTGATTTATTCACACGATATGGAATAGAAGTAATAACAATCTGAGATTGTCCACTCTTTTGCTCAACAATTTCCGCAACTCCTCGAGTGACTACACCACCGCGGCCTGAACCATATGCATGAAGTAAATCTTTTTCACCATACACAATACCTCCGGTTGGAAAGTCTGGTCCTTTAACAAACTGGGTTAAATCTTCAGTAGTCGCATCTTCATTTTCGATCAAATACACAGTTGCATCAACTACTTCCCCTAGATTGTGCGGAGGAATGTTCGTCGCCATACCAACCGCAATACCGAGCGTTCCATTCAAAAGAAGACTTGGAACAGCCGATGGAAAAACAATGGGCTCCTTGCGAGTTGAATCATAGTTTGGACGAAAATCAACAGTATCTCTTTCAAGGTCACGAAGAATCTCAGATGAAATCTTAGCCATTTTTGCTTCTGTATAACGCATTGCCGCAGCTGCATCACCATCAACTGAACCAAAGTTTCCTTGTCCCATAACGAGCGGGTAGCGATATGAAAATTCTTGTGCCATACCTACCATGGCATCGTACACTGAACTGTCTCCATGTGGATGGTATTTACCAAGCACGTCTCCAACTACCGCCGCCGATTTTCGAAAACGAGAAGAAGCAGTTAGTCCCAATTCATGCATTGAAAAAAGAATTCTGCGGTGCACAGGTTTCAATCCATCTCGCACATCTGGAAGTGCACGAGACATAATGACTGACATAGCATAGCTCAAATACGATGTCTTCATTTCTGAGACGATATTTGCGGGAACTATTCCGTCTCGCTTGATCTCTTGTGGAACTGATTCTTCTTGCTTTTTTGCCATATGCTTTCGTATATATAAGTATTAAAAAAATATTAAATTTCTGGTACGATTTCAGCTTCAGTACTCATCTGGACAGCTTGGTTATTTTCTCCTTCTACTAACGGTGCTCCGCCGACTGTCGCAGAAAGTCCATCGGAAAATCCTCCCACTGCTTCTTTCGTTGATGTATACGTATTAGAAATTGATTTTGAAAAAAGTGAAAATGGACGAAATTCTCTTTGTATTTTTTCTTGTTGCAAAGTTTCTGCAACACGAGTGTTCAGTGATCTAACCCATAACCCAACAATAAGTGCCATAGAAGTGCCTACCGCAAGATAAAAAAGTGCTTTGCGTATATGATATGGTTTCTGTTGAAGTTTTTCTATATGTTTTTGCATAGGTGTTATTTATTTAGTAAGAGAGCACAGCAACCTCGCCCTCTTTTCCTTCAAGATCTTTTTTCTTGAGTGTCAGTTTGTCTACTGGTGCAACTTTTTCTTCTCCAATTTCTTTGAAGAATATTTTGAGTGCATCAGAAGTCATTTCATCTCCATAATCCATTGGAATAATGAGTTTTGGGTCGAGTGTTAATGCAAATTTTGCAGAAGATGCGGGTGTGAGAACTCCATTACCTCCGATAGGAATAAACAGTATATCAGGAGAACCTAATAATTCGAGTGTATCCGGAGAAACTTTTTCATTTCCAAGTGCACCGATAAAACAAATAGAAATAGAATCGAAAGAAAGTGTATAAATAGTATTTACGTGATGTGTCCCGCCAACCTGTGATTCAGAAAGAAGGCCTTTAATAGCAATTCCCTTCACCTCATAATCCCCTGGACCATCAATAATAAACGGTACGGTCTCGCCATGCGCAGTCATCTCAAAGCCGTTGTAATCCGGATGGTTCGTTGAACCGAGCACAATATCCGCACCAAATTTTGACGGTTTGACCGGGTTTTTTGAATCTTTACTGATCGGATTAAATGCAAGAACCGTGTCGCCGAATGACAGTTTAAAAAATTGTTTGCCGAGATATGAGATAATCATGTACTCTATTATAGCAAAAAAATGAAGAGTAAACAATAGTGTTTTTTACTATACATCTGATAGAAAAACTAGATATATAGTATACTAGTACTATTATAAATATACACATATTATATGATCACTAATGACAGCATTAACGGGAACTATGTGAGCTATGAAAGCGATGATCAGTACGCATCATTCGCGGTTTCTTTTTTAAAAAATTTAAATGCTGACGAAGCACAGGTATTTTTTACTCATGCTGATCGGTTTTATGTAACCCCTTTTGCCGATACCAGTATGCGTCATTTCACCCTCAGCTATCAACCGGATAAATCATTCCTGATTGAATCAAAAAAATAAGGACTGGATATTTATCAAACTAGTCAATCCTATTGCATTTTCTCTGTATATATAGTAGTGTGTGGAGGTTCAGATTTAGCAACGGACCCTTCGGAATAACCCTCCCTCGCACTACGAATTATATGACGCGAGGGATACCCGAAGCCCAGGTGCGCTATTTTTCCCTAGAAAAATAGCGCACCGACCATCCGCCTGCGTGCGGATTTTAAATTTATATGCAAAATGAAGAACAATTAAAACTAGCGATTGAGAGTGGGCCATTTCGTCCAGAACTCGACGCGCTTATAGAAGGACCAGTAATCGCTATCGACAAGGCGGCTATTTATATCGACCTTGCTCCATATGGAACTGGTATTATCTACGGGCGAGAATTTTTAAATGCACGCGATATTATCAAAAAAGCTAATATTGGCGACATTGTTAAAGCAAAAGTAGTTAGTGTTGAAAACGACGAAGGATACATCGAGCTATCATTAAAAGAAGCGAAGCAAGCACTTATCTGGAATGAAGCGGAGATTGCCATGAAAGACAAAATTGTTCTCGAACTTCCTGTTAAAGATGCGAACAAGGGTGGACTCATCCTCGAATGGCAAGGTATCCAAGGATTCCTCCCCGCATCACAACTTAAACCTGAAAATTACCCTCGTGTAGAAGATTCTGACAAGGATAAAATCTTGAAAGAATTGAAAAAACTCGTTGGACAAAAACTCCACGTTATTATCTTCTCATCGTTACCAAAAGAAGGAAAACTTATCTTTTCTGAAAAAGACAACAACCCTGAAGAACGAAAAGAAATGGTCAGCAAATTTGCTGTCGGTGATGTCGTAGATGCGACTGTCGCAGGTATCGTAGACTTCGGAGTATTCTTGAAGATCAGCGACAGTCTAGAGGGACTCGTACACATTTCAGAACTCGACTGGGGACTCGTTGAGGATCCTCGAACACTATTCAAACTCGGACAAAAAATCCAAGCGAAAGTAATCGAAGTGAAAGATGGTAAAGTATCTCTTTCAATCAAAGCCCTTAAAGAAAACCCATGGACTGAATACGAAGGTAAGTTGAAAAAAGGTGATACTGTCAAAGGTGTGGTCATTAAATTCAACAAACATGGCGCACTTGTTTCAATCCAAGAAGGTGTTGCTGGACTCGTCCACAATTCTCTCTTTGGCACAGAAGTAAAACTCCGTGAAAAATTGGAACTTGGTAAAACATACCCATTCTCAATCACTCTCTTTGACGCAAAAGAACATCGAATGACTCTCGCACCAGCAGAAGCAGTGGCAGCGTAAACAGATAGTAGTTGGTAGTTTGTCTCCCTACGGGAGATCTCTCCGAAGGGAGATAGCTTGTAGGAAATACACAACAAACCCCGGTGTGGCTTAGCCACACCGGGGTTTTGTATTAACCTATCAGCTGTAATCTACCAGCTATTATCTAATTATGCACACTCATCATTTTGTCTTTCCCGTCCAAAACAAAAGTCTCTAGCGCTTCCATTATTCTCTTCGAAATCTTCTTGAATTCCTTTTCTTCAGATTCTTTAAAATCCCCCATCAAGAATTTTATCACCGCAGATTCTCCGCTTGGTTTTTTTATCTTTCCACTTGGGGTTGTTGGTGCAACACCGACACGCATACGAACAAATTCCCTTGATTTCAATTTCTTAATAACTGATGCAAGTCCATTATGTCCACCATCACCGCGATTATATGAGATCTTCAGAGTTCCGATCGGCAAATCAATATCATCATAAATAACCACTGTCCGTTCTCTTTTTTTAGGTGTGTCCACAAAGGCCATAGCACTATTTCCTGAATTATTCATAAAAGTATCCGGTTTAATAAGCACAATACTTTCTCCGGCAATTTCTCCTTTTGAAATAATAGATTTAGATTTTAAATCCATTTTCCAATCTGAAAAACCATATTTTTTAAAAATAGCATCGAGAACCAGTCGTCCGCTATTATGCCGAGTATTTTTATATTCATCCCCTGGATTTCCTAAACCAAAAATGTAAAACATATCAAAAAGTGTACCATGCACATTTCATACTCCATACCCTATATTCACCACACAATACTAATGATAGTGGTGTCAATAAGATAAGTGTGGTAAAATAACTGAAATTATGGAAGAGAAAAAAGAAAATTCGTTTTGGGAACTACTTAAGTTTATTGTTATCTCACTCGCTATTGTCATACCAATTCGCATGTTTATCATGCAACCATTTGTTGTTTCTGGGCTCTCTATGTTCCCTTCCTTTAATGACAAAGAGTATTTAATCGTAGATGAACTCTCCTACAATTTCCGAGACCCTGTTCGTGGCGAAGTGGTTATCTTCAGATATCCAAAAAATCCTTCAATT
>CALRET010000028.1 GCA_943356375.1 Candidatus Nomurabacteria bacterium | reverse complement strand
AAAGATCTCTTTATTTTCCGGAGATGCTTCTTTCCTTTTTAAAATGTTTTCTATAAATTTCATACTCTCCATAATATCGTTTATAGACGTTAAATACAAGAAATTTCAACTAAAAAATTATTGACAATATTGTTTGTATATGTATAATCATCTTCAGACCCAAGTACCTAGTATATGCAGGAGAACGAACTATTACAGAGCTATAAAAATCTTTTGACTAAAAATACCGCAAGATTTCTTGAAAAAGAACGGGATACCAAAAGAGAAGAATTGAAAGGATTACTCAGTCATGGAACTGGAGGTAAACACATTGACGCACAGCAAGATGCAAGCACACACGCGGCAAGTGTTCAGGTCTTAGAAAAAAGAGTAAATGAGATTGAGAAAATTCTTGAATATTCTCATGTTAGTGTTCCGAAAGATCAAACCCAAATGGTGTGTCTCGGCAATGGAGTTGAAATTCTTTTAGGTGATAAAAAAAAGACATTTTTTGTCGAAAGTGTAAGTGTTGGGATAAACGGTAACGTCTTATCTTTGTTTTCACCACTAGGCAAAAAACTTTTTGGTAAAAAAAAGGGTGAATCAGGGCAGTATGGAGTAAATGGGAATGCGCTAACCTTCACGGTCCTCGAAATTATTCCGTATTCAAAAGCAACAGAGATCTTGAAACCTCAAGCTGAAGTAGTTCTTGTATAAGCATATATCTTTTAAAAGCGTCCGTAGAGACGCTTTTTGTTTTTCAATAACAAATTTTTATGCTACAATCGCACCGTTAATACATTCCATGGCTCTATCGTCTAACGGTTAGGACGGATCCTTCTCAAGGATCAAATCAGAGTTCGATTCTCTGTAGAGTCACCAATTCGCCCTAGCGCGAGGAATATACCAATTAATTTTTTTCGAAAATATAAAAGCTACTCTTTGTTTCTTACGGCTTTTATATTTTCTTCAAAATCTTCTAATAAATCCAAAGCATTAAGGTCAATATTTTTGAATGCGCTAAAAGCATCTTCTTCAGAGATTTTATTAGATATAATTCGTACATTTAGTGTTACGACTGAAAGAAGTAAATCAATTGTTTTTTTAGTAATATTTTTATCCTTTTTTAGATTGACTGACTTTAAGAAATTTTGAAATTTTGGATTTGAATAAGATTCACTAATAAACTCATCTACAGAACTTAAACCATAGTGATTATCAATCTCTTCCTTAGATATATTACTGAGAATTGTTTGAAAAAGATGCCTGTATTTATTATGTATTGGTAATTTATGAATAGTATTTTTTACATCTGGAATTGCATAAATTATATTCACACCTGATGCAATATCAGCACCTCTAAAAACATGATGAAAAAGCTCATGTAATATAGTTGTGTAAAAATCACCAACCTCCGCAACATTAGCATAGGTACTATCGATTTGTAGTGTCTTTCTTGCTGCACTGTATTGCGCCATTGAGTGATAAAGTTCCCCTTCTTGTAAATCACCTAAATAATCTATAGATTTAAATACAACTTTTATCTCCTTAAGGTTTGTTAAAACTTTAAGTTTTTCAAAAACATTTTCAAAACCTGCATTAGTTTCAACTTTTGATAATTTATCTATTAGTTCTTCTGCGTTTTTTACATTTTCAATTCCCAATATGAATTTTAGTGGTTCATAGGGGTTATCCTTGATCTCATTGAGAATTCTTTGTTTTTCAAGCCCTTTATTAAAATTATTTTCATTTCCAAAACTCATACTCGTATTCTAACATTTTTCGGTATACCAGTACATTTACTTTAATTGCTTAAAAATATGTGTGCAGGTATACTACTTTATATGATTCACTCATTAGAACAATTTGATAGAAAATTTATTTATTTTTTAAGAAAATATTCAAATACGATCGCACGTGTTGCGTTATTTATAATATTTTTCTGGTTTGGAATACTCAAAGTTTTTTTATTGAGTCCCGCAGGACCACTGGTGGTTCATCTACTCCAAGTAACATTTCTTGGATGGATTGAACCGAATACATTTCTAACATGGTTCGGAGTTTTTGAAGTGATTATCGGATTTATGATCCTTATTCCAAAACTTGAACGCATTACGTTTGCGATACTGCTATTCCACTTGTTTACGACAGTCATGCCGTTATTTATGCTGCCAAATGAAGTCTGGGATGGTTGGTTGGTGCCAAATCTAACAGGGCAGTACATTATAAAAAATGTTGCACTGCTTTCACTTGGATTGGTGTTATTCTCAAAACTGCGACCAATCAGCGAAACCCATTCAATTTTAGGGGAAGAAGTGAAGAAGATATAGAAATTGACACTACTGTGTTCTCATGATACTCTGCATTCAGACAAAAGATTCATTAAAAATGAATGAGTATACAAGATACAGTCAGACTGCGACTGAAGCACAGGAACTCCAAAAGAAAATTAAGGAAAGGGAAAAACTTTTGATAAAATTCCTTAATTTTACATTGGAGATCTTAAAAGAAGCCGGTACAGAGACGTATTATCATGAACATGATTTTCATACCAACTCAAATAAAGAACTGGTAGATTTTTACGGGTTTAGTTTCTATGGAGATTTTGGTCAAACGGAACATGGCGGAAATGATATAAAAATTTCTTACAGAAAGAAACCCGTGCTGAGTGTTTATTCTCAGGATACTCCTTTTACCCCTAAGGACTGGAGGGTCAAAATCTTTGATAATAATATTACGTGGCAAACTATGTTATTTACTATTGTTGAGAAGAAAAAAACATATATCGCAAAAGCTGTATCGTTAAAAGAGAAAGGAGACAAGAAAGAACAAAAAAAGCAAGAGAAAGAAAAGAAAAATCCCTGGGCTGATATCGATATTCTCCGAAAAAAAGCAAAAGCACTTCATTTAACCATATAGACAAAGCCCCGAATATCGGGGCTTTTAAAATTCTATAACGATACATTGAACTCGCGCAACAGTTGATTGATACCTGTTTTTCCTTTGGCACGAAGCACAACTGGATCAATTGATTTTACAATCTCTGCGCAAAAACGATTTGTACCAGAACTTCTCGAATATGTTGCTGGAATTACCAAGCAGTTGATTGGTATGATTCCTTTTTCAAATTCTACAGTTTTACCGCCCCTGGAATCATATATCCTAGTAGAGGAAGAAAGTGTAACTCCAGAAGAAAGGATTGATCCTTCACCAATATGGACACCTTCGGATACTACTGATCGTGCGCCAATAAAACAATAATCTCCGATAATAACCGGTGAAGACTGTCTTGGTTCAAGAACACCTCCAATACTTACTCCTCCAGAAATGTGTACATCTACTCCAATTTGAGCGCCAGCGCCAACGCTTGCCCAGGTATCAATCATACTGCCGACTCCGATATGAGCACCTATATTCACAAATGATTTCATGAGAACACATTTTCTATCAACAAAAGCTCCATAGCGTACTGTTTCCTCAACTAAAGATCTAATACCTTGTTTTTTAAGAGTCTTTTTTGATTCAAATTGTCTCAATCTATATTCTGGAAACTGGTGTGCAATAACAGCAAGTGAGATCGCGTCAATAAGCCAACTTTCTGTTTTCCATGCATACCCAGCTCTAGTATGATTGTCTTCTTTGGCAACCCGCAATTCTCCTGTTGCAAGTTTCTTAACCGTCCTTTTGAGGGCATTTATATATTTATCTTTTAGTAATAAATGAGGTTGGAGAACCGCTTGCTCAATAAGCTTTTTATCTAAGTTCATTGTATATAAAGTAACTACTGTCTACACAAAAAGTATCATAGTATTCGTTATTTGACAAATCATTATTGTAATAGTAATGTCTACTTAGAATTGATTAAAATAGGTAATGGTAAAGGATACTGAATTTGTAAAAGATTTACAAAAAAGAACTAACGTATTTCATAAAAAAGTGGAATTAGGAGAGAAGGAAAAAGAAGAGGAGGAAAATAGAAAAAAGAAGGAGAAAGAGCAAAAGCGACTCAACGATGAAGAAGAGGAAGCAAGAAGTTTTGTTCAGCGAGTAATTCCTCAAATACAGAAAGCGGCTGATGAAGGGAAAGACCATTATCATGCTTTAGAAGTTCCTGGTGGCATCGGTAGTAGCATCACTGATCGATATTATCAACTTGTTGAAAAAGAGTTTGAAAAACTCGGACTAAGAACAGGTTTCAATACAGTCAAAGATATTGCAAAAGGGTCTGGAAGGGAAAGTGACGATGCGGATTATATAACTGTATATTGGTCAACACAAGAAGAGTAAGAAAACAAAAGCGTCCAAACTGGACGCTTTTTATTATTCTTCTGAGCTTACTGGTTTTTCAATAAGTATTGGTTCGATACCAACGGACTCGTCAGTAATTTTAAGTACATCCTTTTCTATTTTCTGCAGTTCGCTCTGTGCGAGATTGTATTGATTGACGGTTGTACCGAGATTTTTGCCGACGGATTTGAAATATTTATCGTAGGCAAACAAATGTTTACCAAGCATTTCCACACGAGATTTGATCTCTTTTGCGGATTCTTCGATCTGCATAGCTTTGAGTCCTTGGAGAACCGTTTGTAAATAAGCGAGGAATGAGGTTGGGGAGACGATGATAACTTTATATTTACCCGCAGCACGCTGAATCAGATTTTCATCATCACTCAATCCAACTTTACCGACAAGTAAATCATAATAGATTGCTTCGTGAGGAATAAACATGAATGCAAAATCAAGCGTGTTTTCATCAGGACGAATATATTTTGCTGTTTCCTGAATGCGAAGTTTCAAATCATTCACAAATAACTTTTCCAAACGATCTTTTTCTCCCGGATCGCGGGCTTCGGTAATGCGATTGTAATTTTCAAGAGAGAATTTTGAATCAACGGGAATGATCTTATCTTTCACAAAGACAGCAGCGTCAACAATTTCACCATTATTGAATGCGTACTGCATTTGATATGAATTTGGCGGCAATACATTTTTTAAAAGTGTTTCAAGATAATACTCACCGAGAATTCCACGCTGTTTTGGATTCTTTAAAATATCCTGTAGGTTTTGCAATTGATCGGCAAAAGAAACGACTTGTTTGTTGGTTTCGTCGAGGCGAGTTATTTTTTCTGTAATATCTGCAACAATGCGCGCAGTTTCCGTTGATTGAAACTTCATGCTCTCATGAATCTGTTTCTGTGAATCTCCCATTTTCTGATCAACGACCCGAGAGAGTTCATTGATCTGCTGTAGGAGTAGTTGTAATCCACTGTTTTCTTTCGGATCACTATTTTTCTTATTGAGTATTAAAAAAATAAGAACAACGATTCCAACAACTATGACGACCAATAAAATAATGAGAAACGTTTGCATTTGTTGATTATATCATGAGCTGGCGTATAGGGCATAGGAAACAAGACCTATATTAGAGATAGACAGAAAGCGGTAAATGTACTATAATACCCCTCAGATCAAATGTTATTTTAATGAAAGAAATTTTAGGACTAATCATCTTTTTCCTCTTTTATATTGGCTGTGAAAATACTAAGTCATATATAGAAAAAAAGAAGGTGAATAATTATGACCGTGCGGTATTATTGTGCCCGGCATGTGACCCTAAATTTGCCTATTATTTGGGGCAAAAATATGTGGACACCGGAGACCTAACCTTTGAAGAAGCATATAATCAGAGCAGGGAAGATTGTGAATTGTTTGCTGGCAATTTTGATAGCATTGGATGGTGGGGAATTCCCGACACTGCATGGTGGGTTAATCCCCCTTTCTTTAAGAAAAGTAACTAATAAAACAAAACCCTGAGAAATCAGGGTTTTTCATTTAATCTTTGCACTATAAAAATCAGGAAGGTTTTATATTTTAGGCGAAGCTTTAAATATTTTAGCGGACTAAGTAAACAAAAACAGTAATACTCAAACGATCTTCGCTAAGCCCTAAGGTTTACCCAAGTAATGTTTAAGTGTATAGATCCAATCTTCGTCTTCTACTTCATTCTGCAATTTTTGCTTGAGCATCCAATCGAGGTATCCTGAATCTATCTGTGCCACCTCAGAGACTTTCTTGCCGATGTGTTTTCCAAAGTTAAACGCATGCATAAGCGAAGGTTTTGATGAAATATCAATCATTTTCACATATACCTCATCCAAATTTTCAGTGTCCAATTCTTTTTTCATGGCTTCCACAAGTCGAAGAAAAAGCTGTTCGAGTACCAAAACATCACCTCGAGCATCATGTGCCTGCGCATCTATTTCCATATCAAGGTGATAGCGGAGAAATTGGAGGTTATATCGGGGTAATTTATTTTCTTTGTCCAAATATCGCGCCATGCGAAGTGTGCAGATACTTTGAGAGGGAATTATTTCTTCTTTCGCAAGCATACCAAGATCAAATTTTGCATTATGTGCAACCGAGAGTGTCTCCTGACTCTCAAATAGATCTTTAAGCATTTTATATGAAGCGCTTTCTTTAAACGACAATTTATCTGCAATCATCTTGTTGGTTATATGATGTACAGCACTTGCTTCAGCCGGGATTTTAATTGCAGGTTTATATAATTCACAAAAAATCTCCTCGCCATTTTTGTAGGCAAGCTGGCAGATGACATCATCTGCGGTGTTGCCGGTAGTTTCAGTATCGAAAAATAATATTTTTGAAGTCATTGTTTCTAGTGTACCAAAAACTCTTTTGGAAAGCGACAAATTTGACAGAATATTTATAAAGTTGTATTTCAGTTATTCACAGTTGCACTATTTTATAGGTATGATAAGTTAAGAGTCGGTTCAGTTCTTTGAATGTTTAAATCGAAAAGGCGCCAAGACAGCGAAGTTTGCCCAAATTATCTCAGCAATGAGATGAAAAAAGCGGATTTAGCCGAACAAGTCTCGAGATTTAGATTAAAGGTTTTCTGTCATGAGTTTCTTGGGTAACCAAGAGATGAATACACGATAACCCCCTAATGGTGATATAGATTCCTGAGGGTTGTGCCTCTTGAAATCTGATCTATTCAGATAACAGTAATGTTTTCTGAATATTAAGAAGAAGGATGTTAGGACTGCTGTTTACAGTTAGCCCCAACGCCTCAACTTCGAACCCATGAAGCTTTGGTTCAAATTATACGAAAGAGAGCGGCAGGTTCTCCACTAATGCAGAGGGTAGTTGCAAGACTGTCCAACCTAGCGGGCGATCGAAAGATCCACCCAATAGCGTAAACGCGTTAACTCAATCGTATTGTGTCAAAAGACGCTATTCTTGTCACGACCAGTGACTATCCTTGCAAAAGGAAACAAGAAGAATAAACAAGAATCCTTCAAAAGATAACTAAGTAATGCCGTCAAAAGCAAAACAAAGAAGTCCAAGAAGACACACACCGATTAGCAATAATCGAAAGTTGTAAAGGAACAACCAATTTAACCCTGAATTCAGGTTTTCCCCGGAAGCAATTCCAAAGGAAAACTCTGATTCAGGGTTTTTTTCTTGCATTTTTTCCATTTCGTTTTTCCTAGACGCTATACGCTATTTTTGTTATACTAAGTCCCATATGTCACTACATGAATCAATCAAAGAATCTATCAAACAAGCAATGCTTGCTAAAGATCAAGTTAAATTAGAAACACTTCGCGGTATCAAAGCTGCGTGTACCAATGAGCTCGTTGCAAAGGGTCGAAAACCACAAGAAGAGTTATCTGATGAAGAGACACTCGCTGTTATTACTCGTCTTGCAAAACAACGTAAGGACTCAATTGATCAATTTGGAAAAGGAGGACGCGAAGATTTGGTTAAAGAAGAAGCGGCACAGCTCGCTGTTCTTGAAACGTTTTTACCTACCATGATGAGTCAAGATGAGATTCGTCCTATTGCGATTGCGAAAAAAGAAGCACTTGGTGTCACGGACAAAAGTGGTATGGGTAAACTCGTCGGTTCGCTCATCGGAGAACTTAAAGGAAAAGCTGATGGATCTGATGTAAAAGCAGTGGTTGAAAGCTTATTTTAATAATTTACTAATACCTAGCAGTTAGGACTTATACATATGAAATTACTCATACATTGGTTATTACTCTCTGGAGGAATTTGGTTAACGGCATATTTTGTGCCAGGTATTACTGTATCTGGATTTCTTACCTCGATTATTGCTGGTGCATGTCTTGGTTTTATCAACACACTGATTAAACCGATTCTTAAACTAATCACTCTTCCAATAAATCTCCTTACATTGGGATTATTTTCAGTTGTTTTAAATGGTCTTCTGTTTTGGGCACTTTCGGCTGTTGTGCCAGGAATAATTATTACTACATTTATTGCTGCACTTATTGGATCTATTATTGTTGCGCTCATTAACTGGGCAGGCACGAAGATTTTACGATTAGATTAATATGCTTTCATTTTTAAAGAAGAAGAAAATAATCATC
>CALRET010000027.1 GCA_943356375.1 Candidatus Nomurabacteria bacterium | reverse complement strand
CTTGGTGCAGGGAAAACAACATTTGTGCAACACATCGCCTGTCACTTGGGTATTTCTGATAATATTCAAAGCCCCACCTTTGTAATTCTAAAATCCTATCAACTATCTCCCTTCGGAGAGATCTCTCGTAGAGAGACAAGCTTTAAGCTATTCACTCATATTGACGCGTACAGACTGACTTCTAAAGAAGAATTAGAAAAGTTGAATTGGAACGAATACTCCAATAATCCAGATAATCTTATTTGTATCGAATGGCCCGAACAAGTAGAGGGGCTACTTCCCGATGATGTAATTTGTGTCAAACTTGAACATGTTTCAGAAAATGAACGAGCAATCTCATTTGACAAATAATATTTTATTGTCTAATATTGCATTAGAAAATAGTTTTGTATAATGAAAAAAATATTAGTTGCTTCTGATAATCCCCTTAAGGTAAAAGTTGCACAAGACGCTTTTGAAAAGGTCTTTAAAGGTGAAACCTTGATTGTTATTGGTACCAAATCTGTTTCTGGTGTTCCTGAACAGCCAATGACCGCTAATGAAACTTTGCGCGGAGCAGAAAATAGATTGGCATACATTGAAGGACTTGATATGGGTCACCCGATTGATTATTTAATTAGTATGGAGGGTGGAGTTGAGCACAAAGGCCTTGATGGATTGGTTGAATTTGCTTTTATTTTGGTAAAAGAAATCAAGACTGGAAATACAGGTAAAGCTAAAACAACAGAATTTCGTGTTCCAAAACCCATTGCTGATATTGTGCTTGATGGCGGGGAAGTTGGTCCAGCCTCTGATAAGGTGTTCGGAAGTGAAAATTGTAAACACAAGGGTGGTTCGATCGCATACTTTACCGATGGGGTAACGACTCGTGAAGAAGTATATCTTCAGGCCGCATTATTTGCAATAAACGAACTGAAGCATCCAGAATGGTTCTTTTGAATAAGAGAGCAGGTTAAAGCTGACAGCTTGTAGAAAAAATCCCGCAAACAGCGGGATTTTTATATGTGATTTTTGCACAACAAAAATCAGAAAGCTTTTATATTTTAAACAGAGCTTTAAATATTTTATCGGACAAAAGTCGCAACCTTTTGCTATATCCGCACACTCACTTTGGAAAAAAGTGAGTGTGCGGGTATACTGGGAATATGACAAAAAAATCAGATCGGAAAAGACTCGTTCTCCTTGATTCGCACGCCATTATTCATCGTGCCTATCATGCACTGCCTGAATTTGTTTCTTCATCTGGTGAGCCAACAGGGGCGTTATACGGGCTCTCAACCATGCTGGTAAAGACCATTGCTGATTTGAAACCCGATTATATTATTGCTTGCTATGATCTTCCACAGAAAACATTCAGACATGAAGCATATGATGCATATAAGGCAGGTCGTGCAAAGGCTGATGAAGCGCTCATAGCACAGCTTAAAAGCTCTCGTCGTATTTTTGAAGCTTTTAATATTCCCATGTATGAACTTCCAGGATTTGAAGCAGACGATATGTTGGGCACTATTGTGTACAAAGTCCTTCATGAAAAAAAACACGAAGATATAGATATCGTTATTGTCTCCGGGGATATGGATACACTTCAATTGGTATCTGGTGATCGTGTCCAAGTCTTTACTCTCAAGAAAGGTATTAACGACACCATACTGTATGATGAAGAAAAAGTAATTGAACGCTTCGGTTTTTCTCCTAAACTCCTACCAGACTATAAAGGTCTTCGCGGTGATCCATCAGATAATATTATTGGTATAAAAGGTATTGGTGAAAAAACTGCAACCACGCTTATAACAGGGTTTGGAACAATTGAAGAATTATATACACAAGTAAAAAGTAAGAAGGAAAAAGTAAAAAGCCTCGAAGGGATTACTGATCGAATAATTGGATTAATTGAAGAAGGGGAAGATGAAGCACTTTTCTCTAAGACACTCGCGACCATTCGTCACGATGCGCCGATAGATTTTTCATTACCTCAATTATTTATAGAGCTTTTTGATGCAGGTAAAATTGAAAAGTTGTTTACTGAGCTTGAATTTAGGAGCTTAGTTCCAAAAGTAAAGAATATTCTTTCTGGTGGTAAAACAGAACAAATAGCAGAGGTTGCCCCACATGAAGTTGTTGATGAACAAGAACTACTAGAAACCAGTATTGCGCTGTGGATTATTGATTCAGATATTACTAATGGGACATTAGATGACATCTATACGTTTGCAAAAACAAAAAATTTTGCTGATGCTAAAAAAATCATTTTCACTGCACTGAAGAATAAAAAACTCGAAGAGGTTTTTTCTGAAATAGAAAAACCAATTATGGAACCAATACGAGAAATGGAAGAAATAGGTATTCTCATCGATCAAGAATTCTTTAAAGAATTGTCTCAAAAATACCATACAGAACTCGACAGATTGTCTGGTGAAATATATACAATTGCTGGTGGTGAATTTAATATCAATTCACCCAAACAATTGTCAGCAATTTTATTTGAGAAACTCGGCCTTGCCTCAAAGGGAAAACGTGGTGCAGCAGGGAATTTCTCTACTAAAGCAGAGGTATTAGAAGAACTTTCAGATGTACACCCGATCATCTCAAAGATATTAGAGCAGCGCGAATTACAAAAACTTCTCTCAACTTATATTGACGTAATCCCGCAGATGGTCGCTCCTGATGGACGACTTCATGCAAAATTTCTACAGCACGGAACAACAACCGGACGATTTTCATCACAGAATCCAAATCTCCAAAACATTCCAATTAAAAGTGAATTAGGGCGTGCAATACGAAAAGGGTTTGTCGCAGGTAGTAGGAAAAAACTGGTCGCGTTTGATTATTCACAGATCGAACTCCGTGCTGTTGCTATATTGTCACAAGACAAACATCTGACCGAAATATTTAAAAATGGTAAAGATGTCCATGCAGGGGTTGCTTCATTCGTGTTTGGGGTTCCAGAGGACAAGGTTGATGCTGAAATGCGTCGTCGTGCAAAAATAATTAACTTCGGAATTATTTATGGTATGGGGGTAAGTGCGCTTAAAAAGAATCTTGGTTCAACCAGAGAAGAGGCGCAAAATTTCTATAATGCATATTTTGAGCAGATGTCAGGAGTCAGGGAATACTTGGATGGGGTTAAAAGTTTTGCAATTAAAAACGGATATACCGAAACACTGTTTGGTAGAGTAAGAAGTTTTCCGAATATCCGTTCAAAAATTCCATTTATCAAAAATATCGCAGAACGTATGGCAACCAATGCGCCAATCCAAGGAACCGCAGCGGATATTATTAAGCTCGCACTTCGGTTTGCTGACGAAGATATAAAATCATCCCCTCTGTCAGGTAAAGTAAAACTCGTTCTTCAGATACATGACGAATTAGTGTTTGAAGTTGATGAATCTGCTGTCGAAGAAGCGGGTATACTCATTAAAAAAGCAATGTCAGAAGTACTACTGCGTTCATGGAAAAAGATACAGACGGATATACCACTGGTGTCGAGTTTTGGTGTTGGGAACAATCTCGGAGAAGTTAAATAGGGGAAATATAAAAACCGGAAATAGTTCCGGTTTTTGTTTTTTACCTTTCAATAAGGAATAATTCTTTTAAGGTTTCACCTTGAACGGGTACACTTTTTATTTTTTTAATCAGGCGTACCCTCTTCTTCTCTTTTTTTACATTGGTTTTTCCTGTCATCTTCTCTACTATTTTTTTCTTTGCGCGAAAGATATTTGCTTTGACTGTGCCTAGTGGTTTTCCGAATATTGTTGAAATTTCTTTGTATGGAACACCATCTACGTGGTATAAAAACATGAGACCAATTTTTGATTTTTTGGTCGTGAGCACTTTTCGCGCATATGTTTCTATTTCCTGTACAATCAATTCCTCACTTAAAATATCATCCATATTTTTTCTAGATGATCGTAGTTCGCTAAATGGATATACAGTCCTACTTCCAGACCCTCGGTGTAGTGTTTTTTTTGCCGACATTGAGACGATAACCACTTGTTTCTTTTGTCGAGAAAAATCAATCAGCGCATTGGTTAATATTCTAAAAAGCCAAGTACTAAACGCAAAGGTTGGTTGATAACGAGTTCTACTTTTCCACGCTTTGAGTATTGTTGTTTGGATCAAATCTTCAGCATCTTCTATACACCCGTCCACCCTTTTGAGTGCATAAAAAAATAGAGCGCCTTTTGATTTCTTAATTTCATTGATAAACCATTCCTCACTGTGGAGCTTATACTCTTTTTTACCCATAAAACAGTCAAATTACCTCTATATAGGAGTATACCCATCTAACTAGTTATTGCAATAGAGATTAGAAGAACAATTGGTTTTTAGCGTACATCGTACGTTTCTGGATTATAGTAGTCAATAACGTTATCATCAGTAGTAGAAGAATCGTTTCTGATATAGGGGTCAACACCTTGTTCATATCGTTCTGGTCCGCCAGTTATGTACCACCCAATCCAAAGGATTCCGAATAATCCAAGAATCCACCAGATAATAGAAAAATGATCTTCACTTTTTGGTTTAGCATCACCTTTTGGTTTTTCATCAGCCATATGGAGATAGTATACCCGCACACTCAGTTCATTGCAATGAACTGAGTGTGCGGGTATACCTCAAACGGTGAGTAGTTGGTAGTTTGTAGAAAGTAGTATGAATTTCCTATCAGCTACTAGCTGTAAGCTATTATCTATCTCTTCCCAGTTGTTTAAGTGCCTCACGGATGCGTGCATTAGTATCAGTGATTTCAGGAGATATATCTTTGAGTGCCTCGCGCGCTTCGTTTTGCGAATAACCGAGTGATTTGAGTGCCTCGAGTGCATCATGCTCTCCACGGAGATTCACAGATTCATTTTTGTGTGCCATCAATTTATCCCTCAGCTCAATAACTATTTTTTCTGCCGTTTTTCTGCCGATACCGGAGACCTTAGTAAGGTATCCGGTATCTCCGGTTGCAATCGCTTTTTTTAATGTATCGATCGAAGTGATAGAAAGTATTGAAAGTGCTGATTTCGGACCGATACCTGAAACAGAGAGAAGCATTTCAAAGAATGATTTTTGTTCATCTGAGGTAAAACCGTAT
Source organism: Candidatus Nomurabacteria bacterium (assembly GCA_943356375.1). Lineage (GTDB taxonomy): Bacteria > Patescibacteriota > Minisyncoccia > Phycocordibacterales > UBA9973 > CALRET01. The sequence goes on along the minus strand of CALRET010000027.1, from coordinate 4,199 downwards.
AGATCCAAGGCATCTTCTCGTACCGCGAGATAGGTGTGTAGTGAAATAGTTTGCCCGAGGGATAATCCGGAAAGTGTATCGGTTGAAGAAAATACTTTATAACCGAGACCATTGACATCAATGACGAGGAATTTCTCATTGATGTCTAGTATTTTTCCTGAAATATAAGCAATCATTATAGATTGATTATACCAGAAATACAGACTTTGCATAAAACAGGTTTTTCTGGTATAGTTCCCATATTCGATTTCCGGTGTGTCTCGCTTGAAGTTGAAAATCTTACATTTCAATTTATTTACTATTTAGAAAATAACCAATGCCAATAACACAATCAGCAAAAAAGGCGCTCCGCGGATCATCACGAAAAAAAGTATTTAATGATCGACGAAAAAAGGCGCTCAAAGAGTCAATTAAGCAGGTTGAAAAAACTGCAAAAGTTGATATTAAGAAAGCAAAAGAAATGCTCTCAAAAGCATACAGTGCTATCGATAAGGCAGCAAAAAGAGGTATTATCAAGAAAAATACCGCTTCTCGTAAAAAATCTCGTCTTTCTCGAATCACTAAAGCAAAGTAGTCATAAAGACCCCGAAAAGGGGTCTTTATGTTATACCCGCACACTCGTTTTTGCAATAAAACGAGTGTGCGGGTATACTTTATCTATATAAATAATATATACACATATGGCATTAATTAATTTTTATGGAAAAGAATGTCCACACTGCATCGCAATGCATGCATTTTTAGATCGATTGGAAAAAGAAGAGGGGATCGTGATCGAAAAAAAAGAAGTATGGCATGACGATGCAAATATGAAGACAATGGAAACACACGATAAAGGTCTTTGTGGTGGTGTTCCATTTTTTATTAATACTGAAACCGGCAAATTTATCTGTGGTGAAACCGATTATGAAGCATTGAAAGCGTGGGCACAGGCAAAATAATTATATGGATAAAAATCTTGAAAACGTTTTAAAAGAAACAAAATGGTGGGAAAATATAAATGATTTATTTGCTGATGTTTGTATACGAAATAAAAAAATAGAAGATATCGTTTTACCGACAAATAATGATGAAAAGAAATATTACACAGAGAAACTGGAGTATTTAATGTCTCATAATCAAGAAAAATATAGAGATCGAGATGGTAAGGTCGCGTATGAAAAATTAAGACAAATTATCGAAACTCTTAAGTCATAATTATGTCCACATCAATCGGAATCTTGTGTGCACTTGGTGCAATGCTCTGTTGGGGAATTGGGGATTTTCTTATACAACGATCACTTCGTAAAATAGGCGACTGGGAAACATTATTTATTATTGCTAGTTTTGGGTGTATTATTTTATTGCCATTTGTTTGGAGTGATCTCCCGTCTCTTTTTGGACCAGAATCTGGGAGGACTATTCTAACTGGTGCCGGAATTGCATTGTTTATCGCAGCGATCCTTGAATTTGAAGCATTACGACGAGGTAAAATCTCTGTTATTGAGCCGACCTGGTCGCTTGAGATTCCTGCATCAGTATTTTTCGCATATATTATTTTAGGAGAGACACTGGATATTTTTCAACTGCTCGTTATTGGAGTATTAATTATTGGACTATTTCTTGTTTCATATCGCGGGAAGGCATTTTCCAAGAAATTCTTTTTGGAACGAGGAGTACTTATTTCAATTGCTGGTGCGATTATGATGGGTATAGCAAACTTTTTTGTCGGCTGGGGTGCGCGCGAGACAGATGCACTGACGACCAGTTTTGTCATTAGTCTATTCTCAGTTGTTGGTTCTGGAATATTTTTACTTGCACAAGGAAAATTTAAGAAGATGTTTAGAGATATTAGGGATAACCCAAAACTACTCACAACCATGTCTATTTTTGATAATGTCGCGTGGATTGCATTTGCATTTGCTATGACCCTTGCGCCGATTGGTGTCGCCGCTGCGCTATCAGAAAGTTATATCATTATTGCTGTTATTCTTGGACTTTTTGTAAATAAAGAAAAACTCGAACGACATCAAAAATTCGGTCTTTGTGTCGCTGTACTCTCAGCGATTCTCTTGGTTACCCAGATAGGGTAGGATTTCGTGGTCACGAATAATTTTCCGCCGTCGCAGAAAATTTTCTCGACCCGGCAGGACTGTGAGTACACTTATCGATCCTTACAGGATCAGTAGAGGTTTCCCATTTTCTCAAAGTATAACTTCTCGAAAATAAGGGAGAACCTTTTCGATTCCTGCACGCCAAACAAGTAGTTGTTTGGCTCGGGATCACCCAATGAAAAAGGCGCCATTACAGGCGACTCTTTTTCAAACGGGTGATCCCGGCAGGAATCGAACCTGCATCATAACTTCCGCAAAGTTACGTCCTATCCATTGAACGACGAGACCAAAAGGTAACATAAAAACACACTTATTTCTAACATAAAATCGTTCAATCAGCAAATAAGTATAATCCGGTTAATTGTGTATATTTTGACTTTAATACAAAATTATGTATTATTTTTCTAGATATAGTTTTTACTATTATGGGAAAGAATGAAATACCACTATTACCAAAAACAAAGAAGGTATATGCTGATCCTCGAAAAAAGCGCTTAAAAGAATGGAAAAAGCTTTTTGAAGATATTCATCCAGGTATCGAAGTCAGTTTGTTTGGTGTCGATGAGGATTTTGATACTATACTAGATAAAACTCATAGTGAGATAGATTTTGGATCCTATTATAGAAATGCAAGGATTGTTATTTTGTTACCAGATGAGCTCAAAATGTCCTACCTTATTGGACTACCGAATAATGACATGTATTCGTATGTTGAAGTATTGGGCGATTCGCTTTTACCAGAAAATGACACATTTCCATGTGAACCAAACACATATACATGGGAATATTTTTATAATAAAGTATATGCGATAGCTAATAAGAGAAAGAAAGAAATTCCGAATCCAAATATTTCTGACAATAATCTTATTACTATCGGTACACCGACCCGTCTTATTGATTTGAAAGGCAGAAGGGGGTGTATCGGAGATACAATACGATTCGCAAATACCGAAGGACATGTAACTGAACATAATAAAATTTTGTGGGACGAAATCAATCTGTGTATCTGTATTGGCCCATCTCCATTTTATAAATTAATGGAAAGTGGATATATTCAGTCGATAACACCGGGTCGTGGAAATTTTGATTTTGAAATAGTATAACAAAAAACCGCCATAGAGCGGTTTTTTATTTTATAGTCCTAACATTTTTGATATGACTGAAACAAATGGCTCTTCGATCTCTTTTTCTTTTATGAATTGTTCCAAAGTGTCTCGTACTTTATCATGATCGATATTTTCGAGAGATACGATGACCACTTGCATGAGATTGCGTTTGGTATGTAAATAGAGTTTATTTTCAAGTCCGGGTGGAATATAAAAATGAGTTATTTGATCAAATGAGATGAAACCATCATGGGTATCGAGTCCCTTTGGGGTGATAGAAATCTCAACACGCCCAGGAAGACGTTTTGCGTAGTAGCCGAGGAGCGCTCCCCCGACAAGCATGAGAAATGCGAACAAATAATTTTTATAAATAATAGATGCGATAGTAATACAAAGGATAATGAGCCCAAGTGCCCAGTACCAATCATTTGATTTGTGTCGATGATCGTATTCATCGACTTCCCACGAGAGTAATTTTTCTTCCGTTTCCATACATATAGTATACCTGTACACATACTTTTTTACAATGAAAAAATAGCTTGGAAAAACCTTACTTATTTGATCAAGAGACTCGAAATCGTGGAAGAGTGATTGTCTATATTAAAAAACCCTGTCATCGACAGGGTTTTATTCTAATATCATTATTTTTTTTGAAGAGTGACCTCAAGCCATGTTTGATCCATTGATTCATTCAATTCGCTTTGTGCTGTTGTAAATCGGGTGGTCATTTTTTCAATATCCTTTTGGGAATAGTAGTAATACGTGCGAATACCGAATTCATCTTGTTTCGTTTCTTCCGCATATACTTTGTTGTGTTTCAGCGAAATCCGCGCGACACCGTTTTTGTTTAATGCTTCAAAAATCTGATTGAGGATTTTCTCAAGAGAATTTTTAGGCACATGAATCAGGGAAGCGAATGCGAACACGACATCGTATCTTTTTGGGAAAGAATACTGTTCAATATCAGCAACTTCAAACTTTGCACGAGGAACTTTCTTTT
>CALRET010000026.1 GCA_943356375.1 Candidatus Nomurabacteria bacterium | reverse complement strand
CGTACGCCATATGGAGAAAGTGCCTATAATCAATTTGAGTTTTTCTATGGCTTCCCTCAGCAATATTTGAAACCACTGAAATTGCTGCGCGTCTGATTTGAGACTGAAGTGCAAAAATTTCAGACTGTGGGAGCTTTGAAGTAATTTTATAAATTACTCGCACGAGTTCGTATCCTTTTTGCCACACAATTAAGTCTTTATATGATTTTATTTTTTGTGTATTCATTTTTACTAGAACCTAGTCCCTAGCACCTAGAAACTAGTTCAGAACTTCTTTCTCTTTTTTCTCAAACAGTGCTTCGAGATTTTTATTTGTTTCCTCAACAATTTTTTGTAATTCTTCTTTTGAACGGAACTTATCATCTTCAGACATACCACCACTTTTTTCAGCTTCATCTATCGCTTTTCCTAATTTTTCTCGTTCCTGACGAACAGAAATACGTCCTTCTTCTAATTTTTCCTTGAGCACTTTCACAAGTTTTTGACGTGTTTCAGTCGTAAGCGCTGGGAATATTACTCTAAGACCCTGATCGTCGCTTGCAACAGAAAGTCCGAGATTTGCAGCAGTAATCGCACGATCGATATCTCTGATTTGTGATTTATCCCATGGCACAATACGAAGAGTCTTTGGATCTTCGATTGAAACAGACCCCACGTTCTTGATTGGCATATATGAACCATAACTCTCAACAGAGACACTATCGAGCAGCATTGGTGTCGCGCGACCGGTATGTAACTGAGAAAATTCCTTAGTGAGCCATTCCTCTATTTTTTTAAATTCTTGTTTTGCTTGTGAAAAATTGTACATCATAAAATTAAGTTTAGGTTTGGATTATAACAAAATATACTATTAGTTCCTAGGAATAAGAATGGCGAGAGTTTCTAAAATATACTTCTCCGATGCACCCCTGTTCTCCATATACCCACATAATTCTGCTGTTTTTTCTATAACATCTCGTTCCTCTTTTTTCTCTACAGAAAATGAATTATGTACTATTCGAAGAAGTTCCCGGGTAAATGTTTTAGGTAAAACAGATTCCTCTTCTGCAGATTCTAGTATTTCTGCAACTTTGGCAAATCGATCCGCACTATTCCCTTTTAAAAAATCCTTTACCATCTTTTCAATACTTGAATCAGAAGCGGTGTCTCCAATAATTTTGTAACAACGTGAGAGAATCGTATCACGAATTCCATGAATGTGTGGAGTTACGAAAAAGAAATGAGTACCCTCTTTTGGTTCTTCAAGAGTCTTAAGTAATGATTGTTCTGCCTCATGTCCAATAGTATTAAATGTTACAATAAAAAATTTATTTATGTTGTCTGTAGTTTCTATCTGATTACTCTGTAATTCATGTGCATCATCAATAGTAAAATGATCTTTAGTTATATGACGAGTAGTGTCTGGAGCAAAACCGAGTTCCCCAAGATGTGTAGTGATAGTTGCAACAGTATTCTCAATATCTCCTTCAATCAGATAGAAATGATGGAACGGAGTAGTGTGTTTAGAAAGATCAAGTTTCATATGCTTATTTATCGTTTACTAATGATAGCCTTTTTATAGACATCTAGGTGTTCCAGTGCGATTCCTGTTCCTTTGGCAACACAATAGAGTGCATCCTCGGCAACACGAGCCTTCACGCCGGTTTTTCGATACACCAGGTCCGGCAAATGTCTGAGAAGTGATGATCCCCCGGTCATAATAATCCCTTGATCAATAATATCAGCAGCAAGTTCCGGTGGGGTTTCCTGAAGTACATCTTTAATTGCTTTAATCATCAGGTTGAGTTCTTTATCTATTGCACGTACTACTTCATTAGTAGAAATTTCAGCTGTTCGTGGAAGCCCTTGAATATAGTCACGGCCTTTTATAACCATTACTAATTCATCATCGACAGGAATTGCTGAACCGATTTTTATTTTTATATTTTCGGCGGTCTTATCACCGATCGCCAAATTGAAAGTTTTTTTAATATAATCTGCGATTGCTTGATCAAGTTTATTGCCCGCACATTTCACAGAAGTTGATGCAACAATTCCACCAAGAGAGATCACCGCAACATCTGTCGTTCCTCCGCCAATATCGACAATCATGTGTCCAAGAGATTCATGGATCGGAACACCAGCACCAATTGCCGCAAGAATAGGTTCCTTAACAACGTATGCATTTTTTGCGCCAGCTTTTACTGCTGCTTCAACAACGGCACGACGTTCAGTCGACGTAACTCCAGCAGGAACTGAAACCATAACATCAGGTCGAGAAAAATTCCATTTACCCAACGCTTTAGTGATGAAATAACGGAGCATTGCTTCTGTGACACGATAATCAGCAATAACCCCGTCTCTCATTGGACGATACGCGATAATATTATCTGGTGTTCGTCCGACCATTTCTTTTGCCTCAATCCCAATAGCTAATATTTTATTATCTTGTTCAGAAACTGCTACCACAGAAGGCTCATTGAGAACAATCCCCTTTCCAGGCAGGAAAACAAGGGTATTTGCGGTACCAAGGTCAATCCCTAATTTTTTAGAAAAAAATCCCATCCCATTAGAGGTAAAACTCGTTAGTATATATAGATAATTCGACCTGTTGTTTTTTCATGTAAATATTCCTGAACACATTAGAGGTTTAAGAACCTCTAATGGGACAGGTATGTGCGGATACTCTAGCATAAAAAATGAAATTTGGGAAAAGTAAAAGCCCGCAAAAATGCGGGCTTAAAAATTAGGATTTACCTATATTTTTATATCAAATAATATGCGAATTGGGATAGTAAGTACTATACCGTTAGTGGAAACAATACTGCGAACATCTTGTTTGACTATAGACATTCCTCCTTGGTCATAAAACCCTATCACCGCTTGATCAGTTCCAGAATATCTGTCTCTCGTCACCACCGTGTGTGCAGCGAAAAGATATTCTTCGTATGTCTTTTTGACCATTGTTACTAATTGAGCAACCTCAGAAACGTTAGGCAGTAGAGTTTGCACAATATCTAATTCGTTTATGATACGAAGCACGTCTTCAAATAGCAATGATTCTTTTCCACGCCAAATCTGTTCGTTGGCATTCTCTACCTCTCTTTTCCAGGTTTTTAGCAAATCAGTCGCCATAAGTTCAGGAATAAGTTTTACAATTGAATTGAGTAGGAAGCTAGGTACTTGTCCCAACGAAATACCATTTGATTCAAAAAGCGGCACTGAGCCGAACAAAACATATTCATTCCGTCCAACTGATGATAAAAGATGTTGTGCTTCATATTGGAATCGACTCGTTTCGCGAAGCAAATTGAGATCTCCAAAATGATTCATTTCATCCAGATTTTTTGAGAGCAAAGGAAACAGATAATATCCTTGTTCAAAGAGTTGGAGCAGTCGCATTGTTTTAAATAATTTCGGGCATTTTTCTCTCGGTATAGTAACACCCGAAAAGATACTCTTCCAATAAGGCTCACCAACGACATATCGTGACGGCCCATATTGTTTTAAAATCTGGGAAGTCAGATCGTCTTTTTTCGTTTTCATTTTTACCATCTATAACGTATTTAAATATACACCTAACAAAACTATAAACGAAAACATCTAGTTAGTCAATACCCCACAAGATAGATTGAATAATAGCAGTAAGTCATGCTAGTCTTACATTAATGAAAACCCTCACTGTCATCCCTTTGTCGAAAGGACTCCCTCATGCGGAACTTACCTATTTTTTCCCACAGGATATACCGGCTGGACATCTTGTTTCTGTCCCACTCAGAAAAAAAAATATCCCTGCACTAGTGATTGGATCTGTCGATCTCGCGACAACAAAAAGTGAACTTAAAACTGCTAAATTTTCTCTCAAAAAAATAACAAAAGTTATCGGTCCATCTGTCTTTGATCCGCTCTTTATGGATACCTGTATTAATCTCTCACACCATTTGATTGTCCCACCGGGATCTATCATCCGTTCTGCAATTCCCAATATACTATTCGATTCGTATGATGCACTCAAAAAAGCATGGGCGCCCACTGAGGAAGAAAGTAAAAAAACTGTATACAAAGAAGAGATTCTTCTTCTCCAATCTCCGTATGAGGAACGCATACAATATTATAAAACCTACGTTCGTGAACGATTTGCCCAAAAAAAATCTGTGCTTGTTTTGGTGCCAACAAAAATCCAAGCAGAGGAATTAGGTAGAGAACTCGAACGAGGTGTTGAACATGCTACAATAATTCTCCATAACGATGTTGCAGAGAAAACGCTTATTAAACGAATAGCCGATACAGTCGCTCAACCACATCCCGTGCTTATTATTGCTACCCCTTTCTATATAAGTATTCCACGAAAGGATCTAGGAGCCATTATTATTGAAGAAGAACATTCTCAAAACTATGTTGAGCGTGAACGGCCCTATTTAGATATTCGAACACTTGCACAAATGTATTGTGTGAAGAAAAATATTCCCATTATTTTAGGCGATACACTAACACGCATTGAGAGTTATGGAAGATACCACGCACGAGAAATAGGTGGAACGCATATACCAAATTTTCGACTTCATAAAGATCTCTCGATACAGGTCATAAGTCCAGACCCGGAAGAAAAAAAGAAAAAAGGAGAATGGGTCTCAATTGATCCGCAAACAGTTTCTCATATAGAAGATGCGCTGATTAATAAAAAAAGAGTATTGGTGTACAGTTTGCGAAAAGGATTTGCCGCAGAAACAATGTGTAATGATTGCAAAACACTAATCGTCTGTGATGACTGTGCCGTTCCACTCGTACTATATGGAGAGACCAGAGAAGAACGAATTTTTAAATGTTCTCGCTGCAAAAAAACATATGACACAAAAACAAAATGTTCTCTTTGTGGCAGTTGGCATTTAGTGCCTCTAGGAATCGGCATTGAGCGTGTTGCTTCTGATTTGCGGTTATTGTTTCCAGATATCACGGTTGTTTTTGGGGGAGAACCACTCACGAGTAAAAAGCGTATCGATGTATTTAAAGAAAAAATATCAAAAACTCCAGTCATTATTGTCGGTACTGAATCGATACTTGCTCACCTAAAAGAACACAAACCCGCTGTATCTGTTATTGCATCGATCGATTCGCTCTTTTCATTACCCTCGTTTCATATTGGGGAACGTATTATGCACATGTTTGAAAAGATCGCCTATCTGACAGAAGAAAAACTTATTATTCAAACACGCCAACCAGAGGAAGCGGTAATCAGTGCTTTTTCTAAGAAAAATATGCAAGACTTTTACATTAAAGAATTGGAAGAACGACAAACTCTCGGATATCCCCCGTATGCGACCCTCATTAAAATGAGCGTTGCAACAAGAAAACCACTCTCTGAAAAAGTGCAGGAAACCATTAAGTCGCTCTTCGCTGGCTATCGAGTCAATATTTTCCCCGCATTCATTAAACAGATAAAAGGTATGTATATTAGTCATATGATACTCCGTCTCCCTAAAAAAACATGGGGACTGGCTGAACTTACTCCGGGGGCTGGGCATGATGCCTTTTTACCTGAACGGATCAGTATGCTCCCTGAGCAATGGCATATTCGAGTGGACCCCGAGGATCTCCTGTAGACAATTTCAAATTTAAAAGTACAAATTACCAATGAATTTCAACTGAAAAATTAAGAATTTAAAATTCATTTATCCTTTGTAAATGGTCATTTGTAATTACCAATCATGCGGGGTTGCACTAAAACGGCTTTTATGCTAACTTTGACAGGTATGACGACAACCATTATAGAGGTATCAAAAAACCAAAACGAAAACAACATGAGTTTGCTTCGCCGTTTTACGCGCAAGGTTCAAGAGTCCGGCTCAATTCGCCGAGTAAAATCTCTTCGCTATAACGAACGAGCACCTTCAAAACTTTCACTCAAAAAGCGCGCAATGAATAAAATCAAAAGACGCATTGAAGTTGAACATCTCAAAAAGATGGGAAAGATGGCATAGACACATGAAGACTTCACTGTCACGTCTATCTATAACCACACAAACAAAAGGCAAGCCGGGTAGCTTGCCTTTTGCCCAAATGGCAAACAAAATCTTAGGGAAAAACTATGAACTCTCATTAGTTTTTACAACACCAAAGATAGCACAAAAACTTAATAAGACGTATCGCGCAAAATCCTACACACCCAACGTGCTCGCATTTCCGTATTCAATAAAAAACGGCGAATTGATTCTTTGCCTCTCTGTTATAAAAAATTCTGCAAAAGATTTTGACATGACATATGAAGAATTCTTGGCATATTTAGTTATCCACGGAATGTTACATTTGAAAGGATTCGAACATGGTAGTACAATGGAAGATGCGGAGAAGAAAAATTGTAAATTCTTCAACACACAACACTACAATCATGATGCGCCACATAGTAACAGGAATAGACATCGGCACAGCGACGACACGCGTCGTGATTTCTGAGTATCTCAAAGGAGAACAAATCCCTAAAATTATTGGTATCGGTATTGCAGATACCCGAGGAATGAAACATGGATACAGTACATCTGTCTTAGACGTTGCCCAATCAATCAAACAAGCAATCACTGTTGCAGAGACTCACGCAGGAGTAAAAGTAAAAAGTGCATATCTTGCACTCGGTGGTGTTGGACTGGGATCTCACATCGGTACTGGTGTATCAGTCATCTCAAAAGCAAATACTGAGGTCACTCAATTTGATATAGAAAAAGCAATCAAGGAATCAGAGAAATCAGGAACCCCTCCAAACAGAACCATACTCCACAGTATTCCATATTTCTACCAAATCGACGGCAAAGAGATATATGGTAGACCAGAAGGTATGAAGGGATTGAAAATCGAAGTAACAACGCTATTCATTACTATTCTTGATCAACATATTAATGATGCTATTGCCGCAGTAACTAAAACAGGGATACGGATCTTAGACATTGTCGCTGCACCATTGGCGACGAGTTTTATTGCACTATCAAATAAACAAAAATCTGTCGGCGGTATGCTTGTAGATTTTGGTGCTGAGACAACAACTATTTCTGTATTTGAAAATGGTTCACTCACCGGATTACATGTATTTCCTTATGGATCAAATCATATTACCAATGATATTGCACTCGGGCTCAAGGTATCTCTTGAACAAGCAGAGAGTATAAAAAAAGGGGAACAGCCGGAATTCACTTCAAAAAGAAAAATCGATGAAATCATTGATGCTCGTCTGTTAGATATTTTTGAACTTGTCCAAAAATATCTCAAAAAAATGAAACGTCATGGACTTTTACCTGCGGGAGTTTGTTTTATTGGCGGTGGATCACGACAAAAAAATATCGATGAACTCGCAAAGAAAATTCTTGCTCTTCCTGTGCGTATCGGTGGATCAGACGGTCTAGAAGAAACTAAAACACACCTCCGTGACCTGACACTCTTTGGTGCATATGGTGTTTGTCTTGCATCTAAAATACTTCCCGAACCAGAAATAGATTCTATTAAAAAATTCTTTAAATCAATAAAGAAAATATTCAGTCAATCTATAGGAGAGCTTTTACCTTAAAAATATACTCTTTTTTATAACATTATTTTGGAACAATACGCTCTTACTGCATATAGTTTCCTTTTTATATGTTTCCTGATATGATGCGGACATATCAGATTAACAGATACCCTCGCCTGACGCGGGGACAGAAATAACTATATGCCAAAAGTAGATACAGAGATAGAAACATTCGCACGTATTAAGGTTATTGGTGTTGGAGGATCAGGGAAAAATGCCTTGAATCATATGATTAATTCCAAGGTTAAGGGAGTGGAGTTTATCAATATAAATACTGATACTCAGGATCTTCATCGGTCACTTTCAAAGAAAAAAATCCACATTGGGAAAAACCTTACCAAGGGTCTTGGTGCAGGGATGAATCCTGATATCGGCCGTGCAGCAGCAGAAGAAACAAAAGCTGAGATACAAGATGCACTCAAGGGCGCAGACATGGTATTCATCGCTGGTGGAATGGGTGGCGGTACTGGAACCGGTGCGGCTCCAATTGTTGCACGAGCAGCAAAAGAACAAGGCATTCTTACTGTTGCTGTTGTTACCAAGCCATTCTTCTTTGAAGGTAACCAACGTATGCGTCTCGCCGACCAAGGTCTTTCTGAACTTGAAAAAGAAGTAGACGCAATCATTGTTATCCCAAATGACCGACTCCTCGCTATTTCTCAAAAAGAAACAACATTTTCAAATGCATTCGCTATGTGTGATGAAGTACTCAAACAGGCAGTAGAAGGTATCTCTGATCTTATTACCACCCCAGGTATCATCAACGTCGACTTTGCCGACATTAAAGCGATCATGTCAGACGCAGGATCAGCGCTCATGGGAATCGGTATGGGTGGCGGCGAAGGTCGTGCAACCAAAGCAGCACTTGAAGCAATCAATTCCCCACTGCTTGATCTTTCTATTACTGGCGCACAAGGAGTTCTCTTTGCCATCTCAGGTGGAGATGATCTCACTATCCAAGAAGTCCAAGAAGCAGCAAAAATAATTACTGACTCAATCGATAAGGACGCAAAAGTTATTTTTGGAACCATTAAAGACGACCGATTAAAAAAAGGTGAAATCAAAGTTACTGTCATTGCGACCGGCTTCCCTACCGAAATGGGAAAACGTCCAATCTTTCAACAGAACACAACATTACCTCTCGAACAAAAAGAGAAGAAGTTACAAGATATTCAAAAAGAGGACATTATTCTAAAAAAAGAAATCCATAACTCAATTCCAAACGATCTCATCCGAAAGAGTGATTCAAAAATCTCTGTTGAAAAAATCGATGAGAATATACTCATCGATGACGAAGAAGATGACTGGTCAGCAGTCCCGGCATTCTTGAGACGAAAGAAGTAAGGGACAGGTTCTAGGGACTAGTTTCTAGGTTCTAGTAAAAAAACCCCGCATTCGCGGGGTTTTTGGTTATGATATATAACAATTATTCTTTACAAGGATTATACCGAGCTAATTCACCACTATTCCATGGTGATTTAATCCATTCATAGCAACTGTCTTTCTTTTGTATTCTGATGTCATTATTAAGTGCATCTTTTTGCCCTTCAAAATAAGCATATTCCATATCTGCATTCAACGTTGAATCCAAATCTGATATAAGTGTCTCCACTTTGAGGGACATATTGTTATTATTTTGGAACCACCATGCCATTCCAACAACTATACCGAGTAAAAAACCAAGTGCAAATTTCATATGTACAATAGTAAATCTAATTTTATTATACACATTTTTATTGAACTGTCAATTTTTAGCTCTGAATCTCAATTCG
>CALRET010000025.1 GCA_943356375.1 Candidatus Nomurabacteria bacterium | reverse complement strand
GAGAACGCTTGGTTCGGCGCAACATCGATAAAATCAATATTCTCTCTCTTTACTAATCCTGGGTGAGTTCGTTCACGCGCTTCTATTTTATCCTCAGTAAGATTTCCCTTTTCATCATACTTAGCTCCTGCGTGAGCAATGTTATATTTTTCTTCTTCAAGCGCATTCAAATACACTACTTCGCCAGTAATTTTTCCATTCTTTACTTTAATATATGGAGTCTCGATAATTCCGAAATCGTTGATTCGAGCATAGGTCGCCAAGTGAAGCACCAAACCGATGTTTGGACCTTCTGGGGTATGAATTGGACACACGCGACCATAGTGAGATGGGTGCACGTCACGCACTTCGAGACCGGCACGTTCACGAGTAAGTCCTCCTGGACCAAGTGCTGAAAGAATGCGAAGGTGTTCAACTTCCGCAAGCACATTTTCTTGGTTCATAAATTGAGAGAGTTGGTTCGTAGTGAAAAATTCTTTCACACGAGCTTGAAGTGGTCGTTGATTGATGATCTGTACTGGAATTGCGGCATCAAGATCAATAGTCGACATTCGGTCTTGAATGTTTCTCTTGATCTGTGTCATACCAACACGGAATTTTTGCTGGAGCATTTCTCCGATATAGCGAACGCGTCGCATGCCAAGGTGATCAATGTCATCCGCTTTTGCATTTGGAGTATGGTTGAGTTCAATAACATGACGAATGATTCGTGCAACGTCTTTTTTTGAAATAGTTCTTTCTTGAAGCGCTTTTGCATCTGTTTCGCGTCCAAATCGATCGTTAAATCGAAATCGTCCTACTGGAGAGAGATCGTACCGTTCAGGGGTAAAGAGTGAATCAACGAATTCTTTTGCATTTTCAGGAGTCGCAAGGTCACCATCTCGGAGACGCTTGTAGATATCAACATATGCATCACTGAGGGTTTTTGCACTGTCTCGTTCAAGACAAAGTGCAATAGTTTTTTGGACATTTTCATCGCCAGCAACTGCATCTTTTATCTGTTCATCTGTTGCAAATCCGAGTGCTCGAAGAAGTGTTGTTGCAGGGAATTTTCGCTTTTTATCAATACGGATATAGAGCACACCCTCGCCATCAGATTCAATCTCAACCCACGCACCGCGAGCTGGGATTATTTTTGCACCAAAAAACCGCTTGCCTTTAATTTCAAGATCGGTAAAAAACACACCAAAGGAACGAGCGAGCTGTGGAACGATCACACGTTCAACACCGTTAATGATGAATGTACCATGGTTCGTCATGAGCGGAATATCCGTCATGAAAATTTCCTGCTCTTTTGTTCCTCCTAATATTTTATTTGCAAGACGTACGCGTGCCTTGATCTGTCCTTCGTATGAAAGTTTATTTTGTTTTGCGTAATACTCGTCGAATTTTGGTTCAGTAAAAGAGAACGATTCGAATTCGAGTTGGAATTTTTTCCCTGAATAATCTTCAATTGGAGAAAACTCTTTGAAGATTTCTTTGATTCCCTGTTCGAGGAACCATTTGTATGAAAGGATCTGCGGTTCGATCAAATTTGGAAATTCGACGAACGGCTTTTTGTATTTTGAAAAATACTTCTTTGGAAACGTAGTGCGTGCGTTTTTGGCTGGCATAGATGCTAAATAAACACCATCCCACAACCTAATGACAAAACGAGAAAACACAAGACGAGAGTGACTTGTGCGTTTCTATATGAAATTATCGGTTGTGAGATAGCAAATTACCTAAGTATTAATTGCTAGTAAAGAAATGTCGATTGTATCAGGGACGTAACTCAATCGATTCCAATCAGACACAGTATACTCGGATCAGGATTTTTGTCAACCTTTTTGACAGATGTCTTTAAAAGTGCTAGTTTCTATCTAGACATTTTGTATATTCCATATGAATAAAATACACACGATTGCTTTAATGACCTATCCAACTCCTGATAAAAAAAGATCTGGGGAACGCTTAGGAGATACAGGGGAACAACAACTAGATTACGCATGGAAAGAATTTGGATTTCCTGAAAATGGATTTGATTACATTTTTATTGATAATTCGATCTTTTCTCAACAGATTATTGCACATATTTCTGGTTTAGCTAAAAAACGAACCCAACCAGTCAAAATAGTAACTTCTGAACATCTGAGCCCTACTAATCCCATTAACGAAAAAAATTTTACTGAGGTTGTTCAGAAACTTGAAAAACCTACGCTTATTGAATTCGAGAAATGGAAAAGAAAGAATCTATTATCTAGAGCGGATATTGAATTTCAAACACACATAGATTTTATAATGCCTCACATATACATGAATATGCCAGGCATGACCATGCTTAAACAGAATGTTCTCATCTTTCAAGGAAATATAGCCTTACAACAATTAGGAATATCTATCCTTACAGAGGATTCACTGTTCAAAGAAAAGAGTGTACCATCCAACTTCAAAGAGTTTTTGAGTGGGATATCGTTAGAAAAAGGAGAAGGTCTAACAATAAAAACAAATTCTGTCGTTACTCTCTCTGTAAGAAAACAGATTCCAGTAATGATATAACATACAACCCGAGATTATTCTCGGGTTTTTTATTGCAACAAGCGAGGATCGTGTGAGTGAGTAGCCTCATTCACAGCGTCCGATGATTCAGTAGAATCACCTACTGGGTTCGCCGTTGCTATATAAGAGTAGATACTGTGCGATATGTCGCACACAAAGATAAAATACTATTTTATCTTTGACCGAGGTTTACCTCGGAGTAGATGCTGCTTTTATTTTCCTTTTTTCCAATTCTCAATTGCTTTATGATCTCCAGAGAGTAGTACTTTGGGAACTCGATGTTTTTTATCTTTATATATCAAAACCTCAGGACGAGTATAGATAATGCTTGAAGAAATTCTTTCTTCTTCACGCGAGTCAAAATTGCCGAGCACACCAGGAATCTGTCGAGACATACAGTCAATGAGAACCATAGCCGGCAATTCCCCGCCCGTGAGCACATAATCCCCGATCGATATTTGCTCAGTCTTTAATATTTTATCCACGCGCGCATCGATTCCTTCATATCTCCCACAAATAAGAATAATATCAGTGTATTTTTTCACTGACTGCTTCGCATATGCCGTATCAAATTTTTTCCCAGATGGTACAAAATTAATAATCTTTATCTTCTGTTTTCTATTTGTACTTCGTCCTTTTAAATTTGAAATTGTTTTAAGAGCCTTTTCAACAGCCCTTAAAACGGGCTCTGCCATCATAACCATTCCGGGACCGCCGCCAAATGGTCGCTCATCTACTTGAGCTGAAACATTTCCATCAGGCCAGACTTTGCGATACTTACCGGTAACAAATTTCCGAGGATTATAAAAACTAACCTTGATCTTTTTTTCTTTGATTGCACGTCCAATAATCGACTCATTAATGTATGAGTCGAAACTCTCTGGAAAAATGGTAATGATGTGGAAATTCATATGTTAGCTAGTAGCTTGTAGCTTACAGTTTACAGTAAAAATTGCAAGAGAAAAACCGGCTATCGACCGGTTTTTCTCGAGGACGTATCCCTCTTGTTTATATTTATGTATTACCTACAATCTGTGTCCCTTCGGAGACATCCCCCGTAGGTGGGATAAGATCAACTACTGTCTGTCCTATATTCCCTTCAAGTCTTCCATCGCTTCATCAACTGATGATGCTGAAACACTCTTATTTGACCCACCTTCTGGTTCTTCGATCTTCAAGTTAACGCGTGCGTTGTTCTTCATACCGATAACGCGGAGGAGTGTTCGGATTGCCTTTGCAGTATTACCCTGTCGTCCAATAATTTTACCCATATCATCGCGATGAACTTTCATGGTAATGAGAACCCCCATCTCGTCAACAGTTCTGTTGACCACTACATCGTTAGGATTATCTACTAATGCCTTCACTACATATTCTAGAAACTGTTTATCTTCTTCCATATCGTTACATTTTTGAATTATTTCTAAAGTGATTTCAGTAGACCGAGCTACTGTAGAAAAGTATACCGTGTTTATATAATATGTGCAAATCAAAATCCCGACAAAGTCGGGATTTTGATTTTTTGCTTATGCTGCTTTGAGTTCTTTCCTTTTCTTAGTTGGAGATTTCTTTGAAAGAACATTTCTTTTCTTCCCTTCAACAATCTTTTCCTTTACGAGGAAATTATGAATAGTATCAGATGCTTTAGCACCCTTTGAAATCCAGTGTTTTACCTTCTCCGCGTTAACAGAAAAAGCTTTTGCTTTAGGATTATAGTTACCCAAAATTTCCAAAAACTTACCGCTTTTTGGACCATTTTTAGAATCAGTCAAAACAACGCGAAATGTCGCTTCGTTCTTGCGCCCTGTTCGTTGTAATCTAATCATTAACATGAGAGAGATAGTAGCAATAAAGAGAATAGAAGTCAACCCGGTAGTGAATTTTGGCGAAGCCGTAGGCGTGCTTCGCACATCGCCAAAATTCACTACCGGGTCAACCAAATAAAAAAAGGCTACGTGAGCCTCTGTATTATTATGTATCATCTCCTCCAGTGAGATATCTTTTTAATCGTAAGACTTTCTCACTATCTGAAATATCACTCATGAGTATTTCTTTTATATTTTTTCGTGATCTTCGAGAAATAAGATCTTCACCTGTTTCTTCAAAAATTTTCACCTTTTTCTTAAGTTCTTGATATTTCACCAAAAAAGTATTCAACTCTTCTTCTTTTTTACGAAATAAAACCCCGTTAGTATCAAATCTTTCTCTAATAGAAAATGCTTCATTCGGTGTAAAGCCATATTTAGTCAACATCCACTTCTTTCCCTCAGGATCAACAAAGATAGGAGGGTCTATCTTAAAAACAGTCATCTTCAAATGTGCAGCCAATGATGCATATGGATTCATTTCCACTAATTTTTTTGTTTGTTCCATTACCTACTAGATATCTCTACTGTTAGACTAGTACTACTGCAACCCAAAGTCAATCTAGATAAAAATCAAACACGAATTAAAAATTAGTTGCCTGAACACTAGATGCTATACCCTATACGCTATCGTGTGCTATACTCTCCCCATATGAACGAAGAAAATATGCGAGATGGAATTCTCATCACCACTACCAAAGGCATCGGGTACGTCAAAAATCCAGAGTTTACTGAAAGCATTGAAATTGATCCGGGATTTTTAAACACTGGACTTCATGGCGACACCGTGCGTGTACTCCTCCATCCAAAGATGGAAGGCAAACAACAGACCGGAGAAATCACTGAGATCATCAAAAGAGGAAAAGTTGGCTTCTCGGGCACACTCGAAGAAGATGGCGGACTGTTTTTTTTAGTGCCATCAGACACCAAGATGTATACCGACATCGTCATTCCGAAAGAAAAACTAAACGGCGCAACCGCCGGACAAAAAGTGTTTGCAGTTATCAGCTCATGGACTGATCCAAAAAAATCTCCGGTGGGAGAAGTCAAAGAAGTACTCGGCATGCCGAATGAAAACGATGCTGAAATGCGCGGTATCGCCCTTGAAAAAGGATTTTCCGCTGGCTTTTCCGATGAAGTTGAGAATGAAGCTGCACGCCTCAAGTCAATCGGCATTACGGAAGAAGAAAAAAGTAATCGCCGAGATTTCCGCGAGATACTCACGTTCACCATCGACCCGGTTGATGCAAAAGATTTTGACGATGCGATTTCATTTCGCAAAGTTGACGGTGGCAAGTACGAAGTAGGTATTCACATCGCCGATGTTTCGCATTATATTACGCCAGGCGGCGCCATCGACCAGGAAGCGATCAAGCGAACAACCTCCGTCTACCTCGTCGACCGAACGATTCCCATGCTTCCTGAAGTACTCTCAAACGATCTCTGCTCCCTTGTTCCAAACGAAGACCGTCTCACCTACGCAGCCGTATTTATCATCGATGACCAAGGTACGGTTCACGAAGAATGGTTTGGACGCACTATCATTCACTCTGACAAACGCTTTACTTATGAAGAAGCTCAAAAAATACTCGACGACAAAGCGGGGCTATACTACGAAGAACTTGCAACATTAAATGCAGTCGCAAAAAACTTACTACAAGCGCGATATGACGCCGGCGCGATCTCACTTGATCAAGAAGAAGTAAAATTCTTGCTTGATGAAAAAGGAGTGCCGATTAAAGTATTTAAAAAAGAGCGCGGAGACACCAACAAACTCATCGAAGAGTTCATGCTGCTCGCCAATCGAAAAGTCGCTGAGTATGTTGCAAAAACAAAGGGTGAAAATGCACTCTTTATCTATCGCATCCACGACAAGCCGGATCATGATCGCATGTCGGATCTGTGGATGTTCCTCCAAAAACTCGGCTTCAATCTGCCGATCGTTGACGGCGCCATTCCATCAAACGAGCTTAATACTTTGCTTGCAAAATTACATGCAGAAAAAAATGAAAACGAGGCAACGATTCAGACGTCCGTAGTTCGGTCTATGGCAAAGGCGATTTATTCGATAAAAAACATCGGACACTACGGTCTCGCTTTTAAACATTACACCCATTTCACTTCCCCGATCCGCCGCTACCCTGACGTACTCGTCCATCGCCTCATGGAACGATATTTACACGGACAAAGTGTTGAAGCATCTGAATACACAGAGTATAACGCCATTGCAAACCACTCATCACAGCGTGAAAAAGAAGCGGCTGAGGCAGAACGCGCATCCATCAAATACAAGCAGGTTGAATACATGTCCTACCGCGTGGGCAATGTCTACGACGGTAGAATTACCGGGGTTGCCGAATACGGTATCTTCGTCGAAGAATTAGAAACCAAATGCGAAGGATTGGTTCGACTCAAGAATATCGGCGGCGATTTCTACACACTCAATGAAAAAGACATGGTCATCATCGGAACTAAGACAGGAGTAAAATTCAAAGTTGGAGACATTGTCAAAATCCGAGTCGAAGCCGCAGATATGGTCAAAAAAACTATCGATTACGTGTTTGTAAAATAATGCTATGTCTAAACACACGAAGACAATGGTATGGATTCTCATTGCCGTCTTTGTGGGAATTTTCATTTCTTCACTGGTGATCAGAGGTGCCGAAATGCTCGTCTCAGGAAATCGCATCGCACCATCAACCGCTTCTGAGACTGCAATAGATTCTTCTCCTCTTTCTGTCATCAACATATTTAAAAAGGAACCGGAAAAAACAGTATCACTTCTTTTTGTGGGCGACATCATCATGGATCGCGGAGTAAAGACTTCTGTGACCAATAATTTTTCCGGCGATTATGGAAGATTGTTCGAAAACATACCTGAGATACAAAAAGCTGATATTGCTTTTGCAAACTTTGAAGGTCCAGTTGCCACAAATGGAAAGAACGTCGGCAGTAAATGGTCATTCCGCATGGATCCAAAAACACTGGTGCCTTTTCGTGATGCAGGATTTGATATTGTTTCATTTGCAAACAATCACATCGGTGATTGGACCGCTTCGGCGTTCAATCAATCGATCACTCATTTTAAAGAACACGGCATTTTATACACCGGTGCAGGCACAACCAAAGAAGAAGCTCGACAACCGGTTATTATTGAGAAAAATGGTATTAAAATAGGTTTTATCGGTTTTTCAGATGTTGGACCGGTATGGATGAAAGCAACAGAAACAACTCCGGGAATCCTCCTTGCAAATGATCCAGAGTTTGCAGATATTGTCGCACACGCAAAATCTCAAGTGGACATATTGGTCGTCTCGTTCCACTGGGGAGAAGAATATAAGCCGTTTACCAAAAGACAGACTGAGCTTGCTCATCGCGCAATAGACAGCGGTGGAGATATGGTGATCGGCCACCATCCGCATGTTATCCAAGCAACTGAATGGTACAAAGATAAACTCATCGCATACAGTTTGGGAAATTTTATTTTCGATCAATATTTTTCAGCTGACACGATGCAAGGATTGGCATTGGAGATAACCTTAGAAAAAACCGGAATCAAGTCAATCAGCTATTATTTAAGCAAACTGAACAAACAGTACCAACCGATCGGATTTGAAAAAATAGAATCAATTCCTGCGGTTACCGTAAAAAATAAAGCGGCCGTAACTACACTGTGCTCTGTCGGAAACTCAGACGAAGATAAAACGCTGACGCTCGTTAATCAAGATACTTCTGTCGGGGACTATATCCCGAAGGATCTGG
Source organism: Candidatus Nomurabacteria bacterium (assembly GCA_943356375.1). Classification (GTDB taxonomy): domain Bacteria; phylum Patescibacteriota; class Minisyncoccia; order Phycocordibacterales; family UBA9973; genus CALRET01. The sequence goes on along the minus strand of CALRET010000025.1, from coordinate 2,970 downwards.
TGCCCATGCGCAATCGCGTACCGACCAAATATGATACGGTATGCCTTCGAAAAGATGCCGCTGATCAATTTGAGAAAATGATCAATGTTGCACAAAAAGAAGGTGTTGCTATTGTTATCACCAGCGGATTCAGAGACCCTGTGTTCCAAAAAGCCCTCTATGATGATTGGCTAAAAAACAGAGCGGTTCCGGGAGGTGAAGCATATGTAGCAAAACCGGGACATTCTGAACATCAACTAGGAACAGCTGCTGATGTGACTACTCCGGAAATATACAGTGCATCGACAGTGACGGCATTTGATACCACTAATGCCTTCGCTTGGCTTTCTAAACACGCAGACGAATACGGATTTATACTGAGTTATCCAAAAGGAAAAGAATCAGTTACCGGCTACGCCTATGAACCGTGGCATTGGAGATATATTGGTGTTGATATTGCCACTGAACTCAAAGACAGTGGAGAAACATTTAATGAATATTTGGAATAATAAAAAGCGTCCTCATGAACGCTTTTTTGTTTGTGTCGGTTTTCTCCGGTTTTATTTTCTTCCTATGGAATACAGGATCATCATAAGCATCCCGACCCCAGCAGAAACTCCTGCAATACCTCCCCACAACAGCTCTTCGGTTCCGTATTCATAATCATACAGCACTTCAGCTAAATCATATGCGAGGAAATCGGTAAATCCGCTGTAATACCATTTGTCATATCCGACAGAATAATTATCACCGATAAATAATGCAGAGATAATTAAGCTAAATGAAAACATGGCGGTTAGCAACAACAGTTTACCAACTGTCTTTTCTGTAGAAAAACGATTGTCCGCGCTAATAAGTTTGCCGGTTAGGTAAGCAGCATATGGGGTATAGAATATCCCTATAATCAACACAGGGGTAAGGCAAGCATAACGTAGGATTTCATCCATCGAACTGGAATGCCCGAACTCGATGTTGAGTAGCCATATTCCTAATAATAGGAAAAATAAACGGACAACAAAAATTTCAATTTCCTTTGCTGATGGGAAGTTTTGAAATTGAAGGTGGGTGGAAAATTCTGTATTCATTGTTTCTGGGGTTTTGTGAAAGAGCGCTATAACGCTCTTTCTGGTTAGTAGAAAAGCGTTAACTTAATTGCCTATATAATAGCATATTTTTGATATAAAGTCAAGGATCTGAGGCGACGAAGATACTGAGCACACCAGTGCGAATGTATCAAGTAAAAACCCTTATTAAATAAGGGTTTTTATGCTATTTCTCTTTTATTTTTCTCTATACCCCATACACTAGTTACTTCGCGTACGCTTCCGCTTCGGCAAACTTGATTGAGAGTGTTTTTGATGCACCATCTGCCCCAACAGTAACTCCATAGAGTACTTGTGCACGGGACATCGTTTCTCGGTTATGAGTCACGAGGACGAGCTGTGAGTGCTTTGAGAGACTCTCCACCATATCACCATAACGGCGCGAGTTGGCTTCATCGAGCGCCGCATCAGTTTCATCGAGCACGAGGAATGGCGGTGGATTGACCTGGGAAATAGCAAAGAGGAGCGCAATAGACGTAAGTGACCGTTCTCCACCTGAGAGCATATGCAGATCTTTCACTTTCTTGTGATGGAAATTCACATTGATCTCAATCCCCCGTTCGAACTGAAGTTCTTCATCCCCCATCGGAATCTCTTCTTCCTCTTCTCCTCTTTTTTTCTTGTGCTCAACGACAATAGAAAGAAATGCACCGCCGCCGCCAAACATGAGTCTGAAAAATTCTTGAAATTGCACATTTATTTTTTCAACACCTTCTTTAAACAAGACGTCGAGCTTTTCTTTAAGCTCATTGATGAGTTCTTGGAGACTGCGCATGCTTTCACCGAGGTCGGCGAGTTCTTTCACAAGAAACTGATCTCGCTCGAGTGTTTCAGTGTACTCCTTCATAATATCGGATCCGTTCCCTACTCCCGCATCTTCGAGGCGGATTTTCAAACGCTCTATCATTCTTCGTCGTTCCTCCTGTGATCGTTCTTTTTTTACTTCTTCCGACGCTTCTTCTCGATAGCGTTTTACCTCTTCACCCACGAGCGCGAGCGCTTCACGAATTGCTTCAGCGAAAGATTGCTCACGTGCAGCAAGAGATTCTTTCTTAAGTGCAATGACTTGAGATTCGCGAATACATTCACTTCGACGCATTTCAAGATGAAACCGATTCTGTTCACTCGCACGGTTTGATTCGAGGAATTTTTCAATCTCAGCGCGTCTAACTTGATATTCGCTTTCGAGTTTCGAATCTTCTTTTTTCAAATTTTCAAGTTCAGTCAAAATGACATCTCGATCTTTTTTAAGTTGTTCAATCTTTTCTGTATTATTTTCTTTGATTTCATCGACATTACTATGTTCAACATGAAGCACGGTTTCGTGATGTATGAGAAACTGAGAAAACGCGTCTTTCAAGCGCGTCAAAATGTCTGTTATAGATTGTCGATCTTCTGTTTTGAGTGCGCGTTCAATCAGTGCAACCGCTTCACCACCAAATTTTCGCACATCTTCAAATAAAATAGATTTACCGCTTGATGTATTATTTTTTTCCAGTGTCAGATGTGGTCGCTCTTCTTCAAGTTCAATCATTCCCTCGATGCGTCCAAGTTTTCGAGAGATTGTCTCGTGTGCAATACGAAGTCTTGATCGTGATTCTTCAATGCGTTCAAGATCAAATTTCTGAGTTTTTGTCTCATATTCAGTGGTGGTCGGAAGTGCATGGAGCTCATCGGTTATTTGTGACAGTCGTGTCGCCAGATGTGTTTCTTCACTATGTATTTTATTTTTTTCAGTATCAATATCAATCTCTTCTTGTTTCAAATATATTTTTGATTCAATCAATAGATCATTCCTTAGTTCATGCGCTTTTTCAACTTTTTCAACCTGTTTTTTCAAGAAATTTATATGCGGTGCAATTTCACGGCGAAGCAATTCTACTTCTTT
>CALRET010000024.1 GCA_943356375.1 Candidatus Nomurabacteria bacterium | reverse complement strand
AAAAGGGTTTCGACTCGCTTTTGATATTGGGAATAAGACTCCCATTGAAAAGCTCGCAGGAGTTTCAGTTGACGCCATACTTGTATCTCATATACATGGCGATCATTTCTCACTTCCACAGATCAAAACACTTGTGCCAAAGAAATTATATATAAATAATGAATGCAAAGAAGTAATCGGAGAAGAAGTGTTACTGTTTGAAATTGTCGAAGTGCGAACAGGGGATACGATTACTATTGATAATGTAATGATCCAGCTTTTCAATGTTGACCATGGCCCGAATGTATCCGTGCCGCTTCAAGAAAATTTCGGTTTTCTTATTACTGTTGATAGTAAGACTATATACTTTGCTGGTGATATGTTCCACCCATCTGGAATTGATGTCATGAATCTTGAAGTCGATTATGCACTCATACCCGTTGGAACATTCTATACCTTTGGTCCGGAAGAAGCGTTTGCTTTTGCAAAGGCATTTAAGAAAATAGGGAAGATTATCTCAATGCATTATGAGAACAAACCCGAAACACATAATCAGTTTCTCGAACTTGTAAAAGGCGAGTTTGAAGCGGAATAAGTCATACTAATGAGGATGTGGAAAACTTTACCCCGTATTAAAATCTGAAAATAAAACGCTTTAGTTAAGTAAAGTTATCCACAGATTTAATACCGGGCAGGCTTGACTGTAGTGCTTTACTTTGATAAAGTGCCCCTATGGATTGGAATAACAAAGAAACTAAAGAACTTATACGAGCAATTCTTGCTCTCGAAACTGCTGATCAAGCAAAGCGTTTTTTACGCGATCTTATGACAGAAGGTGAGATCACTGAATTCTCAAAACGCCTTAAAGCGGCTGAAATGCTTGCAGGTGGGTTTTCTTATTCCTCAATCGAGAAAGAGACCGGATTCAGTTCTACGACGGTTGCCCGCGTGTCTAAATGGCTTAATAACGGTATGGGTGGATACAAAGCCATATTATCTAAATTGCATCATAACAATCCTACCAAACTTGGGAAAGGATTGTCTTTCAGTGGTTCGCCGAAGTAGAAGTGGAGGCGACGAGCGATATTGAAAGCTAACCCCTTCTCAGGTTTGAGAAGGGGTTTTGTATTGTCTACCCGGAAAATGACAGTGTGTTCTTTAAAATAAATAAAAATGAAAAATGTTTCAATTGTGAGATATTCGCCATATATGAGCGATATTCTTTTAACTGCTCAACTTGTTGAATGTTACCGAGATGTATTTGCTGATAGTCCATGGAATGAATGGCTCAAGTGCCCTAAGTGTCAAAAATACTTCGGTAGAGATGACAGCGGATTTCTCGCATCTCAAAAATTTCGTCATTGTGATGTATCACTGATTGATTTTTGGCCCAGAGAACAAGTTCTCTCTGATCTGTATTATGAGATTACAGAAAAAACTTCATGCTGGATTGCCATGGATAAAAGTAAGATCGTTGGTTTTTCTTGGGGGTATCCGATATTCCTGGCTGATCTTGAGGAAAAACTTGGTATTTCGTTTAGTAATAATCTACAGATAAAAAAAGATACTCTTCTTGCATATCAAGATGAGGCAGGCGTACTTAGCGAATATCGGGGACAAAAAATCGCGAAAGCAATGGTTGCACATCGACTTGATGATTTTATTACACAGGGTATTGAAGTTGGTATTGTTAGGACTAGGCAAAGTCCAGAACCATCAATAACATTTCTCTGGTATACAGAAAAACTTGGATATAAAATACTTGCTACCTATCCAGGAGATGATGGGAGAGTTATTCTCGGAAGGGAACTAGATGGACTGAAAGCATCACTCTCTTTTTAGTCAAAACAGCTTTGCATAATGCAAAGCTGTTTTTTAATTTATTTAAGATAGGGCTTGGTCACAAGTATTTTTCTGCTGAAAAATCTCGGAAACCTCACGGCACGATTTACTAATCGCCCGCCTCGCACCGACATACTCCGGCTTTCAAGCATCTTTCCCAGAGATCACTGGCATAGTAAAAATGAAGGATCTAGATCCTTCATTTTTACTATGAGTGCCCGAGGTGGGGCTTGAACCCACACGGCCTTACGGCCAAGAAATTTTAAGTCTCTCGTGTATACCAATTTCACCACTCGGGCAAATTCTATTGCATACTATCTATAATTCTTTTCTTTAATTGTTCGTATGCTCTCTTACCTTTTTTTAATTTAAACTCTCTTCCTTTTGCATCTCTCTCTGATTTATAACTTTCGTAATAAATAAGATCAAAAGGCACTCTAGGTTTTGTCGAAGGAACTAAACCAGTTTGGTGTTCCTTGAATCTCTTTTTCAGATCTTTTGTAAAACCGAAGTAGAGTTTATTATCTTTTTTGCTTTTTAACACATATACATAAAACATTTTTTTGGAGAGACTAATCCTCGAGGTTTATTTCGAGACCTAGTCTCCCCACCAATTTGGTGGGGAGACCTAGGGCGGAATCGAACCGCCGTATAAAGATTTTGCAGATCTTTGCCTTACCACTTGGCGACTAGGTCATATTATTTACTATAATGTTACATTAAAACATATCTGTTAATGATTTTTACCTGTACTTTATCCGCCTCTGGCGGGACTTGGCGACTAGGTCGTACAGGACTTACTATAACCTACCAGCTGTGTACTATCAACTAGTGTATGTCTTCGCGCAAGAGATCATCTATTTTCTGGCGGTGTTTTTCTCCGACATCAATTTCGATATCAATAAAAGGGATTGAACGTTGTGTCATTCTATCCTTCAAAAAATCTCGTAATTCACTTCGTTTGCGTTTAAAGAAATTAAGTGCGGATTCTTCACTAGAGGTTGGAAGACAGGTAATGTAAATGGTCCCTTGCTTGAGATCAGGAGAAACAGTTGCACGAGTGACTGAAATAAGTGATGTGCCATTTGACTCTCGTTGAATAAACGCTGCTGCGTGTTCTCGTACCAATCCTGCTACTTTATCTTGTCGTTCTGACATATTATTTGGTTACCATGGTAAATACTTCTAATACGTCACCATTCGCAATCTCAATTTTTGATTGAATCATGAGTCCACATTCAGTGTCTTCAAGAATTTCTCTAACTTCAAGACGATTTTGTTGTAGTCCGACGATTTTTCCGCGACCGATCTCAGCTTCACGACGAAGTATGCGCACCTGATTTCCTTCGTGAATTTTTCCTGAAATAACCTTACCGCCAATCACTTGTTTTTCTTTGGTTGCACTAAATGTTTTCAAGATTTTCACTTGTCCGGTTACTTCGACAGTCTCGACTCGAGGACGGCGTGTTTCGATGAGTTCTTTTAACCAGTCAGTAATCTTGTAAATAATATCAAATGTTTCAACAGTGACTTTCAATGCTTCATTTGCTTCAAATGCGCGAGTATCCATTTTGGTATGGAAACCGATAACCACAGTGTCCTTGTTTGCTGATGCGAGCTTGAGATCATTTTCAGAAATTGCTCCAACACCACGAGCAATAATTTTAAATTTTATTGTTTCTTGGGTGAGTTTAAGGATCTCCTTTTCTATTGCTTCACCAGTACCGAATACATCGGTCTTTATAACGATCGGAATAATCTTAACACCTTCTTGGTCTGGTATATTATTTTCTTTCGGGGTAGTATTTTTTGTCTTTGTAATGATAACACATTCTTCTGCGTCACGTTTCGAACTGCAGGTAGTAAAAATACTTCCAACTTCTGGGAGTTTGTCAAAACCGGTAATGCCGATCGGGGAAGAGAAAGTTGCATTGTCGATGGGTTTCCCGAGAAAGTTTTCCATAATGCGAGTCGTTGATACTGCATCACCAGCAACAACGAAGTCTCCTTTACTGATAGTCCCATCTTTAATAACCAGTGTTGCACAAATTCCCCTTTTTGGATCCATGTGTGATTCGATCACGACACCGGTTGCTGTTTTATTCGAATCTCCTTTCAGTTCTGCGAGTTCTGCAACCAAAAGAACCAATACAAGTAATTTATCAACACCATCTCCTTTTTTCGCTGAGATTTCAGTGAAGGGAACATCGCCCCCATAGTTTTCGAGATAAATACCTTTTTCAGCGAGATCTATTTTTGTTTTCTCTATATTTGCTCCTGGTTTATCTATTTTATTGATTGCAACAATATACGGGATTCCACTATCCTTGATAGTTTCCCATGCTTCGAGTGTTTGTGCTTTGACTGAATCTTCCGCAGAGACAACTAATATAGCAATATCTGCTGTTTTTGCTCCACGTGCGCGCATCTTTGAAAAAGCCTCGTGTCCCGGAGTGTCGAGGAATGTAATTTTTTTATCAATACCATGTTCATCCTTGTGAACAACTTCGTACGCGGATAGGTGTTGAGTAATACCGCCGGATTCGCCGTCTACGATATTTGATTTGCGAATATAATCGAGCAATGTCGATTTTCCGTGGTCGATATGTCCCATGACGACCACCGCTGGTGGTCGTTCTATGGTTTGTTCTTTATTTTTTTCCATATAATTATTTTTTGATTTTTCCGTACGCTTCTTCGAGTGCTTGTGTTTCTTCGTCTGAAAGTTCATGAACTGATTCGAGTTTTACGATCGGTTTTGCAAAAATGCTCATGCGCTCGCGCGAATACAAACTTGAGAGAATGAGCCCGTCGCCGTTTTCATCGACGAGTGCTATTGCAAAACTTTGATTGCTTCCTGCTTCCTGAAATGGGTTGAATCTGAGCATGTGAACTCCTCGGACACTCTTTTTGAGTTTATTATCAATAACAGTTAAACTGCTGAGCATTCCTTCATGTTTTTCATCAAGGGACTTGTACATTTTTCCTAACCATGCAATATATGATTCAAGGTCCTTTCCACTGCCACCTTTCAAAAAACGGCGGAAGCGCATTTCCATGCGAATGACCAATACAAGAAGCACCATGACGAGCATTCCTAATATAAGTGAAATAAGTTGTTCTGTAGTCAGCATACAATGCAAAATTATATACTATTTGTTATTATTTGTAAACGATGTCATTCATATCAAATTTGTTTTCACAAAAAAAGAGAATGTATCTCGACTATGCATCTGGCGCCCCAATCTCTCGGGGTGCGCTTTTGGAGTACGTACGTGCATCAAAAGAGTACCCAGGAAACCCGAGTGGTCTCAATATTGAATCAATCACCGCACAGAAGGCGCTTGAAAATGCGAGAGGATTGGTCGCGCGCCTAATCGGCGCGCGACCAACTGAAATAATTTTCACTAGTAGTGGAACAGAGAGCAATTCACTCGCTGTTATCGGGGTGCTTAATGCATTTCAAAAAACAGACCAAGCAATACCCCATATGATCACTAGTGCAATAGAGCACCCATCAGTTCGCGAAACTATGCGACAACTAAAAAAAGAAGGGAAAATAGAGTTGTCAGAAATTTCAGTCGACATAAATGGAATTATCGATCTAGTGGAATTTAAAAAAGAACTCCGAACAGAAACAATACTTGTTTCTGTTATGTATGCGAATAATGAAATCGGAACAATCCAGCCAATTGCAGAAATTGCAAAAATAATTCGCCATTACAAGAAACAAGAACCTAGAACATATAACCTAGAACCTAGAACCTACCCTTTATTTCATACCGACGCTGCACAGGCAATGAACTATATTGAAATGAATATGGCAAAACAGGGTATCGATCTCCTTTCTTGTAATAGCTCAAAGATATATGGACCAAAGGGTGTTGGTATGTTGTACACTCGGACAGGAACACCAATCAGTGGAATTATGCATGGTGGAGGACAAGAGAGAGGAATTCGTCCAGGAACAGAACCTGTTGCGCTCATTTGTTCATTTGCGTATGCGTTAGATGATAGTCTTAAAAAATTAAAAATAGAGACAGATCGGTTGACGGCAATCCGAGATCAGGGAATAGAAATACTTGAAAAAATTTCTCAAATTTCAATCAACGGAGATAGATCACAGAGACTCCCAAATAATATTAGTTTTTCAGTTGATGGAATTTCAGGTGAACAACTCGCACTCGAACTTGATGCGAAGGGAATTGCTGTTTCAACGAGAAGTGCTTGTAAGACAACAGACGAAGAAGATTCATACGTACTTGATGCGATATTTAAAAATACAAACGACAGCGCTCGACTATTCGGAGCAGTTCGTCTCACGATGGGACGAGACACACAGTTTTCAGATATTGAAAAAGTTGCAGAAATTGTGTCACAAGTAATAGGAAAACAAGCACCATTTTTGTCATGAAAACAAAATTGCTTCGTCATTAGAAATAGGATAGTATGTACATATACAGATGTTCTGAATTAGGTTTTTAACCCGAATCGCTGATGTATGTCCTTTAGTAATTTTAACCAATAATTTTATGATGCCATCATTCAACAATTTTACGACAAAAGCAAAAGATGTGATAAAACGTGCACACGAGCTTGCTATTGAACGCGGGCAGAACCATGTAAATTCAAACCATCTGCTCGCAGCTATGCTTCTCCAAGACGAGAGTATGGTGTTGTCGATCCTGGAACGAATGGAGATAGACACCATATTACTTACGGATTCAGTCTTGGAGTCAATTGAAACGACAGAATCTCGTTCAACACTTTCTCCGGCATACCAACTATACCTTACACCTGATTTAGCGCAGACACTGGAACATTCGATTAAGGTCTCTCAATATTTTAAAGAAGAATTTGTTTCAACGGAACATTTATTTGTTGCGCTTATTGAAGTTGGCACAGAGATTCGTGATTTGTTTAATAAATTCCGCATACAGAAAGACAGTGTTATTGAAGTTATTGATTCATTAAAAAGTGAAAATATTTCTGATGATACTGCCCCGAAAAAAACACGATTACTTACAAAATTTACTCGCAACCTTACTACGTTGGCAAAAGAAGATAAACTTGATCCGGTGATCGGACGCGATACAGAAATTATGCGTATCATGCAGATCCTCTCTCGTCGCACAAAAAACAATCCTATTTTGATCGGAGAAGCAGGAACAGGAAAGACTGCTGTCGTCGAAGGACTTGCGCAACGCATTGCAAAAAACGATGTCTCAGAGTCGCTCAAAGAAAAAGAAATCGTATCACTTGACCTAGGGTCTCTTATTGCTGGTACTAAATATCGTGGAGAATTTGAAGAACGATTGAAGGGGATTATGAAAGAAGTTGAACGATCCGAAGGGAAAATAATTCTTTTTATTGATGAGATTCATACGCTCGTCGGCGCTGGTGCGTCAGAAGGGTCGCTCGATGCGTCAAATATGTTAAAACCCGCCCTCTCTCGTGGTGAATTACATGCGATTGGTGCAACCACGATCAAAGAATATCAAAAACACATTGAAAAAGACCCAGCGCTTGCTCGTCGATTCCAACCAGTATTTGTTGAAGAACCAACTAATGAAGACGCTATTGCAATACTTCGAGGACTCAAGGAAAAATACGAACTCTTTCACGGTATCCGTATTACTGATGATGCAATACAGGCGGCGGTAAGTTTTTCAACACGCTATATCACTAATCGTTATTTACCAGATAAAGCTATTGACCTTATTGATGAGGCTGCTTCAGCACTTCGTATTTCACTTGAAAATAAACCGCCGGCACTTGAAGATGCACATAGGAAAATTCGCCGATTTGAAATTGAGAAAGAAGCATTGAAAAAAGAAGTTGCAATAAGTGAAGATTCAAAAAATACTAAACAGCGTATCAAAGCTATTGATGCTGAAATTGCAAATCTCAAAGAAAAAACAAGTGAATTAGAATTGAAATGGAAGAATGAAAAAAACACTGTACAAGAAATTCGCGCAATAAAAAAAGAGCTCGAAACATTTCGTATTGAGGCGGAAAATGCAGAAATGCATGCAGATCTCGCAAAAGCCGCAGAGATTCGCTATGGTAGAATTCCTACGTTGAAAAAAGAACTCGAACAAAAAATCGGACGATTGAAAAAATTACAGAAATCCCGTCGTATTCTCAAAGAAGAAATTACCACTGAGGATATTGCGTCAGTGGTTTCTCGGTGGACCGGTATTCCACTTTCGCAAATGCTTGAAGAAGAACGTGCAAAACTGGCACGTATGGAAGAAGAACTCAGAAAGCGTGTTGTTGGACAAGATGAAGCGCTAACTAAAATCGCTGATGTGATTCGTCGTTCCCGCGCAGGTATTTCAGATCCAAATAAACCAATCGGTTCATTTATTTTCCTTGGTCCTACTGGTGTCGGAAAAACAGAACTTACCAAAGCGCTCGCACAATTTATATTCAATGATGAAAAAGCATTGGTTCGTGTGGATATGTCTGAATATATGGAACGCCACAGTATTTCAAAATTACTTGGCTCTCCGCCAGGATATGTGGGGCACGAAGATTCAGGACAATTAACTGAAGCAATCCGACATCGTCCATATTCAGTTATCCTATTTGATGAAATAGAAAAAGCGCATCCTGAAGTATTCAACGTGCTCCTTCAGGTGCTGGATGAAGGACGGCTGACTGACGGAAAGGGTAGAGTAGTTAATTTCAAAAACTCCGTTATTATCCTTACCTCAAACATCGGGTCCGAGTATATTCAAAAAATGCAATCGATGGGATTCTCAAATAATGATACAAATAATAACTATGAGCAAACTAAAGAAAAGGTACTTGATAGTCTTAAAGAAGCATTTCGTCCAGAATTCTTAAATCGTCTCGATGAAACTATTGTCTTTGATATTCTCTCTCCGGAAGTCATTTCAAAAATTGTCACCATTAGAATTGATGTAGTTAAAGAGCGATTACAAGCAAAAGGTATTGAACTCATCCTTTCTCAATCAGCAATCGATCATCTTGCTAAGGAAGGATACAATCCACAATACGGCGCACGACCACTCAATCGTCTGATACAAACGAAAATCCTTAATCCGGTCGCTTCATTCATTATCGGCAACAATATATCTATCGGTGATCAGGTATATGTTGATATGAAAGACGGACAGCTCAACGTTGACTATAAGAAGTCGAAAGTAAAAAGTCCGATGAAAATGCGTTCAAGAAAAGTAACCTATTAATATAAAATCACCTCCGAGAAATCGGAGGTGATTTTTGTTGTGCGCCGGGTTAAATTTTTCGGTTTGTAATAGGATTCGCCTCTCGCTCTGCTGAGCTCGAGACCTTCACCCACTCTTCGTGGGTTGCCTTGGCCTCATCGGCATGATTTGCTAATCACCCGCGGTTCGAATCCTACCCGGCAAAAATCCCCTTGCGGGGATTTTTTTGTGCGCCGGGTAGGATTCGAACCTACGAAGCCCGAAGGCGATTGATTTACAGTCAATTGTGATAGACCACTCCACCACCGGCGCATGTATTACACCGTCTTAAAATATCATATTTTCCCTTTATGTACAAGTTATTTCTTGGTGCTATAATTGATTGCATGAGTATTAAAGAACAATTTAATATCAATCAAATGGAGGAATTTGTAACCAAGGAAGATTTAATTAAAACAAAGTTTGAATTCATTGATCGGGTTATAACTATCATTATTGCCGGTCTCGGATTGATTGCCGCACTTGCTTGGGATGAAGCCCTTAAACATCTATTTAAGACGTTGTTTAAAGAAGAAACATCGCTTTGGGGTGATATTGGCTATGCTGTTGTTATTACACTTTTAGCCGCAATCGTCTCCATTTACCTCAGAAAAATTTTTATAAAGAAACATCGCTAGAAATTTGCCTTTTATCTTTCTCTGTGCTACATTAGCTTGGTAGTTTTACTACTTATAACAACACTATGTCTCAAGATAAACTGATTAAAATAACCAATAAAGCGACTGGCACGACCTACTATACTCGCAAGAATAAGAAATTGGTAACTCGAAAAATCGAATTGAAAAAATTCGATAAAAAACTTCGCAAACGCGTTGTGTTCAAGGAGTCAAAAAAATAAGACGCAAAAAATTGTCTCAATGGAGACAATTTTTGTTATACTGAGATTATATGTCAAAAGAAAAATCATTTTGGAATAGGGAATATCAGACAGGCAAACACCTGGCTCTTTCAATGGAACCATCAGGGGATATGGTTGATTTTTGCATATATTTTGAACGAGTTGCGGGCGAGGGAATCATTGCAAATAGTAAAGTACTCGATATTGGTTGTGGTAATGGGCGTAATAGTGCATATCTTTCACAAACCTATAGTGCACGTGGTATCGGTTTTGATATCTCTGTCGAAGGCATTGTTCTGGCAAATAAATCACTAACAGATGGAAGTTTTGAATTTATGGTTCGAGATCTTCATGAATCACTTCCGGCAGAAGATGGTTCGATCGGTCTTGTGTTAGATCTTATGGTCTCACATTGTCTTGAAAAAGAAGCACGCGACAACTATATCAAAGAGCTTGCGCGCGTGCTTGAGGATCGCGGATACGTACTCTTTAAGGCATTCCTCAAAGAAGGTGATCCGTTTACTGATGAGCTTTTAAGGAAACATGGTGTCAAAGGGGATCCGAATTCCTATATCCATCCAAAGTTTGAAACATATGAACATGTCTGGACTGAAGAAGAATTTCTCGAATATGTCGAGCCGTATTTTAATGTTGAACACTTCAAACCCTCACACGGGCACCGCCGTTCTGATGGAAAAGCTCGCAAGCGCCGTTATTTCGTCGCATATCTTTCAAAACGAGAAGATATATAATTATTTCAATCCCTCTATTAGTCTGTTTAAATGATCTACCGCGTATTGATCATAATTTTTTAATACATAGAGATATATGTCGATAGCTCGAAGGAGTTCAGTATTCTCTGGATTGTTTTCTTCCTCGGTTCTTTTCTTTAGTCTCAATAATTCTGTTTCAGTTCTACCTTCCCAAAATTGGAATGAATTATGGAAATTTGTATTCAACATATTTTTATTAAATTTTGATAGTTCAAAAAGCAAAGGGAGGTCTTCCTGTTTAAATTTTCTAGATTTAATAAACCAGTCCACTTCAAAATTAGTCAAGATTTTTTCTTCTGCTGTTTGCGGTTTTGAGTCTTTGAATTCCATATGATTTTGCGGGGGATGAAGGAATCGAACCCTCGCCAAAGGTTTTGGAGACCTTTGTTCTACCACTAAACTAATCCCCCAAATATAGCTGGCAGTATACTATAAAATACCTTCGGTGCCAATCTCATCTTTTTGGGCTATAATAATTATCATGGAACAAAAAATTGAACAACTTGAGAGAGACATTGCCGATATTAAAGAGAGAAATAAGCGAGTTGAGTCCGATAAAACATGGGAAAGGAGTTTCATCCGGATTGGATTTATTATGGTTCTCACGTACATTTTTGCTGTAGTATTTCTTCACGTTATTCGTGCAAACAATGTGGTTCTTAACGCTCTTGTCCCGACAGTCGGATTTTTCCTTTCAACTCAATCTCTCCCATTTATTAAAAAATGGTGGATAACTGTATTTCTTAAATAAGTATATATAAAAAGTCTACAAACCGTAGCGATCGCGTAAAAGTGTAGAATAGATTTTTAAGAGGTTAGAAAAGTTTTAGTTAGTTTCTCTACTTTTTTTACTTCAGACTTTTTTCTCGGATCGATCCAGACGATTCCCTCATTTCTCTTAAACCACGTTTTTTGTCGTTTTGCGTAGTGCCAAAT
>CALRET010000023.1 GCA_943356375.1 Candidatus Nomurabacteria bacterium | reverse complement strand
GAATTTCATTGTTTTCCACAATATTGCGCTTGTCTAAAAACAAAATCCAATTTGTTTTACACATTAGCCTTGTTGTTTTAAGACACCTAGAGTGCTGTTTCTCATATCATCATATTTGTCTAAAACATTAATCTATTTGTTTTCCACATTCTTGAGCTTGTTTTATTTTTCAAATGACAATGATTGAATTGTTTTTCACAGATACCTCTTTGTCTGATTTGACTATAGTCCAATTTTCGTGTATTGTCAAAGGTGCCTCCGGGCAATTTTTTTTATACCACCTTATAATTTTTTTTAAATTGATTTTAGTGTTCACTAGAACCTAACAACTAGAACCTAGAACCTCATTCATTATGGAAATTCGAAACATCGCTATTATCGCTCACGTTGACCACGGAAAAACAACGCTTACCGACGCTTTGATGCGCCAGACAAACATGGTGGTAGGTGAGGGTGTTTCAATGGATTCAAACCAACTCGAACAAGAACGCGGTATCACTATTTACGCAAAAAACACCTCTGTTATATATAAGGACACCAAGATCAACATCGTTGATACACCAGGTCACGCTGATTTCGGTTCTGAAGTTGAACGCGTGCTCCGCTCTATCGACTCAGTGCTTCTTGTTGTTGATGCGCAAGAAGGTCCAATGCCACAAACTCGTTTCGTATTAAAGAAGTCTCTTGAACTTGGACTCAAACCGATCGTTATCATTAACAAGATTGATAAACCAGCCGCAGATCCAGTCGGTGTACATGACCAAGTATTTGAACTTTTTATGGAACTTGGTGCTTCTGATGAACAATTGGATTTTAAAACAGTATATGCGATCGGTCGTGAAGGTGTTGCGAAACGAACCATGGCTGATGAAGCAAAAAATCTTTTCCCAATACTCGATGTCATTTTAGAAAACGTTCCTCCAGCAAAAAAGACTGAAGAAGGGGAAGCACTTTCTGCACAAATATTTAATCTCGGGTACGATAATTTCTTGGGTCGTCTTGCTATTGCTCGTGTGTACAGTGGAGTAATAAAGAACGGATCTCAAATTTTTGTGAAGAAGCCGAATGGCGAATCACGAACAGTAAAGATTACAAAATTATACACATTTTTTGGAATTGAGAAAAAAGAAATCCCCGAAGCAACCTCAGGTGACATTGTTATGATTGCTGGAATTTCCGATGCATACATCGGTGAGACTATTACTGATTCTCAGGATGTTGCTGCACTTACCGCAATCGCTATCGATGAACCAACCATCTCTCTTCGATTCTTGGTTAATGATTCTCCATTTGCAGGACGAGAAGGAAAATATGTAACTTCTCGACAGATTCGTGAACGACTTGAACGCGAACTTGAAATGAACGTGGGACTTCGTGTTGATATGAATGAGGATGCGACGTTTACGGTGTATGGACGTGGAGAACTTCATATTGCGATTTTACTTGAAAATATGCGTCGCGAAGGATATGAACTCCAAGTATCACAACCACAGGTTATTTTGAAACAGGAAGCAGATGGTATACATGAACCGTTTGAAGAACTCACTGTTGATGTTCCGTCGGAAGTGTCTGGTGTGGTTATTGAAAAAATCACCAAACGTCGCGGATCGATGATGAGCATGAAAGAAAAAGATGGTATTGTTCGTGTCATATTTGAAATACCGACTCGTGGACTGTTGGGGTACCGCAGTCAATTTATCGTTGATACAAAAGGCGAGGGAATTATGGGTAGTCGAGTGGTCGGATTTCGATCACATGCAGGTGAAATAAAGAAACGAGATGTTGGTTCAATGACCTCTATGATCTCTGGGAAGGCTGCTGGTTATGCACTCTGGAACCTTCAAGATCGAGGAATTCTCTATATTGGGCACGGTGCTGAGATTTATGAAGGTATGGTTGTAGGAAATGTGACTAAAGGTGATGAAATGTCTGTAAACCCTATTAAAGGAAAGAATCTGAGTAATGTTAGATCATCAGGTAATGATGAAGCGATCACACTCAAACCTCCATTTACCCTTACAATAGAACGTGGTCTTGAAGTAATGTCCGAAGATGAATATCTCGAAGTTACCCCTAAAAGTGTTCGGTTGCGTAAGAAGTATCTGACCGAAACAGATCGGGTAAAAGGTGGCAGAAATTAGAAGAATCAAGATAGTCCATAAAAAATAGTTGACTTTCTAGATTATGTTGATATAATGAATTCATTACTTTATTTAGTACAATAATACAATTTAACAATTGATTAATAATACATATGGCAACAACAAAATTAAAACCAAAACAAACAACAAAGAAAATCCTGTCTCCACTGAAAGACCGGGCTTTTGATGTAGTTGTTAATCGTTTTGGACTTTCTGAAGATGCGAAGCGAAAAACTCTTGAAGCAATTGGAGAAAAATATGGAATAACTCGCGAGCGCGTCCGACAGATTGAACATGCCGCACTTAATGCAATTCGAAAATCAGACGCTTTCAAATCTGAAAAAGCAACATTTGAAGAGCTCAAAAATATGATCGAAGCATTCGGTGGTCTTGTTGCCGAAGGTGATTTTCTTAATTCTATTTCCAAGGATCCAAAAGTACAAAATCATGTACATTTCTATCTTGTACTCGGTGATGAATTTACTAAACACAAAGAAGATGAACATTTTCAATCTCGTTGGAGTACTGATGATACTACTGCTGATCAGGTGCACAACTCTCTCAAAAAATTATATGAGTCACTCAGTGACGATGATCTCGTTTCTGAAAATGAAATGATCACTAAGTTCATAGATCAATTGAAAGAAACATCTAATAAATTTTTTAACGCAGAAATTGCAAAACGATGGCTCTCTGTTTCAAAAAAAGTGAATCGAAATCCATTGGGTGAATGGGGTAAAGCTGAATCCTCAAACGTTAAGACTCGAGGTATTAAAGATTTTGCATTTCTTATGATGCGAAAACATGGATCTCCGATGCACTTCCGAGAAGTTGCTACTGCAATCTGCGATACTTTTGATAAAAAGACTCATGTGGCAACTTGTCATAATGAACTCATTAAAGACGGAAGATTTGTTCTCGTTGGACGTGGTATCTACGCTCTCTCAGAATGGGGATATAAAAAGGGTGTTGTTCGAGATGTGATTCGAGATATTATAAAAAAAGAAGGTCCTCTTTCTAAAGAAGACATTATTGATCGAGTACTCAAAGAACGATATCTTAAACAAAACACTATTTTAGTGAATCTTCAAAATCCAAAGTATTTTAAGAAAAATAAAAATGGTCTCTATATGGTAGCATAAAAAACAACCCACAGATGTGGGTTGTTTTTTTGCATTAAAACAAGGTACAATAGTAATATGAGGAAAAATAACATAAGCGGGAATGCGCAAACTATAGGAGTTATTATTTTTGGAATAATTCTCGTCATTGTAGTGCTTGGAGGGATACATAAATTAAAAGGAACTGGTGGATTCAAATTTTCTATTCCAACTCTCTATGCTCCAGGAGGATTTGCTGGTCAAATCAATGGACAATCAAATTCTATAAATACGTGTGGCATAACAATCATTAGTACGAGAGATAATGATACCGTTCGTGTCCCATTTGTCATCTCAGGTGTTACTGATGGGTGTAATTGGAAACCATTTGAACGACTTGTTGGTGTTGCAACCATCTATGATGCAAAAAAGAAAAAAGTAGGATCTATTCCACTTCAAATATTTAGTGCTGAGACTAAATTACCCGCACCATTTTCTGGAATGTTTACTGAGTACATTGCTCCAGGAAAAGCCACTATTAAAATAACCAATGCACCGGTTGCTGGACAGCGCATGCGAACCATTACTATTCCGGTTACTGTGCAATAATGATATAATATACATATTATGGAAGACATCGTTGTAAGTGGTCTTGGAATTTTTATTGAAAGTGCCTTTCGATATGCGCATTGGTGGGTTACTCCTATCTTGGTGGTTATTGCATGGCGTGTCTGGGTGTATTATGTAACAATTCTATTTATTTCAAAAATGGAATGGACTACTCTTGAGATAAAGATTCCTAGGAACATAGCTAAATCTCCTCTTGCGATGGAGCTTGTATTGATAAATGCATTTCATCAAACTGGTGGTACCGGAAATTGGCTTGCAAAATATTGGCTTGGAAAAGTTCGTATGTGGTTTTCCCTAGAGATGGTTTCTATTGAAGGGTCTGTGCATTTTTTCATGCGTATTCCTCTAAAACCAACAGACTTTAAGCGTCTCGTCGAAGCACAGATTTATGCACAATATCCGGGAGTTGAAATACACGAAGTTCCTGATTACACAGAATCTGTTCCGCCGTTTGCTCCGGACAATGGATGGGGTCTGTGGGGATGCGAATTCGGACTTTCTAAAGCTGATCCGTATCCAATCAAAACATATGTTGATTATGGGCTCGATAAAAACGCAACTTCACTTGAGGCGGAGCAACAGACCGATCCATTAACGAGCTTGATCGAATTTATGGGTTCTATGGGTAAAGGAGAACAACTGTGGTATCAGATTATTATTCGTGCTGCATGGGATCGTCATGCACATGAAGGATCAGATAAGGGATGGTTTCAAAAAAGATCATGGACTGATGTAGGAAAAGAAGAAATGCATAAATTATTGAAACGTGATCCAAAAACATTGATGACACTCAAAGGTCCTGATGATAAAGGAGGGTTATTATCTCTCTCAAAAGGTGAACAAGAAGTTGTAAATGCAATAGAACGAAGTATTAATAAACCAGGATTTGATGCCGGGGTTCGTATGATTTATTTGGCTAAAAAAGAAAATTTTAGTCCAATACACATCACTGGTCTTACTGGGGCAATGAAACCATATAATTCAGTATCTTTAAATGGATTCAAGGTTCAAAATGGTGTTGATGTTGATTATCCATGGCAAGATATTACAAAGACAAAAGCAATTACTAAACGCAGAGGCATTTTGGAGGCATATAGAAAACGCGGGTATTTTTATCCACCATTTGGTCGCAAAGATCCTATTGTGCTTACTAGTGAAGAACTTGCAACTATATATCACTTTCCAAGCGGTGTATCAGAAACTCCAAGCTTCAAGCGTATTGAATCAAAAAAAGCAGAAGCACCCAATAATCTACCAATATAGTATATGGAACAAGACCCAGTACTTTCATCTTTTTTAAAATATAAAGAATTTACAGTCAATAAGAAATACATTATTGCTGTATTAGTAGCTTTTTTGGTTCTGTGTGTTTTTTCTATATTAGGTGCTCCACCACGTCACTTTCCAAGAGAAACTGTCGTGAGTATTTTAAAAGGGGAAACACTTCGCACTGTTGCCCAGAAACTAGAAACAGGGAATTATATTCGTTTTCCATCATTGTTTGAATTCGCTATCAGTATTGGTGGCAGTGAAAGACAATTGGTGTCGGGAGATTATTTTATAGATACATCGATGTCTGTTTTTTCGCTTGCTAATATATTTACTCACAAGGAAAATAGATTGGATCCAATTCGCGTTACTCTTCCCGAAGGTATGACAGTGCGTGAGATTGCGGAAAAAGCAGACAAAGAACTTCCTTCTTTTGATTCAGAAGAATTTATGAAATTAGCACAGGGGACTGAGGGGTATCTTTTTCCAGATACATATTTCTTTTTTAGAACAGCTGATGCAGAGGAAGTCTTTAGTGTACTGTCTCAAGCATTTAAAAAACAAACAGCAGAATTAAAAGATAAAATATCTGCAAGTGGGCACACTCTCTCTGAAATAATCATTATGGCATCTCTTATTGAAAAAGAGGCAGGAAAAGATGAAGAGAGGGGAATCATCTCAGGTATTTTATGGAAACGGATCGTACAGAGAATACCACTCCAAGTTGATGCACCTTTCTCCTATTTATTAGGAAAGAGTAGTAGTGAATTGACTACCAAAGATCTCGCTGTGGATTCTCTGTATAATACATATAAATATCGTGGATTACCGCCAAAACCGATTGGTAATCCAGGGCTTGCATCGATTCATGCATCACTTGAACCAATTGCATCACCATACTTTTTTTATCTTCATGGAAGTGATGGCACAATACATTACGCTAAAACATTTGAAGAACATAAGAGGAATAAAGCGCTCTATTTAAAATAAAAGTGTGGTTGAAATTATAAACAATTAATTGAGTACGGGAATCTGACGATTTCCTATCTCTAACGGGATGAAGCAACATAACCTAGCATTCGTAGATATTGAGACAACAGGACTTAATCCTGATAAACATGAGATTATTCAGATCGGGTGTATTATTGCACGTCAAGAGTGGAGCTCAAAAGGTCTGATACTTGAACATCTGGATGAATTTGAATTGAAAATAAAACCTGAGCGGATCACAGATGCTGATCCACAAGCACTTCGTGTTAATGGCTATGAACCAGCAGAGTGGGTTTTCGCATACACATTACCTGAAGCAATGAAATTATTTGCCGAAAAAACAAAAGGTTCGATTTTTGTTGCACATAATGCATGTTTCGATTTTGGTTTTATTGATAAAGCGTTTCGAATAACCGAGATTGAAAACACTATGCATTACCATAAGCTCGATACTATATCGATGGCATTTGCAAAATTTGGGCACGATGACACGCTGGATAGATTTTCCCTGAGGAACTTGTGTCAACATTTTAATATTGAAAATAAGAATGCTCATACTGCACTTTCAGATGCCCGTGCTTTGTATCAGGTCTACGAGAAGATGATGGGGGAGAAATGATACAGGTGCTAGTTGCTAGGGACTAGGTTCTAGTAATCAACCTGATAGACCAAAGGTCTATCAGGTTGATTTGTATTTTCACTAGAACCTAGAAGCTAGCCCCTAGAACCTTGGGTAAATTTGTCTGATTGACTTTTTATATAGAATGTTGTATTGTGTATCCAGTACAAATTTATGAAGATGAGTCTTCAGTTCTTTAAAATAAAAGACGATTCAAATGACTATCAAGAGCATTTTGATCGCCTAGTTGCACAATTTGAAGTGCACCTTAAAGACCTGATTATCTCACAAGAAATCGGGTCTTATAGAAAAAGTAAAAATGAATTTACTAAACATATCGTTTTCGATATTTTTATTGAAACAATAGGGCGACACGCATTGGTTACTTTTATAACAAAAAGAAAATATATTGATGCACTCGAAACAATCCTCCAGGACGATATAAAGAGCGAAGTAAAAAAGATTGCTTTTCAAATTACTAAGGGGACTGATCTCGAATATATAAAGAATAAACTTTCTAAGTATATTGAACGTCTTAAAAGAGGTGCTGTGACTGAACAGTTTGGGTACAGAGCTATCAGAGGATTGATTGGTAAACAAATAGAAGATGATGTTATTTCTAAAGTTACTTTTGTCGGTCATACTTCAGAATCTGGTGATAGGGAAGGTATAGATGTAAATGTTATTGTTGAAGATAAAGTAAGCAAGGCACACAAGATAACAGTGGATTTTAAATCGTCATTATACTATCAACTCAAATTTATTGAGAAGTCCGAGCAAAAAAGCGATGTTCGACCAAGTTTGAACATAAAATCTGAATATTCTGAAAAGGATGTCCAAGATCGTTTTATTCAAATTGCTAAAGGTGTTATATTAGGAGAAATTCGCCATTTCTAAGACCGGAAAACATCCCGGTCTTTTATTTTTGAGGAGAGTAGTATATATTTCAATAAACTAGGGTTTAGGGTATAGCGTATAGAAAATACAAATTTAAATGAATATACAAAAGAAAAAAGTATTTGTCGGTGTCTCGGGAGGAGTCGATAGCTCAGTATCTGCCGCACTTCTCAAAGATCAAGGCTATGATGTCGTGGGTGTTTTTATTCGTACCTGGACACCGGAATGGATAGAGTGCACCTGGCGTGATGAGCGTCGTGATTCCATGCGTGTCTGTGCACATCTCGATATTCCATTTCTTGAGTGTGATGCCGTTGATGCATATAAAAAAGGTGTGGCGGACTATATGATCAGTGAATACCGCGCCGGTCGTGTACCAAATCCCGATGTCATGTGCAACCGCGAAGTAAAATTCGGCGCATTTTGGGAATTTGCCAAAGCCCGTGGTGCAGATTTTATTGCAACTGGACACTACGCCAGAATCACCAAAGGAGATTCTGGCGAGTTGAAAGTTGAAAGTTATAAAGTAAAAAGTAAAAACGAGAACCCGAATTCACTACTAGCTACTAGCTACCATCTACAAGCTGGCGCCGATAGCGCAAAGGATCAATCTTATTTTTTATGGACGTTAAATAAAGAAGATCTCTCCCATACACTTTTTCCAATCGGTCATTTAGAAAAAAGTGATGTGCGCAAACTTGCAGAAAAATATAGACTTCCGACCGCGACCAAAAAAGATAGTCAAGGGGTTTGCTTTATCGGAGAGATCGATATGAAGGAATTCCTGAAACACTATATTGAAACCTCGCCTGGTACTGTTTTGGATGAATCAGGTGCTGTAATCGGTAACCATGATGGTGCATTTCTCTTTGCGCTTGGTGAACGACATGGATTTACTATTACTAAAAAGGGGAGCGATGATCCGCGATATTTTGTTGTAGCGAAAGATATGGAAAAAAACACGATTACTGTTTCAGAAAATCCTCCGCATGAATCAAAAGAGTCACACACCACCTATACTCTTATTCGTACGAATATGCGCATCATTCCTGACTTTCAGAAAAGGTACAAAGCTCAAATCCGTTATCACGGAGAGTTTTTTGATGTAAAAGTTTTGGATAATACTCTTACATTTTTACAACCACTACTTATCTCTCCCGGGCAGTCCGTTGTTGTGTATGATGGGGATCTGTGTCTCGGTGGGGGAATAATCCAATAAAATAAGGATATATTATAGATTTATTGACTTTTAGCATAAAATATGCTATTATATAGCCTAGTTAATTATCGCCTTATCTCTAATCAGAAAGGGCGCTTTACCGCTCTTTCACAAAACAAAAAACAAATGAAAAAAATCGCATTACTTTATTTTATGCTGTTTATAACAGCGACTGCATTTGCTCAAACCAAACAATTGCCTACCTGGAAAACAATCACAACGGGGATTCAGTTGAACACCTCAGCTGAAATTCTTGAGGAACTGAAAGAAAAGGGAACAACTATTCCTTATTATGGGGGTCCTGTTAAGGAAGTGTTGGGTTTGACTAATTTTTCAGAGGCGCCACAGAAGTTGGATTTAGTACGGGTATCCTTTGATCAGCTTAACCCGCAGGATGATTATGCAGGTTACGATGAAATCGTAGCTGCAGCCAAAGCGTTAGGTCTCACATTTTGCCCTGCGGAAGTTGGGCCGATGCTCCGTCTGCAATATCTTGACCAGCCAGCAGATGAGTCTGTCACGATTGTGATGGAGCCGATATATTATTCGGAATATCAATCTTCTTATATCTACTCTCTGGTAAACACGACATGTGGGAATCAAGGCAAAATGAGTAAAGGCTTGAAATTAAATGATGAAGGTTCACCATATTCGCATTGGGCGAATTTCGTGTTCTGTCGATCGAGTGCGCAATAAGCATATAAAGCTATAAAACAGCCTTCAGTCCGCCATTTTTTGGCGGACTTTTTTTATTCTTCTAAGTCTTTAAGAAAGTTTAGTGGTCTTGACTCTAGATTGCTTTTACTGTATAAGTTTATTAGATGATAGATAGATGATTCGTCTATATAAAACTTAGTACATTGGAAACAAAAGAAAAAAAACTCTTTACATCAGGACAACAATGGACATTGATTGGGGTATTGATACTTCTTATATCAGTATTTACACTTGTTTCATTTGAATGGAAAGAATCGCCCGTTAAAGAAACTGTCTCTGGTCAAGCAATAATACATTTACCCCAGACACAAACGATTGTGGTTGGCGGTGAGAAATTTTTGAGCAGCACTATTACTTTTTTGAAAATACATAGTAAACAAACAACAACGGAACAAGTATTAATTCCTGAAGAACAATTTACATCAGGATTACTTACAAAGCTGTTGTTCAAAAGTGATACGGATAGCTTGTATTTTTTGCCCGATGTTGATTTACAGTATCTCAAAGACGATACAAAACGTTTAGTGATACCAAAGATAAAGACCAGCTCGCCTGGCATCTAAAACAAAACTTATTTTCATCAATTAAAAGCATCCACACGATGCTTTTTTTATTACCTAAAATTTGCTATAGTTTTTCCATGTTAACTTCATCAGACATCCGAAACCGATTCCTCCAATTTTTCAAAAACCGTGAACACGCAATAGTACCATCAGCATCTCTTGTTACAACTGATGAACCTGGTGCAACCAACGCAACTCTTTTTAATACTGCGGGTATGCAGCCGTTTGTGCCATATCTCATGGGACAACTGCATCCACTCGGCAAACGTCTGGTAAATGCGCAGAAATGCGTACGTACCGTAGATCTCGATGAGGTTGGTGATGCGACACACCTTACATTTTTCGAAATGCTCGGTAATTGGTCTTTGGGAGATTACTTTAAGGAAGATGCGATCAAATGGAGTTATGAATTTTTGACTAACCCGACCGAAGGTTTAGGGCTTCAAAAGGACAGATTATATTTCACCGTTTTTTCCGGAAGTGATTCAGTAGAGAAAGATTCTGAAGCTGCAGAAATTTGGAAATCACTTGGCGTACCAGAACACAGAATTTACTGGAAAAATTCAAAAAGTAATTGGTGGACCGCTGGCCCGAATAGTCCCGCGGGTCCTTCGACTGAAATGTTTTATGATGTCACGGGTGCACTCGGTGATCTTTCTCAAGAAGAATTTGAGAAAGATGAAGACGCACAACGAATCGTAGAAATCTGGAACGATGTGTTTATGGC
Organism: Candidatus Nomurabacteria bacterium; assembly: GCA_943356375.1. GTDB lineage: Bacteria > Patescibacteriota > Minisyncoccia > Phycocordibacterales > UBA9973 > CALRET01. The sequence continues at coordinate 1,007 of CALRET010000023.1, read as the reverse complement.
GTATCGTCAAGAAAACAATGTCGTTGTCGGAGAATTACCCCAGAAGAATGTAGACACTGGCGCGGGGCTTGAACGTGTGACTATGGTAGTGCAAGGTAAGAGCAATGTGTATGAGACGGATCTTTTTGCATCTGTGATTGAAACTTTGAAAACTCATGCAACCAATTACAACGAACGATCAATGCGTATTGTTGTTGATCATGTGAAAGCAAGTATGTTTTTGATTTCTGATGGAGTTTTCCCTGCGAACAAGGATCGCGGATATGTCCTTCGTCGCCTGATTCGCCGTGCGATGGTGCAAGGAAAATCTCTCGGACTTGAGATTTCGCATCTTGAAGAAACATTTAAAACTTTTCAATCAATGTATAAAGATATGTATGCAGTTGGAACTGATGAACAAGTGCAGATCTTTTCTGCTGAAGCATCTAAATTTGAAAAAACTCTTACTGATGGGTTGAAAGAATTTGATAAAGGCGCAGATCCGTTTATTCTTGCAACAACATATGGTTTCCCGATTGAACTTACGCTTGAGCTTGCAAAAGAAAAAGGAATTGCGATCGACCTTGAAACTTTTAATACAAAGATGACTGAACATCAAAATCTTTCCCGTACATCTTCAGCAGGTACATTCAAAGGTGGTCTTGCAAATCATGATCCAAAAACGATCAAGCTTCACACTGCGCATCATCTATTACTTGCAGCACTTCAGCAGGTTGTCAGCCCTGAAATCAAACAGCGGGGAAGTAATATCACAGAAGAGCGACTTCGTATGGATTTTTCATTTGATCGCAAGGTGACTCCGGAAGAACTTAAAAAAGTAGAGGATTTGGTAAATGAAAAGATACAGGCAAAACTCGATGTCACCCGCCGTGAGATGTCATTTTCTGATGCTGAAAAAACGGGTGCACAAATGGAATTCGGCGCGAAATACCCTGAAACAGTCAGTGTCTACTTCATCGAAGATCAAACTGGAGCATTCTCAAAAGAATTCTGTGGTGGTCCACATG
>CALRET010000022.1 GCA_943356375.1 Candidatus Nomurabacteria bacterium | reverse complement strand
ATTATCTCTGGCCGTATGCAAAGAAAAATATTTTAATTTATCCAAAAGAAAGAATACTAAAAATACTCCAGAACGAATTTCCAAGAATAGAAACGATAACTATTGAACAGGTGGGAGTAAATGATATATCTATTGCTATCACAGAACGCATGGGAGTATCACTGTGGTGTGGCGTAGAATATCCCGAACCATCTGAAAGTCCGTGTTATTTTGTCGACGAAAAAGGGTATGTCTTTGCGCGGGCGCCGTATTTTTCAGGAACAGTATATTTCAAATGGTACGGGCCAACACATGATGGAGGGAATATCGGGAGCCAGTTAGTCGTTCCAAATGGATTTGAATCCATGTCTAGATTCGTTGAACGGTTGCGAGTGTTCGGTCTAGATCCATATATATGGGTTGAAAAAAAAGGTGACATGTATTCTATTTTTCTCAATCGTCCAGGAGGTGATGGGGTTAATTTACTTCTCTCAAAAAGACAAGATCTCGATGATTTACTTATAATGCTTGCAGCTGGTTTTGATTCTGAACCGCTTCTTTCCTTGATTAAAAATGGACTTCCTGGCATCAGTTATATTGATGCGAGATATGAGGATAGGATTTACTATAAATAAATATGTCTTTCTGGAATAATTTACCAAAACCTTTTTTTGCTCTTGCGCCAATGGCGGATGTTACAGATCCAGCTTTTCGACGTATTATTGTGAAGTATGGAAAACCTGATGTTACATGGACAGAGTTTGTATCAGCTGATGGATTGTGTCATGCGAGCGGACGAGAAGCGCTTATAAAAGATCTTGCGTATACAGAAGGTGAGCGACCAATTGTCGCACAGCTTTTCTCATCAAATCCGGGAAACATGCGAAGTGCAGCAAAACTGTGCGCCGAACTCGGATTTGATGGTATTGATATAAATATGGGTTGTCCGGATAAGACAATTGAAAAACAAGGTTGTGGTGCGGCGATGATAAAGACTCCAGATGTTGCGGCTCAGATTATTCAAGCAACGAAAGATGGAATAAAGGACGCAGGTAAAGAAATCCCCGTATCAGTTAAAACTCGCATTGGTTATTATAAAAATGAGATTGAGACATGGATACCGTTTTTACTTAGTCAGCACATATCTGCGCTTACGGTTCATCTGCGTACACGAAAAGAAATGTCCGATGTCCCTGCGCATTGGGAGTATATGTCTCGTATCGTTGAAATTAAAAATACTATTTCACCGCAGACTCTTATTCTCGGGAATGGTGACGTTGTTGATATGGGTGACGCCAGAGAGAAAGTGAGAACTACAGGGTGTGATGGTATTATGATTGGTAGGGCGCTATTTGGAAACCCATGGTTTTTTAATAAGAAAATTCAGACGACCCATAGATCTATTAATTTTATTTATCGAATACTATTTCGTATTGGTCTCATTAAAAAAGATAAGTACTGGCTCCGCAGTCAATCGACTATTCCGCTGTATGAGAAGTTTCGCGTTATGGTTGAGCATACGAAACTATTTGAAGAATTGTTACCGCATAAGAATTTCTCCATTATGAAAAAGCATTTCAAAGCATATGTAAATGGTTTTCCTGGGGCAAAAGAATTGCGAGTGAAATTAATGGAAACAAAATCAACAGAAGAGGTGGGTGAGACTGTGGATAACTTTCTTGCGCAATAAAAAGATGTGCTATAATCATCGACAATGTGCCCAAAGGATACAATTAAATTTTCGCAACAAGACTGCAAAAGATTAATTATATTTTTTACAAAAACACCTCCGTATTGCGGAGGTGTTTTTGTATGTGCATACCCAAACACTAGTCCTGTTTGGGATTTAATATAAGTGTATAAACATATGATTAATAATTATAAAGGGGTGGAAGATACAGTTGCATTTAGTACGGCAGTAAACAGATTGCGGGATTTTTTCCTAAAGAAAGGTTTTCTTGAGGTTAACACGCAGGATCGTTTATCGATTCTCGCAGCATGTGAAGATCCTGATACAGTGGCAACTTACGAATACGCGGGTGAAGTTTGGCCATTGCCGCAAACAGGGCAAATGTGGCTTGAATATGAATTACTTACACGTCCCGAAGCTCCGGGCGTTTTTTGTGTATCGACAAGTTACAGGGCAGAGAAAAATCTAGTACCGGGTCGGCACAAGATTATTTTCCCTATGTTTGAGTTCGAATCGAAGGGAACTATGGAAGATTTGAGAAACTTGGAAATAGAACTGCTCGAACATTTAGGATATGGATCTCGGGAAAAATTCTTCCATAAGCAATATGACGAATTAGCGAGCATGTATGGAACGAGTGATATATCACACAAGGAAGAAAATAAAATGGTGGCAGATTTTGGGTCGGCAGTTTTTCTTGAGAATTTCCCGATCAGAACGTCGCCATTTTGGAATATGAAAAAGAATGGCGATCATGCAAATAAAATTGACGTTATACTATCTGGAAACGAAACGATCGGTTCCGCTGAGAGAAGCAGTAATAGGGAAGAAATGCGCGAACAGTTCCATACGATCAGTGGTGGTAAATATGCAGAGAAACTCTATACATTGTTTGGTAAAGATAGGGTAGAGAAGGAACTCGAAGAATTCTTAACCCTCTCATTCTTCCCACGCTATGGTGGTGGAATTGGGATCACTCGTATTATGGATTCAATGAAGAAAGAGAAAATACTCTAAACTATGCGATCGCACCGATTGAGTATAATAGGTAGATATATTTTTTGTATATGATAGAGTAAGGTCAGGCAATTGATCATAGACATGAAAACTATAAAAGCGACTCTTATCTATGTAAAAAATATAGGTAACGTCCTCCTTGCAAAGAAGAGGAGAAAAATTGGCGCAGGACTTTGGAATGGGTATGGGGGAAAATTGAAAAAGAATGATACTTTTCTGAAAAACGCATGCGATGAATTCGAGAAAGAGAGTGGTGGTGCCATACTTGGAGAGAAAAAACTTGAACCTCAAGCACTGATTGGATTCTTTTCGTATAAAAATTTCTCAGAAGTTCCCGATTTTACGGTATTGGTATATACCATTCAACATTTTTATGTTCATGGTGATCCTGTGAAAACCGATGAAATGGGAGATCCTCAATGGTTTAATCGTCAAGATATTCCATATAATGAAATGCTTCCACCAGATAGAATTTTTCTTCCTCGAATTCTTGATGGAGATATATTCATTACTAATTTTCGTTTTAACGATAAGAAAAAAACTTCTGCAACTGAATTTGGATACCGAGAAGTTGTCAGAAGAGAACTTCCACTTCGGTAAAACATTAATCGCCCTCTATGGGGCGATTTTAATTTAATAAATTGACAAACACAGGTTGTTTTGCATAATGGTATGAGAACTTATTGCACGTTAGCATGTCAGAAGAAAATTCAAATGTTATAAAACCCATTGATGTTATTTTAGGGGAAGACAAAAAACGTATCGAAGACCTATATGCTGAATATCTCCAAAAGAGAACTGATCTCGAAACAGAAAGAAAAGATACTGTTTTTCCTAAAGTGAAAAAGATACTTCTTGAAAAATTAGAAAAAGAGCAGGCATACGAAAAATTAAAAAATTTCTTCAAGAAATGTTTAACCAGTGATAACAAGACTTCCTGGCTTGATCATATTGCCTGGGTTATTGCCGATGAAGTAATGGGTCATTTGCCTGATGAATATCCCTCGCATCATATAGAACCACATATTTCTCTACAGGATCTTAGGGGATATGGGTATGTTATCTCTGATCATTTCATGGATGATATTATTAAATTCAATACAGCACTGCATGACATTGGGTTTTCATTCAGCGTAGATGATTTAGGAGATAGTCTTGTGGTATTACTTTTTTTTCCTGTACCGGAAAAATCGATCGTTCATGCCTAAAAATATTTAGGTTACAAACCACCTTAGACGTGGTTTTTTATTTGATTTTTGCACTACAAAAATCATCCAGGAAATATATTTTAAGCGAAGCTTTAAATATTTTATCGGATAATGAACTATATTCCATACACTAGTTGCACATCTATTTGTTGCTAAAAAATAGGTGTGCGGGTATACTGGTTCGTATGCAAGATTTGGCACTCTATCGTAAATATCGCCCAGAAACGTTTGCTGATGTGATCGGACAAGATCATATTATTTCAGGATTGGAAAAAGCGTTGAAAAATCAAAACGTTGCACATGCCTATCTTTTAACAGGAACCAGAGGAATTGGAAAAACAACCATTGCTCGCATTATTGCGCGAGAACTTGGTACTAGTCCGCATGACATTTACGAAATCGATGCAGCATCAAATCGTGGTATTGATGATATCCGAGAACTCAAAGAAAATGTCAGAACTCTCCCATTTGATTCGAAGTATAAAGTGTATATTATCGATGAAGTTCACATGCTCACCAAGGAAGCATTTAATGCGCTTTTAAAGACACTCGAAGAACCACCAGAACACGTGGTATTTATTCTCGCCACCACGGAACTTGAAAAGGTTCCTGAGACGGTTTGTTCTCGCTGCCAGACGCATGTTTTTAGAAAACCAACCGAATCCATTCTCGCACAACAAGTAGAGCGTGTAGCGAAACAAGAAGGGTATACTATTGACCCCGCTGGAGCTGAACTTATTGCACTACTCGGCGATGGATCATTTCGAGATACGCTTGGTGTATTACAAAAAGTATTGGGTGGAGCAGAAAGTAAGACTATTGATGCTGAAGCAGTTGCTCGCGCGACCGGCGCACCACGCATGACACTCGTAAATGCCATCATTGCTGCAATTGCAGAATCAGACACATCGAAAGCCCTTGCCTCAATTAGACAAGCATATGAAGAGCATGCTGATATGGCAGTATTTTTCCGCTTACTTCTTTCTCGGTTCCGTTTTGCGCTTCTTCTGCGATATGCACCAGAAGAAAGTGAAGTGATTGCAAGTCAGATTTCGGAAGGAGATATGGAATTATTGAAAAAAATCGTGAAAGGGAAACCCAAAACTATTACCTCGGCATCACTTCTTCAACTTCTTTCTGCATACGAACAACAAAAACATGCACCGATCCAAACCCTCCCACTTGAACTTGCGGTGATGAGAATACTTGAATAAATAAAAAGAAGCGCGCCGTAGGCGCGCTTCTTTTTTACTAGAACCTAATCCCTAGAAACTAGAACCTAGTTTAATCGATAAACGTAAGTGCTTTACCACGTTTGCCTGCACGGCCGGTTCGGCCGATTCGGTGCACATAGTCTTCATATGTTGCAGGAATGTCGAAGTTGATCACATGAGTGACATCAGAGACATCGATACCTCGTGCAGCAACGTCAGTTGCGACGAGTATTTGCACGCGACTTCCTTTGAAGGAATCGAGTGCTCGTACACGCTGTGATTGACTCTTGTTGCCATGAATTGATTCTGATTTGAATCCTCGTTTAACAAGGTTCTGACTCAAATTTTCAACACCGTGTTTGGTTCGTCCAAAGATGAGTACTTTATTGAATTCTGCTTGAATAAGGAGATCGTGCAAGACATCAATTTTCACCTTGTCTTTTCCAACACGAACAACATCTTGGTCAACACTTTTTGACGTATCTCCAACTTTTACTGAGACTGAAACTGGATTTTTCAAGAAATCTTTAATCAATACTTGAATGTCCGGTGACATAGTCGCAGAGAAGAAGAGCGTTTGTCGATCTTTAGGCATTTTTGCAATCATAAATTTCATGTCAGCAATAAATCCCATGTCGAGCATTCGGTCTGCTTCGTCCAATACAACAGTTCGAAATGTTGAAAGATCAAGAACTTTTCGTTCCATCAAATCTTTCAATCGTCCCGGTGTTCCGATAACGAAGTTGTTGTGGTATCGCAAATCTCGAATTTGTCGTTCGATACTTGCTCCACCAACACAAGAAACTGAGAATATTTTCATCATGCCGGTAAAGCTCTTTAATTCATCTTCAATTTGAAGAGCGATTTCTCGAGTCGGAACCATAATGAGGATATTTTCTTTTGGATTTTTTATTGCCTTATCAATGAGGGGAATAAGAAATGCAGCAGTTTTTCCTGTACCAGTGTTTGCGATTCCGACCATGTCAGAACCTTTTAATACCACCGGAATTGCTTGGTCTTGGATTGGTGTCGGTGTGACATATCCTTTTCTGATGATGTTACTCTTGAGTTTTTCATCAATAGCAAAATCCACAAAGCCATGCTTTGGTGTATAAACGATTGGTGTTTCTGTCACCACATTTTTGTTGATGAATTTAGAAACGTTGATAGAAGTACCCGAGAAGCGATTGCCTCCACGAGGACGAGAATTTCCAAAACGGCTTTTTGACGAACCGCTTCGAAAACCTGATGATTTGGATCGAGATCCAAAAGGTTTTTTAAACATATATAATTAACAGTCGCAATGAGAAGCGAGGAAAATATATCCGCGCTTATATAATAAGTGCGTAAGGCGACTAATGTCTCGGAGTTTTCAAATAAAGACCTAAGTCTTTATATTTTTAGATTAGTGCCTAAAAACAAAAACAATGAGATTTGCTTACCTATCCATCATATACTAAAAAGGGTATTTTGTCAAACTTTTGACAAAAGAATCCTATTGAGTACTATCAATAGTAGATGTTATTCGATCAATATGACACATGTCTCAATTAAAGCGCAAAAAATTGCGGAGGTGTATAAAGTTACTAATATTTCCCCAAGAGTTATTCCTGATTTTCTGAAGTTTATTAAAAGGCATCAATATGTCCTCACTCATGGTCCATTGAGAGATGTTGTTGAAAATGCTGACAATGGGTGTGTACACATGTTTATACAAATACCAGTTGGAGATACAGAAGCGGAGATTTTTATGAAAAGGTTTGAATGTATTCCGTGGAGTGGTGATAATAATAAGCCGAAACTCAGAGAAATAGGCTTGAGTGAAGAAAAAGCACAAAGGGGTAAATTCCGAGCTGTGGTAATCCTTGATTCGATTATTCATCAGATTGGCATTGATACCAAGACTATAGCAGAAGCAGAAAATCTTGTTTATTATTATCATTGTCCTGGACAACCGGTGCAAATATTTAATGACAAAGGGAAACCGCAGATTCCGGTCGCAAAAAAGAAATAATTTAAAAAAAGCCCGCAGATGCGGGTTTTTATTTAATACTTTCTGATAACCGCTTTTATGACAGCAATAATAGTGAGGGAGTATTGAGGATACAGAGGTTTGAATTTTTTGTTTGCTGGTTCGAGCCATGCCTTGTCTCCATTTTTTTTGAAATATTTCATGGTAAATTCTCCATCGATGTTTGCAATAACAATATCGCCATCATGCGCTTTGTCTGTTCGTTCAGCAAGAACCATGTCGCCACTGGTAATATGTGCATCTATCATTGAGTCGCCGTCAACTTTGAGCATATAGGTTGTCCCGGCTTTTGTTTTCAAATAATCATCAAGGTTGACCGTGTCTGTCATCTCTTCTTCGACAGTTGCAGGGAAACCGGCAGTGACAGAACCGAGCAGGGGAATATTTCCGAATGATGAATCAGGAATAAGTCTACCCAAGTGATCTTTAGCAACGATACCGGCATCAATGAATTTCTCAACAAGACGAAAGACAGCATTCTTTGATTTGAAACCAAAAAGCTTCATCATTTCTGAATAGCTTGGCATGCGCTTTTTTGAGCGATAAAACGACAGCAGGGTCTGTTTGTAATTGTTATTGTCCATATATTAAAACTGGGGGATAAAGAAAAACAATTTACCTAAAAAACTTCGATTTTTATTTTGTCGTATTTTTTTTAAGAGAAGTTTGTGATTGTGCGCTTCTCTTGAATACCCTTCTCCACGAAAAATTTTTAGATCTATTTCTTCATTGATCTTGCGAAGTTCATTCTCCGCTATTCTAACATATTGTCTCTGTGTCATATATAGTTTTTATTGATTAATTATTGTTTTCCCGACTACATATAGTATATGTGAACGATCGTTCACATGCAAGATAACACCTGTGGATAACTAAATTAAGAAGAACCATCTTAACTGATCACTGGTCTTTGATTGAAAAATAAGACGATTTATTGTAGACTGCATTCTGTTAAACAATATTGGGATATCGTCTAATGGTAGGACAGCGGCCTTTGAAGCCGTTAATTGGGGTTCGAATCCCTGTATCCCAGCACCCGTGGACTTTGTTGACACAAATCATCAAATTCCTTTTGTTTATAAATAGTATTAAGAGGTTCTAACCGTTCTTTAATTGCACGGATTTCTTCCGATACTCTTTTTATCGGAAAGAGTGATTTTTCTATATCAATACTGAGTATTTTATCTTTTAGTATGAGGTCTGAACCTAATGTCGATAAAATAGACCGTCTTGTTTCAATTGTCCCATTCTCAAATTTGTCTTTTGCATTTTCAATAAAGGTAAGCATCTCGTCAGCAGTATCCAGCCATTTATCTACTCTCTTGCTTGTATTTCCAAAAAGTTCATCAAGCTGTTTCTTTTCTGTAAGGTATTTTACTTTTTTCTCTGCAAATTCTTCCGCAGAGATTTCTCCACCTGCTCTCATGTCACTTAATCCGTCAATCTTCGCTAGACAAGCCTTATAAGCCTTCTCATTGGCTTTTATAATTGCATTACGTCCACTAACTTCTTTTTCATTTTCTTTTTGAAACCATTTCATTGCAAAAGTATGAAACTCTGGTGGTATTTCAAGACTATCAATTTCATCTATGATTTGTTTTTTCAAGATTTTCTCTTCAATACACCCTTGAGAACAGTTTGGATTGATTCTTTTTGTACAATGGTAATAAATATACGTGTGTATATTTCCATTTTGCTGTTTTTTTATTTTTGTTTCTGCAGTGATACTTGCTCCACATTCTCCGCACTTCATCATTCCTGTAAAGTTAAATATATGACTTTTGGAACGAGGTCTCCCTTTTCTGCCAAGTAGAAATTGAATTTTGTCATATTCCTCTTCTGTTAGGATTGTTTCGTGTATCCCTTTATACCAATTACCACTTTTTAATGGGTACTCATACATTCCATAATAAAAAGTATTAGTGAACATCCTATATATAGTACTTCTACCCATCTTCTTTCCTTTTGGTGTTCTAAAACCCCATTCGTTGTTTGCGATTTCCCTAATTTGAATCGGCGTGTAATTTCCTGTCAGCATAAGGTCAATCATTTTTCTAATGAGCGGTAATCTTTCAGTATCAGATTCAATTTTCTTATTGCCTTTCTCAGCGTACTTATCATTTTTGTATCCAAAGGGTGGCTGTGCTGGAAATATTCCCATACTGGCTTTCTTTCCCAGACCTCTAACAACATCAACTCCCTTTTTATCATTTTCCATTTTTGCTTGGGTGCAGGAAAGCATAAACATAAACTTATCCATGGGCGTATTCTTGAATGTTTGAGCTGGAGTAACTATTTCTACTAGTTTTTCTCTATCCATTAGGTCAATCAGGATAGCTGAGTCAATAGCATTTCTAGAGAGTCTATCGGGATGCCAAGATATAATTCCGTTTATTTTCCCAGATTCAAGTTTATCTACCATCTCTTTGAATTTAGGTCGGTTGCTAGTAATCTTTGCTGATTTTGATTCACTGAATAAATTTTCCTCAGAAACTCTAATGCCAAGTCTATCGGCGATTTCTTTCACTTTGTCTTTTTGAGAATCAATAGAAAGAACTTGTCTATCTTCTGATTCGGTAGACTTTCTTTGGTAACCACCGTAATTCATTTTTATAGTTTTATTTTCCATTGGTTTTTGCTTTGTTCAAAAAACTATCAAACTCTTTTTTATCAATACGAAACTCTTTACCAATTTTATAGGCTCTTAATTTTCCCGCATCAATATAACGATAAATCGTCATTATGTTTACTCGCAATTTATCCGCTAATTCTCTAGCTGTATAAAATTCTTCTTGTTTCATATATTTAGTGTACTTTACTATTCTTTACATAGCAAATTATTTATCATTATCTTTTAAGAGTCTCTTTACCTCATCTAAGCTCATAAGAACAGCGACTTCTTTTTTCCTGCCCTTAAAATCAATATTCCTGATAATTTCTACCTGCCTATTTTCTTCAATTTTACCGTAACCATAAGAACCGAAAGTGGTCCCGACATTTTCGTGTCCTAAATTTTGACTGATGGCTTTCTTCTCTTCTTCAGTTATTGGTAGTTTTGATATTTCCTTAACCCAAAAATGTCTAAATGTGTGCGGGTGATAATACTTAATCCCAACTTGTTTAAATCTTTTTTCAAAAATCTTTCTTAAAGAACCAGACCCTTTTAAGAATTTTGTTTCCACCTCACCAGTATTGTAATAACTAATATTATCTTTGCCATTTTCTATCTTTGTAGCTGGAAATATAGGGTCGTTTGGCTGAAATTTCTTTCTCTTTTCTAAATAATCAAACCATTCAATGAAATAGTTTAATGTTTCTTCATACCCAAACGGTATTAAAACAGATGTAATATTTTTAGAAAACTTTGTTGCCACTCCTAATGCTGGGTCTTGGTGAACCACCAATTCTTTTTTATCAAAGCTTTTCATAGGCAATGTCCGAATTGCTGTAATTCTTGCTCCAGTTAAGAAAGCATAAGAAAATAAAGCTTTATCCCTCATTTCAATTTCAGTTTCACCTTTTAGGTTTTCAATGACCGTTCTAATTTGTTCTAGTGTTGGATACTCTACACTTTTGGGCTGTGTGGCTTCCCGAACCTCTTTTCTTGTTAGATTAAGATAATCAATGGCCGTCTGATTTATTTTTGATTTATAACCAGATTGTTTAGATAACCAATCAAAAAAAGTCTTTATATGCCTTAGGTTGTCGTAGCAATAAGACATACTGATATTCTCTTGAGAAGTTACTTTCTTTTTACTTTTTAACCAATCCTTAAATTCTCCAGCCTTTGTCATATTGAAAGAACTAAAGTCAGCTTTATTTGAAAAATCTTCCCAAAGCCAGATAGCTTTTTCGTAGCACTCAATCGTATTGTCCTCAAATTGTTTTGTGGCTTTGAGCCATCCGTAAAATCTTCTTTTAAGTTGTTCGTTTTTATAAATTATTTTTGTCATGTTTACTTTTTATTATTTAATAATGTTAGATGGGACATTTAAGAGTAATACTGGATAACCTATCAATCCTTTCGGGATACTGCTAAATATTTAGTTACTCGACCCGCACATATCTCACAAATCCCTATTTTTCTAAACTGTTCTCGGTTTTCTTTTCCTATTCTTTTACCAGTTTTAACAATACTTTCGCTACCTATTTTTGCTATAACTGCTTTATGACATTTGAAACAACAAAATTCATTTTTCTTAAGAGGTATCTTTCTTTCAGTTCGCTTCTTTCTAATAAATTCTTCCAAATCTACCCCCATTACCAATAAAGGAATTGTATGTTCTTCAATAACTTTTAATCCTTCGTCTTTAATCCAACGACTACAAGTTCTTCTATCTATACCCAAAAGAGATACTATTTCAGCTATAGAATAACTTCTCTTTCGCTTTATTTTATTGATAGAGTAGCTGGACATAGCGGGTTTATTTTTCAACCACTTCTTTTATCTTAAATGGTTCCGACCCCAAAGTAGCCTTATAGAGATTAACAAGGTTATTGGCACGAAAAGATGCCTCTGTATCGCTTAAAACGGCACCAAAGCGGTCTTGGTACAGCTTCTTGTATTCTTCTATTGCTTGCGTTGGTAATGTCACAAGCTAATTGTATACACTTAAAAACCCTTGAAAATTGGGCTTTTTCAGAGGGTTATAGGGATTTTATAGGTGGAAGTCTTTGTTTGTAGGATAGATTTATAGTTGAATCCACCTATTGATTCTCTTATAGTTTTTATGTTCTATTGATATTTAATAAAAAGTTGATATTTTCCTGTTGTTGGATTTTCAATAGTAGCTGGAATTTCAGCCTCTTTAAGTTTGCCTCGCAATCTTTTTAACCCATCACGAAAAGCGGTTTCATCTTTATATCCACCAATCTCAATAAGTTTTGTAATTTCAAGAGGGTTACCATTTTTAGAAAGCGTATCACCACGATAAATATTTGCATTTTTAAGCAATAA
>CALRET010000021.1 GCA_943356375.1 Candidatus Nomurabacteria bacterium | reverse complement strand
CCAATCCCATTCGCCGCACTCGCAAACCAATTTCGAATAGTATCAAGGAATGTTTCATCAGTGAGATTTTGAATTCCAGTGATTTTCAAATCAAGCGCTTTAATTGCACCAATCGCAACTGCAGTCAATTGATTGTATGACAATTCTCGTTGATCAGAAAAATTATCTGTTGCTATTTTTGATACAGCGTTTGGAATAATAGATTCGACTTCTTGAGCCAATAAACCGAGAACGGGTTGACCTGTCGGATTATTTTTCCATGTAAACGATATCGGTCGGAGTTGTGTGATCAAATCAAGTGCAACACTGGAATCAAGATCGAACTGAACATCTTTGAGGCGAGCATCAGAGACTGCATTGAATTCTGAGGCGAGAATACGACCCGTTGCAGAAATAGAATATGAATTTGTGCCACTTGAAGTACCCGTAGCACCAGAAGAATCCAAATATCCATATGTTTGGTTTGAGCTGACTGTTGAGACAACATCGAGAGGAAATGCTGGCGTTGCTGTTCCAATACCAATCAATGCATCTGTATCTACTGTAGTCCCTGTCGCACTAATATTAAGACCAAAAATTGCATTACCAATAGAAAGTGTATTAGCACTACCAACAGCCTGCGTATCAATATTGTATCCAATAATAATATTATTAGAACCAGTAGTAAGATTATCTCCTGCTAAACCACCAATTAATATATTATTACTACCTGTAGTATTTACATCACCAGCGAAAGCTCCAAGAAATGTATTTGAAAAACCGGTTGTGTTTAATCGTCCCGCACTATGTCCCACAAAAAGACTATTTATACCAGAGGTATTAGACGATCCTGCTTGGTAGCCAATAGCAGTATTTTGATACCCTGTATTATTTGTTTCTGGGTCAACACTAGTACCACGAAGTGCATGTGTTCCGATCGCTACCTGGTTGTCTTGAGCGACTTGATATTGACCAGCCTGGTACCCAGTAAAAACATTATAACTGCCCATAGTATTACTCGCTCCAGACCCGCTTCCCGTAAAGATATTTATTTGACCGGTTGTATTGTTGTATCCAGCACCGTACCCAGTAAAAATGTTTTCCCATGCTGTAGTGTTATTGAAGCCCGCAGACTCTCCAAGAAAAATATTTCGAGAGCCGGTTGTATTGTTGTATCCAGCACCAGAACCAACACCGATATTTGATCCTCCTGTTGTATTGCCCGAAAGTGAAGCAAATCCAATCGCAGTGTTGTTATCTCCTGTGGTATTTAAAATAAGGGCAGATGTTCCGATTGCTGTATTTGAAGCTCCAGTAGTATTATTACTCAAAGTCTGAAATCCAATAGCGGTATTGAAATTCGCTGTTGTTGATGCGCCGGCGCTGTCACCAATGAATAAGTTCGATGATCCTCCACCACCAAGCGCTGCCCCAGAACCTGTTCCAGCAAACATATTGCTACCATAAATCGTAAAACATTCTTCACTTCCGCAATCATCACCAGTTGGTGTTGCCCATGCCATAGTAGATCCTGAATCTAATGTAAGAACATCTCCTGGATTTCCGTTGCTATCTGGCCATGCATAAAATGTATTTCCTACACGAATAATTGCTTGCCCACCATTATTTGAACTTCCAATAAATCCATATTCACCAGTCATTCCATCTGTCCATGTAAAAGCTCCTCCATCCGTAGTAAGACCTATTCCTGAACCAACACCAGCGGTTTGAGCAGTTACAAGGATCAACTGATTGGCATCATCAATAGTGAGAATAGTATTATTACCGGCACCCTCAACATCTCCCAGACTGACGGAAATATCACTCATGTCTCCACTTATGATATTTCCGATCCACAATTCATTGCTTGCGGTTGGATCCGAAGCCTGGGCTCCTTCACCAATCAAGATATTGTTTGAACCAGTTGTAGTATCGGATCCAGCACTTGAACCGAGGAATGTGTTCTGGAAACCTGTCGTATTAGAATATCCTGATGCCTGACCGACAAAAGTGTTGCCGAACGCTGTTGTGTTTGAAGTACCAGCACCATATCCAATAAATACATTCAATAAACCTTCGGTGTTGTAGTATCCTGTTTGAAATCCAAGAAATACATTTTGTGAACCAGTCGTGTTATACCATCCTGAATTCACTCCAGAAAAAAAGTTATATTGACCTGTAGTGTTACTATACCCTGCGGCATTTCCCAAAAAGATGTTACCGTCACCGGTAGTGTTTGAACGCCCAGACTCATAGCCAGAAAAAATATTGTTTGAACCAGTTGTATTAAAAAGACCAGATCGATATCCAACAAAGAAATTATTTATACCTGTCGTATTGTTGTACCCAGCATTATTACCAAAAAAAATATTGTCGGAACCAGTAGTGTTTGAATATCCTGCACTATCCCCTGTAAAAATATTTTGAACACCTGAGGTATTTGAATGCCCGGAATTATACCCTAAGAAAATATTACGATACCCGCTTGTATTCGATCGCCCTGACTCATTTCCTATGAAAACATTTCTATACCCATCAATGTTATTGTATCCCGACTCCAACCCAAAGAAAGTATTGTGGGCGCCAGTAGTGGTATTTCTCCCAGATGAATAACCTAAGAAAAGATTACCGATTCCTCCTCCACCACCGTCGAGGTTAAGTCCTGCACTAATACTTTCACTGTAAATATTATTAGAAATTTCATCTACGGCAATATCTCCACCTTCGGAAAGTACCACCAAACAATCCGGTGTATTCGGCGCGCAAGTCGGATTCAATGATTCTCCAGGAGTGTACCCGCCACTATTTTCATCAGCAAACACACTCACCATTCCAGAGAATAGAAAGAAGAAAAGAAATGAGAGGAGAAGGAGTTTGTGTTTGGAAAAGATTTGTTTAGAGAAAGCAATCATATACAGTGCATTTTACCATATATGCACAAATAATTGTTTATAATATATGGTGGTTTATGTGGATAAGTGAATGTGGGGGAGCAGAAAATAATTATTTCACTTCATACCCTTTTGTTGTTCCTTTGTGGAGTTTTGGGTACGCCATTTCATAGAGATCGGCAGCTTCTTTCTTGGTCAATGTTTTATCAGGATGTCGAAGAATAATGCGGACGAGGACATTGTCCTGGCCGTCTACTGCGCCAAGTTTTTCTCGAGCAGCAGGATGAAGTGTTTCGTACGGCGTTCGTTCTAAAATTTTAACTTCTTCGAGCAAGTCACTCTGGTCATCGAACACATTTCGAATATCTTCGCAGATATCTTCTTCTGAATCATTTTTGCCGACAATATACGACATATCACGAGAAATAGCTGGTTGATCAGAAACATTTTTGAACGGCTCCATGTCAGACATTTGCTTGATGACACGCGGATCGATAGATCGGATGAGACGAATGTCTGGTAAATTTTTCCGCGCCATAATCAAGCGTTCGATTCCCATACCGAGTGCCAGTCCTGAAAAAGTTTCAGTATCTATTCCGCAATTTTTTAATACGTCTGGATGAGCAAGCCCTGCTTCAAAGACTTCTATTTCTTTACCGTCAACTTTCGCATACACTTCGATACCATCAATAGTATATGGGTGCTTGGCTTCGTATACGATCATTTCTGCATCTGGGCATGCAGCTTCAAAGACAGTTCGAGCCAATTCAAGGAGATTTTCTCTTGTTACTTTTCCATGTTTTGTATTATCTTGCAGTGTCCAAATATCTATCTGATGAAACACGTCCAAGTGTCTAGGATCGATAACATCTCGTCGATACACCAACCCAGGAAGCACAAATGTCGATCGATCTATATTTTTTTCAAGATTTTTATAAGTTCCAGGAATAAGTGCAGACGTATGCGTCCGAAGCACATGATCTCCATCGGTGTATCTGGTATACGTTGCAGACCTTCCAGGATTACCCGGAGAAAAGAGAAGACTGTCGAAATTGTCTTCAGCAAGAACATTTGGATCACCCCGAACAACACGAATATCAGAGAAATTGTGTTCAGTAAGTTTTTTTATCACTTGATCATACACCTTGCCAATAATATTTCTTTCCTCCCCGTTTTCAGTCGGCAATGTCAGATCCTTGACTGACAGCAACTTCTCTATTGTGAGAGGAGAAGACACGTCAAACTTCAACTGCATCGGCAGATTTGGGTTTTCTTTTGGAATGTCTAATTTGGCTTTTTCTAGACTGGTCATATGTTTTATTTAAAAAATAATAATAGTTTGGACAAAAATGGAGAATGAATAGATTTTTTGCGTCGAGTCATTGTACAGGCTTTTGGACAAACAGGTCTTCCTTTTTTGGCAACACACGCATCGCAGAAAATAAAATGACGATGGCAGTTGTCATTCACACAGTTTACAAATTGTTCGCACGGAGCGTCGCATCCTTCACATCGTCCAACAACAACATGTTTCGGATCATCAGTATAAAATCCCATGGCAACACGGCGGTCAAAGACATACAGTTTCCCTAAGAAATTTTCATTCGGATATTTTTCCATATAGGAAACAATGCCGTTGTCGAGCTGGTAGACATCAGTGAATCCTTGAGAGATCAGATACCCGGATGCTTTTTCACAGCGCACGCCACCGGTACACACTGTCAACACTGTTTTATGTTTCAAGTGTTCAATACTTTTTACAAATTTTGGGAGATCGCGAAAATTGTCCATCGGCGGGAGTATTGATCCTTCGAAATGACCAACTTTGTGTTCGTATACATTGCGCATATCAACAATATAAAACTCACGACTCTCGGCAAACCACTGGTGAAGCTCCTCTGGTTTCAAGTGAATACCGGTCACTTGATTTGGATCGATGTCGCACGTACCGAGATGGAGTGACACGATTTCATTTCGAACCTTGATAGAAAGTTTCGGAAATGCCTCACCTGTTCCCAGACTTCGTTTGATATTCGTTCCAGCAAATCGCGGATCAGAGAAAAAGTGTGCGAGATATTTTTCGATATTTTCATGCGTACCTTCGAGCGTCACATTGACCCCCTCGGTGGCAATAATCGTCCGTCCCTTAAGCCTAAGTTCGGTACAGATCGCCCGCTCCGAAACCATCACTGCTTCGGGATCGGCAATGTGAACGTATTTATAGAAAAGGATTATTTCATAATCAGTCGATTTCATAGAGAAGATAGTAACATTTTAAAGGTATTTTTTCAACAAAAAAAAGGGTTCTATAATAACCCTTTTTGAAATATTAATACACTGTTATCCTCCCGGTTATAATACCTTTTACTGTCTTTTTCTCCCACAAATAAATACCCGGAGAAAGATTGTGTACACCATTTTCTTCTGCAATAACAACAACTCTTCCTGTTATATCAATAACCCATAACGGAGCGTCAAAAATAAAAATTTGTCCAACAGAACCAGATGCAGGGATTTTTTGATTTACAATTTCTTCTATACTTGAAACAATAGAGGAAATGGTGATCGTTTGCCCGGTCGCAGTGTTCGTTTCAAAACTCTCTCCAGTATTACTCGCAAAATGATACCGACAGGTAAGTTTCGTGCGCAAATATTCTCCGATCGACTGCGGAAAAAATGTGGTTGTGTCAGGAATCTCGCACACAAATGTCAGGAGTGCTGAATCCCGTTCTCCTTGTGGAAATCCTAAATACTGATTTGGATAAAATTGCCAGATATTTCCTGGAGGTAAAAACATCTGCATCATCCTGAGTTCCCCATTGATAAGAAGTTGTATCTTTCGCAAAGATTGTGGTGTGAAAGTCCCTGATGGAGAATAGATAAATTCCATGGTGCACGTATCTACTAATAAATAAGTATTTGCTGAATCTGACTTGAGTTGATACTCAGCAACCCCCAGATCAGTTATCGGTATGCTCACCTGTTGGTCAATATATAGAGATTCGTATACAGTTACCTATGCGATTGTTGATTGATTGGAAAATAATAAAAACCAAACCAAAAAGATGACAAAGAACTTTTTCATGACAAAAATTTTTTGTTTCTAAAAAAATTGTATCATGAATAGAAACAAAAATTAACATCTGTTTATTATAAAGAGTGGAAAACTCTAAAAAGTTCATTTTTCGATTATTACCTCTCCTTTCTCGTTAGTAACAAAAGAAAATTTCGTCTTTTTGAATATATATTTGATGAAGCTGTAGGGTTTGCGAGTTTTCAAATAATTTTCGTCATGATGATTGAGATATGCTTCCTGTTCAAGTGAAAATGCAAGGTATCCATCTCTCTCTTTTAGTCCTTTCACAAAGCGAAGATAATTTTTCTCAAATAATGCAAGCAAAAATATTCCAATAAATAGGGTTTCATAGTACTGCTTAAAGTGAATAAGTTCGTGATGAACCAAATATGGCCATTCATATTCCGGAGTTTGGAAAAATATGAACGGAGGAAATGCTGTCACTGCACATGTTTTGTGACCAGTGACAAATCGCGCAATTTTAATCACCCATGTTTCTCCATATACAGCAATGTATCCTTTTTGTTTCTTAAATTTCATGTTATTTGAAATAAATTCGTTTTGCGAGAGCACAATATTCGCATTCCCCTTGTCCTTTATATGCTTTGAAATCGCATGGTCGGGTGGTCCAGTCGCCCGAGATAATCAGTTGATCAAAATCTGAGATATCGGTGCGAAGCTTTGCAATATCTTCTGCGGTGATAGTAATCTTATAAATTGCTTCTGATTTGGATTCGACAAATTCAAGACAGGATTCACCAACACGAGTATTGCCCGCGGATGACCCATTGATGAGATATGAATACATGGCGAGTTGGCGATGGTAGTCAGACAATCTACCCTCTTCGGTATCGCGTTCAATATCTATCTTCTTTTTAACTGATCCTGTTTTGAAATCGGTCACTCGAACAACTCCCTCTCCTGTTTGTTCAACAAGATCAATTTTTCCCGTCAACAATAGGTGATCAAAATCTGGATCACGATATGACAATGACTTTTCGCTTTCATGCGGTTCAATAATATTCAGAAGACGAGTACTTGCCCAAGCGAGTAAAATAGCAATCGCATCTTTTCGCATTCGTGCAATATCGGCATCTCCAAATCCTTGCTTCTTTTCAAGTTCTCGATCAATAGCATCTCGTAAGTCCTGTTCATTGGATACTAATTTTCCCTTGAGTAATTTTTCAATAATCGAATGGATAAGATTTCCAAATTCCAAACTGATCGTTTTCGGTTCAGGAAGACAGAGGAAATTTCTGAAATACCATTTCCATGGACATTCAAAGAAATTGTTGAGGTGAGTCACCGAAACTTTATGCTTCATATATTCATTGCGAACAAGCGTCGTGAGTTTCTGAGTCGTCACTGGATCAGCTAGTCGTTCTTCTGCGCAGACAAAAAGTCCCACATCTCTCGTGTGAATATACTGCTCCGTTTCATCGGCCAATACTTTTTCAAAGAGATCGTTTCCGAGATCCGCTACCACATGCGCAAGCTCTTGAGCACCGCCCGTATATGATTGGACTGAATACGAAAGCGTACAAAAACGCTTGGCACGAGTGATGGCTACATAGAGCTCACGCTTGATCACCGCTTCGTCACGTTCTTCAACACGCGCTTTGACTGATCCAGGAAGCGTAAATCCCCCGCTGTTTCTGCGACTGAGATTTTTCTCATCCAAGTGCGCAATCCACACAAAATCAAATTCCAACCCTTTTGATCCATGAAGCGTCATGACCTGCACACCTTGGTCTCCGCCAAACACTGCAAGCGGAATATCTGATCCATACGCTTCGAGTCGATCGATGAATGCAAGAAATTCTACCAAAGTCAGTTTTGGATTCCGTTCAATCTGTGACAATACTAGATGAAGAAAACTGCGAACAACTTCCACACGACGAACGAGCGTTTCGTGATCTTTCGCAGGAGCAACGAGAAATTCATTGCCAATGATTTGAATGAGTCCATAGATATCACCTGTCTGTGTGTGAGTGAGGAAGTTCTGTAGCTTCTCTGCAAAGAGAGATATTGTTTCATCTTCTGCTTTTATAAGACTTGAGAGTGTCAGTTTTCGAGTATCAGCACTCGCTAGAAATGTATGAGCGGTGAGTGGTGGAATTCCAGATAGTGAGTCCAGAAGAAGTGGTACGATCAGATGCGGAGTTTCAGGATTTGCTAATGTACGAAGAATGGCGATGAGTGATTGTGATTCAGGAAGTTCAAACAGTTTCAGAGAATTTCCTTCCGCAACCGGAATTCCTAAATCCCGAAGAACACGCATGGCATTTTTTACTTGTGCATTTTTAGGCACTAAAATAGCACAGTCGTTCGCATCGATTCCCTTTGTGATCTTCTCCTTCATCTCAAGTCCTGCGCGGATAATTTCATCGCGCGGATACGCGGCTTCAACAAGGCGAAGTGGATGATTTTCTTTGTGATGTGAAATAAGTGCACTATCAGCAAGAGAGCTTTTAAGAAGTATATCTGCTGCATCAAGAATTTTCTGTGTTGAACGATAGTTATCGGTAAGCGTTATAACCTTAAGTCCCGCAAATATTTTTTTAAATCCTTCGAAATATGAAAGTGATGCGCCGCCAAATCCGTAAATGAGCTGTCGATCATCTCCTACGACGAAAATATTCGGACTTTCGATATCACCCCAGACGCGAGCAAGAAATTCATTCTGCACACCACTCGAATCCTGATGCTCGTCAACGAGTGCATACAAATATCGCTCACGGATTGTCGCGCAGGCATCTTCAGACACTTCTACCAAATTCACAAGTTGATAAAGCACATCATCATAATCGAGAACATTTTTCTCTTTTTTCAACACTTCATAGAGTTCATAAAATCGGACGATTTCTTCTGTTCGATGCAAGCTGTCTATTTTTTTAACGGCTTCTTGTTTGAGACTTCCCTTGCTCGCACCGCGAGATGAAATATTTGATTCATCGTTCTCAACCTCTTTGATTTCTTTTTTAATTTCTATAAGAAAAGTTTCAGGGGTTAGACGTTCACGCTTGAGGAGTGAAATAAGTGATTTGATCTCACGAAAATAGAGCGCTTTATTTGCACGTGTGCGAATGTATTCAAAAGTATTTTCTTCTAGGATCGCATCACACAGTGCGACCGATCCGATCTCATCAACAAGTTCCGGTTTTTCAACATAGCTCAGATTCGTATAAAATTCCTCAATCATTTTCATAGCAAAACTATGGAAAGTTGAAATCTCAACACGTGATGCGGTAGGACCGATATAGGCGCGCAATCGTTCTCGCATGGCATGGACACCAGAGTTCGTAAAGGTCAAACACAAAATACCATCGGCTTGCGTATCAGTCTTTGTAAGAATATTGGCAATGCGAAGTGCGAGGACTTGCGTCTTTCCGGTTCCAGGTCCAGCAATAACCATGACCGGACCATCAATAGTATCGATGGCTTCCCGCTGTGCTTTGTTTAATTTTTTAAATTCTGTTTCAAATAGTCCCGAATTCATGCCATAAGTATACCCGCACACTCACTTTTTCACAACGAAAAGTAAGCGTGTGTTAGCAAGAACTGGTGTTAGCAAGAACAGTTCTTGCTAACGGGAATAGTCTTTGTCGCCAAAATCTACTACCGGGTTGACAGTTCTTTAGTTTTTGGTAGTATATTTCCCAGACCTCTTTTCATTAAAATTACATACAAATATGGCAAAACAAGAACAGATTACCGCAACACCCTCACAAGTTGAACAACTCAAAAATCTTTTCACCGCATGGAAAGAAAAGAGAACAACAGAAAGCGCACAAAAGGTTGAATGGATGATTGACTCAATCTTTAAAAATGACAAACTCAAATGGAATAGATTGTTCCATATGGACTTTGTTACCGACAGAAAAGAACTCGCTGAATTTTTAAAATCCCTGAAACCAACAACAAAAGTAAAAACGGGACAAGATCTTGTTTTGACCTCATAATAAAACCCCCGACATGTCGGGGGTTTTTGAATCATTAAAATAAAAGATTACTTCTTCTCTTCAGGATTTATGTTACCTTTATCAAGTAACCCTGAAGCGTCTACTCCAACTTTCTTCAAAAGACCGGAGAGATCTAACCCTGCACCAGCTGCCATAGTAACGAATTTCGCAATCATTCCCGGAACAGTTGACCCGAATTTTGAAGTTGCATCACCATTACCACCAAAATCAACGATAGAAATGTTATCTACATTACCCAAAGGTTCTGCAGCTGCTTTCATAACTCCAGCAAATTCCCTCACCAACTCAGGAGCAACTCGTTCAACCACTTCAAGGATTTGCAGTAACTTACCGGTTTCATCAAGCACCTTCATCGCTTCGGCTTTTTTCAGGATACCAGCAGCTTCAGCTTCAAGTTTTGCTTGAATAACTGCGGCTTCGGCAAGTCCTTTTGCTTTGATAGCATCGGCTTCGGCAAGTCCTTTTGCAGAAATAGCTGCAGCAATACCTTCTCCTTCAAGTTTTGCTTTTTGCTTTTGAGCTTCAGCGAGTTTCTCAATTTGCTGTCTCTGACCCTCAGCCTCTTTCACCTGCACTTCTGCATTCTGTTCCGCTTGAATAATCGCGGATCTCTTCTGAGCTTCGGCAGGCTTGATCATTGTTGATTCAAGATCCTTTTCAGTTTTCTTCACGCGCGCTTCAGCAACTTCAGTTTCTTTTTCAACTTTAATCTTTTCTGTTTCCTGTTCAGCAGCATACACACCTTGTAAGGCCTGAGCGGTCGCAAGAGGTCCAGCTTGAGCAGCGGTTGCCTGTTGTTTTGCAACTTCAGCAGCATAATCAGCCTTTAAAACTTCACGCTTTTTCTCTGATTCAGCAATACTAACTAAGTTAGTATTCTCTGTTAATGCAGCATCTTTTTGTGCAGTTGTTGTCGCGATTGTGGACTCTTTTTCAGCTGTCGCTGCACCAATTTGAGCATCTTTCGTTACCTCAGCGGTACGCTTTTTACCGAGCTGTAGAATGTAACCACTGTCATCAGTTACTTCCTGAATGGTCAGCAAATCAACACCTAATCCTAATTTCTTCAGATCGGCAGCTGCATCATTCAGAACTTCCTGATTTAACTTTGTGCGGTCACCCACTAACTGCTCAATCGTCATACGGCCAGCAATACCACGAAGGTGTCCTTCTAAGTTTTTAAATGCAATATCTTTTATCTCTCCAGGTGATTTGTGCAAAAACCTCTCACATGCAGCCATCAATGATGTCTCATCCGAAAGGATTTTTATATTTGCAACACCTTTCAAGTTGACCGGAACCCCATCTACGTTTGGAGCCTTCTTTACGTCAAGGTCAATTGAAAAGACACTTAGGTCAAGCAGTTTGTAATCCTCAATGATGGGGATTTTAAACTTTGCTCCACCGGCAACAACCTTGAAGCCGACTTCTTCTCCTTTGGCGGTTTTATATTTCCGACCAAAGAATACG
The DNA here is from genome assembly GCA_943356375.1 of Candidatus Nomurabacteria bacterium. Lineage (GTDB taxonomy): Bacteria > Patescibacteriota > Minisyncoccia > Phycocordibacterales > UBA9973 > CALRET01. The sequence continues at coordinate 866 of CALRET010000021.1, read as the reverse complement.
GCAACTTGATTGGGTGCCACTTTTATATAGTTTCGTGACACAAAAGCCACCAGGCCTATAAAGACCAGAACAAGAGCAACAATGCTCCCGCCAATAATAAATATTCCGTCCATCTTTCTTTTTTTGTTTTAAGGGTTTAACTGAATTTGTGAATTGACTTACTGAACTTTTTGAACCACCAGCACACCAGCACTGACCTCAAGGATCTTCACTGATGTATGTTCGGGAATTGGAGTGTTTGAATTTGAGCGGGCGTGAACATATTTTCGCTGACCAGAAATTTCTACCATCACTTCTCCCATTCCATTTTCAGAAATAGAAGTCGTCACGACACCTGATTGATTGACCAGGGTATCGAGATTGATAGTTGAACTGGCTTGTTGGCTCATTACCATGGTCATTAATTTCCAGGCAATGCCAGCAAAAAATACTCCAACAAGAACACCGATGATTGAACTCACCATCATACTCATTCCATAATGGGTAGCGATTCCTCCTGCCGCACCAAAACCTGTTAAGAACACGGTAATGGACCTGAAGGAAAAAATACTTGCTGTTTCAGAACCGTGATCTCCTCCGACTTCATGGTCAGCAGAAATATCTCCGTCATGTCCAGCAAATAGTGATACAAGGGTAAGGATTAAACCTAATACCCCGCAAATGACAAATAACGCCATTGTTTTTAGTATTTAATGTATTTAAGTACAAGAAGAGAATTTCTCTCCAGGCATCAGTATTCTGTTTATTGGCGTACGATGTGCCTCAGATGATTTGTTCATCGGGTTTTTCTTTTATTTTATGATTGTAAAATAACTTTTTTTGTTTTCATTTCTGATGCGATACTAGCATATATGATTTGATATGTC
>CALRET010000020.1 GCA_943356375.1 Candidatus Nomurabacteria bacterium | reverse complement strand
ATCTCAGTATCAGGAATACCCAAACAATCTTTTTCTTCTAAAATTATTCCTTCGAGATCTCCACTATCAGTTGATACACCGAGAAGAATTTCTGCCTCATACATTTTCGGTAGTTTTAAAAATTGATTAAGAAGTTTTGTTCCTTTGTTTAAACCAATAATCATAAGGCCTGTCGCACGCGGATCAAGTGTTCCCGCATGCCCCATCTTCACTCCCGGATATATTTTTCGAAGCTTTCGAATGACATCAAAAGAGGTAATCCCTTTTGGTTTATCGACCAAGATAAATTCTGGAGGTGCTTCCATGTTACGGTTTCTTATTTTCTTTTTCGGTTTCTGCTTTTTGCTTTTCCAGCGCCTGAACAATTTCAGGAATTAACTTCTCTATCGATTCTATACTTTGAAATCCAGTGTACAGTTTACCAGCAATAACTGTTGCGGGTAATTTTGTATCTTCGATCTTATAGATTGAAATAAGAGAACCGAGTGCAGATAAATCCAGATTGTAATCAAATGAATAAACACGAAGTTCAGGATATTTTTCTCGAAGTTCTGTGAGCACATAACTTTGCTTTACACATTCACTACAGTTACTTTCAGTTGTATAAAAATAGAGCACAGAAACAATTTTCTTTCCACAGCGTTCACTAATCTTATTCATGAGCAAGAAATCTTTAATTTCAAGTAATGAATAATATTTTTTAAGCTCTGTAACTTCACTACTCTTACCAATATTTTCTTCGCTATATGAAATCTTTTCTGCAAGCGAATTGAGCTCTTTTGAGAGTGTTGAATTATCAACATCTTTACAAGAAAGTTCCGAGAGAAGAGAGAATTGAGTCTCTGATGAAAGTATATCAATCGATATGGTATTTTGAATATCTTTTATTTGTTTTATTTTTCGATTTGCAAAATAGTCAGAAAACCAAAATGCAGTAAGGAAAATACCGAGCGTTATAAAAAAAACGATCACGTATTTTTTCCATTCAAAATCTTTTCTGTTTTCCAATTGGGGTTTAACCATATATAACTAATTATCCCTGTACCCTTCGTTCAAATGTCCAACTCGATTCCTTTGACCAGAGAGCGTTCCAGATGGCTTTAAGCAGCCAAAATGGGGCTAAAACGCTGTAAATAATGAGAAAATAGAGGATATCTAGGGAAACACGAACTCTGCCTTCCGTCATACTTCTACCAACCAGAAGGGCAAGAATGATCAGAATATACAGTAAAATCATGACAAATACAATAGCTTTTGTACTCACAAAAAACAAATCGAATTGCGGTACTCCGAAAGACCACCATACCCCAGTCGCTTGATATTGCTCTACAAATTCAATAGTACGTTTACTTAGGTTGTATACAAAAAAAGAAAACAGAAAAATTACTGAAAGCACTGAAATGACACCGGATGGAATAGTGAGGATCCCCACATTACCGTATCTTTTTCTGAAAATGATATGACGATAATCTATTGCGTTTTTAATAAATCCATAAATCCATCGAAGACGCTGACGATAAAGCTTCGGAACGGTATTTGGGCTGACTGTATACACGTATGCATCAGGACAGTGTTCGATCTTGTAACCGTTCTCCTGCATGCGCAGTGCGATTTCTTGATCTTCTGTGTTATGCGCTTTTCGAAATGATCCGAGATCTTGAAACACTTTCTTTCGAAAAATTGAAAACGGACCAGGTGTTACGTGAATTGCACCTAAAAATGCAAGCATTTTTTTTGTATACACTGCCATATCGTATTCTATCTTTTGTGCTTTCTGAAGAATATTTTTTGGCTTGTGCACAATGATAGACGGCGCAACCGCCATAGTCTCCGGATCATTGAAATACGTAATGATGCGCTTGAGCGCTTCGGGATCGACAAAAGAATCGGCATCCAGTCCACCAATAAAATCTCCTGTCGCGCGTTCAATTCCCAAATTCATCGCCGTATGCTTTCCCCCATTTTCTTTCTTGATAGCTGAAATATTTTTATATTTAGTAAAGCGTTCAATAATTTTCCACGTATTATCTTTACTACCATCATCTATTAAAATGATCTCTAATTTATCTTTCGGATAATCGAGATCGAGGAGCGATCGCACTGTTCCATATAGTGTTTTTTCTTCGTTATAACATGGCACAAGGATAGTTACTTTGGGGTAACGCAAAAGTTTAATAGGATGTCGACGCAGTATGAGATCCTTTTTGCGTTCAATATAGGTTATAAGGAAAAAAACCTGCACGTAGACGGCAATAAAAGTGAACGCGTACATAATAATCTGAGAAAATCCCATGTCTCGTTATACTACCATTTTTACACAGAAAATCAATGTATTTCCTCTATAAAATAGTGTATGCTTAAAGGATGGAAAATGAACCAATACAACAAAAAAAAGAATTTACTTTTACTACTCCAATAGCTATTGTTGCCGCTGGTGCTCTCATTGCTATTGCAATCGTCGTTACTAATTTTGAAAAAGAAAACGTAAGTGCTCTTACTCCAGATCCCACGTTTACCATTGCTCGAGAAGTCGGTGTCCCTAAAAAAGCATTTGCATCATGTATTGCAGAAAAAAAATTTGCAGGCGTAATTGAAAAATCAGAAGCTGACGCCGATATGCTCGGCGCACGCGGTACACCTTTTTCTGTTATCGTGACCAAATCCGGTGATACAATAACTATCCCTGGCGCAGTTCCAAAAACATACTTGGAAAAAATTATTGACGCACTTAAAAATAACACCGCTCTTCCAGAAGGAGTAACTAAGGGGAAACTTTCCGTTTCTCCACTATCAGAAACTGATCATATCCGTGGAAATAAAGATGCGGAATTTATTTTATTTGAATACTCAGACCTCGACTGTCCATTCTGTAAACAATTTCACACAACAATGAAAGAAACTGTATCAAAATACCCAGAGGATCTCGCATGGGTATACCGTCACATGCCCATCGACAACCTACATCCGACTGCACGCGAAAAAGCAGAAGCGAGTGAATGTGTCGCCTCAATCTCTGGGAATGATACGTTTTGGAAATACATAGATGAACTTATAAAAAAATAGAAAATACCAAACAAAAAACCTGATAAAAAACAGGTTTTTTGTTTTTTATCAGGTGTAATTTAACGCCCAACAATGAAAGCTTCGGACACATAGGTATGGCAGTCTTTTCCACAACTCACTCCATCTCCGATTCGCGCAATAACTTCAGCATAACCGTATGCTTTTTGGAAACTGATAAATGCGGGTTGTATTTGTCCATTTCTTCTTGATTCAGCATCTGAACCAGCTACATCTTTTGAAGTTCTAGTGCTCAACGAGCCACGATGATCAAAATAGTAATGGTGCTGACCTTCAACACATTTTGTAATAGTAGCGGTATACGTCAGTGTATACATACCATTACTAAACAGAATCTCAACATCCACATCAGTGACCTTCGCTGGATAATTTGCCTTCAATACTTTTCCGATGTCACTTGCAAATTCATTGGCTATACTGTGCAAATAATCTCCACTGTTATTTTTTGCTGTTCTACTTTTTACCACATCTGGTATATGTATAACAATTACTGATCCAGATTCTTTTTCAGTAAAATCATCCCAATTTGGAGGAATTACCGCATTTTCTGATTTTTTTACTTCTGTCCAACCAGTTGGAGTTGTTTGAGAAAAACCTGTAATTATTACCAATGATAACAGTATAGTCAGTATATTTTTCATTGTCGTATGGTTTTTGGAAAGAGCGGTATAACACTCTTTCTGGTTTAAAAGATAAAGCGTTATTTGTTTATGGATATATTGTATCACAATTTTGTGTAAAAGTCAACAATAAAAACCCTTATAAAATAAGGGTTTTTATATAGTTCACAAGAGAAGACTTGCGAACTCAGCCCGAGCGAGGATATGTTTTTAAATGCATTGCACAAGGCGGGCGCGCCGAGCATAGCAATTCGCTAGCAAGCGAATATGCGCGCATTTAAAAACATATCCGAGCGACCTTCTAATCGAAATAGTTCTTGAGTCGCATGATCTTCTCATTCTGTCTCAACTTATCATGTACTTTCGCTTCAATCTGTCGGATACGTTCACGGGTAACACCGAATTCAGTTCCAACTTCTTCAAGTGTGTGCTGTACGCCGTCTGAAAGCCCATAACGCATTTCAAGAATCTTTCGTTCTTTTGGAGAGAGTTCTTCGAGAACTGCTTTGATCTGATCTGAAAGAATTCGTCGAGAAGACTCTTGATCTGGTCGAAGAATTTTATCATCTGCAATAAATTCTCCACGAGTTGATTTATCTTCATCGTCCCCTATTGGTTGTTCGAGTGATACGGTCTCTTGACTAATTTGCTGAATAATATGAATTTTTTCGACCTCAATTCCCATTTCGGTTGCGATTTCCTGTGGCAAAGGATCACGTCCCAAATCCTGTGAAAGTCTTCTGTATACTTGTTTATATTTTGAAATAGTTTCAACCATGTGCACTGGAATACGGATCGTACGAGATTGATCTGCAAGTGCACGAGTAACTGACTGACGAATCCACCAGGTCGCATAGGTTGAAAATTTAAATCCTTTTGAATAGTCAAATTTTTCAACTGCCTTAAAGAGTCCTAAGTTCCCTTCTTGAATAAGATCAAGAAGGGTAAGATCAGAACTTCGTCCAACATATTTTTTTGCAATCGAAACTACAAGACGAAGGTTTGCGCGCGCAAGAAGGTTTTTTGCTTCCAAATCTCCTTGTTGAATTCTTTTTGCAAGTTCGCGTTCTTCTGCTGCATGAATAAGTGGATACTGCCCAATCTCTTTCAAATAAATTTGGATTGAATCGTATGTCGCGGCATCTTTGCTATATTTATGCAGATCCTTCTTGTGATCATCGGTATCAAGAAGATTCCCACCTTCGAGAACATCTACACCTGCGGTACTAAATTGTTCATATAAATCATCGAGAAACATAACATTATTCTCGATATTAGGAAATGTTTTTAAAATTTCGTCATAGGTGATAAATCCACGCTTCTTTCCTTTGGCAATCAAATCCTCTGCGTGCTTCTGTAAAAGTTCCATTCTCTTCGCTGGAGAAATACGAGGTTCGGGTTTTTTCACTTTTTTCTGAACAGATTTTTTAGGTGCAACTTTTTTCTTCGGAATATTTTTCTTCTTCGCAATAGGACGTGCAACTTTTTTCTTCGGTTTTGACTTAGTTACTACTTTTCTTATATTCTTTTGTTTCTTTTTATTTGTTGCCATATGTTTGTGTGCGATTATTTTTTAATTGTTGAATCCGTATGGATATCGATTGACACTCCGCTAATAATTGTTGAACTTTTTCTGTTTCTCCCGTCCTCTCTGCTGTGTGTATTTGAGCCATATTTTTTGAGAACCTATCCTGTAAATACTCTGCTTCAAAATTACCAAACAATTCATCTACTTCTTCTTTAAAATTCTTTTCATCTTTTGATCCAAACAATATTTCTGCTTCAAACACAATCTCATTTCTCTTGCTTTCATCGATTATCAGAAACTCTTCTATGAATTCTCTTCCAACGATTGACCCAATTCGTTCTTTTAATTCATCCGGAGAAAGGTACTGTTCCTTTGAATCAAGCTGCCAAAAATAAAGACCTTGGATTCTCCGCCGAAGAAGATCTATCTTAGGTGGTATTTGTAAGGTTTTCTTATTTTCAGACGTTGGAGTATCTGTAAGGTTTCCTCTACGCAACACACCTTCTTTGATTTGCGCTCTGAGTGCATCTTCCCCAACACCAGTTCTCTTTGCAACTTCTTTGACAAAATGCGCTTGGTCTAACGGTTCTCCAATATCGAGTAGATATGGCACAACAGTCTCTCTGATTGCTTTAACACGTTTATGTTCATCGGTCATAGATCGCAGTACATTCTCTGTCTGAAACAACACAATATGTTCTGATTTTCTAATAACTTCCCACCACTCTTCTTTAGTATGCGCAAGAAGAAAATCCGCTGGATCTTTACCGTCTGGAATCCGTGCAATTTTTACATCCATTCCTAAATTAAGTCCTATCGAAGCGCTACGCAGCGCAGCGCGTATTCCTGCTTCATCCGAATCAAGCGCAAAAAGTATGTTGGATGTCAGACGTTCAATAAGACCTAAGTTAGTTACTATCTTATCTCCTGTTATAAGCTCATCACCAAGCGCTGTTCCCGATACCGCAACGGTATTTGAAAATCCACACTGATGAGACAAGATAAGATCCATTTGACCCTCAACAATGATTGCAAAATTCATTCTTCTGATCGCAAATTTTGCTTTATCGATACCAAAAAGTACTTTTGATTTATCGAACAGTATTGTTTCTGGAGAATTTACATATTTTGCCTGGACTCCGTCATCATGAAGAATACGTCCTGAGAAAGCGATAATTCTACCACCGGAATCAGCAATTGGAAACATAATGCGTCCACGAAAGCGATCGTATGCTCCGCCAGTTGAATTATTTTTCTCTGATATTTTTGTGAGTCCCGCCCCAGCAACTTCTTCATCAGAATATCCCTTATCTTTCAGATAAGTAGAAACTGATCGCCATTCATTCGGCGCAAATCCAACCCTAAACAATTCTATAGTTTCCCGAGAAAGTCCTCGTTGGGTTAAATAGGTGATCGTTTCTTTATTTTTATTCAACTCATTACTGTAAAACACAGTCGCATGTTCAAGTACTTCATAGAGACGATCTTTTGGAGAATCTTTTTCTCGTCCATAATTAGATAATTCTACACCAGCACGGAGAGCTAACTGTTTGAGTGCGCCCTTAAAATCCAATCCTTCAAACTGTTCAACAAAACTGAATATATCCCCTTTGGCATTACAACCAAAACAATAATAAGAATTCCTGTCTGGAGAGATAAAAAACGATGGTGTTTTTTCATTATGAAATGGACACCGCGCTTTAAAATTCTTCCCTGCTGGAATAACCTCTATGTATTGCGAAATAACATCAGTAATTGATAATCGATCTTTAATTTGATCTACAGTAGACATGTATTAGGAGACCCCAGGACACCCAGGCTCTGGGCACTAGCCTGATCCAATACAAATGTATTGTCGAGCTTTTGCCTAAAGCCTAATGCCTAGCGCCTAGTTATTCCCCAATTACTATTTTTCTTCAACTATTGTTTCAGTGCCGTCTTCTTCCATTCCGAAACCAGTACCCGCTGGGATAAGTCGTCCGATAATAACATTTTCTTTGAGCCCACGGAGATGATCAATACCACCCTTGACTGCATTGTTGATAAGCACGCGATTAGTATTTTGGAACGATGCAGCTGAGAGCCAACTTTTTGTAGTAAGGGATACTTCAGTAATACCCAAGATCATGGTTTCTGCTCTTGCTAAATCACCACCACGTTCTGTAACGCGAGCATTTTCTTCTGAGAGTTCGATTGATTCAACAATTTCACCTGGTGAAAGAGCTGTGTCGCCAGATTCTTTTACACGCTTTCGAGAAAACATTTGGCGAACAATTACTTCAATATGTTTTTTTGAAGTTGCTGCCCCCTGTAATTCATAAACCTTATTGATTTCATCAATAATATATTGTTCGGTGAGCTGTTGTCCTCCGTATTTGAATACTTCTGGAATAATTGCAGATCCGTCAGTAAGAAGTTGTCCCTTGGTGACACGTTCACCTGGCTTCACTGTAATCAAACGTCTTGGAGGTAGAATATATTCTTCTTGATTTGATTTTGCATCACCTTTGGTATCTGAAAGCACTACAACAACTGCTTCTTTTCCGTCTTTTCTAATTTCAAGAACTTCACCGTCTGTTCGAGAAACGAGTGCTGCATTTTTTGGTGTTCGTCGTTCAAAGATTTCTTCAATACGAGGGAGACCTTGGGTAATATCTGCTCCTCCTGCAACTCCTCCTAGGTGGAAAGTTCTAAGCGTAAGCTGTGTACCTGGTTCACCGATCGCCTGTGCAGCAATAATTCCTACTGCTTCACCAATATCAACTTGTCGATCACGTCCAAGATCGAGTCCGTAACATGTTCGGCAAAGTCCGTGCACTGTTTTACATGAAAGTGGAGATCTAATAAATACTTCTTTAACACCCATTGCGTCAATCTTTTCTGCTTCCTCTTTAGTGATCAAAAATCCACGTTTATACAATGTTTTTCCTGCTTCATCTTTAATATCAGCAGCGATCATACGTCCACGAATATTTTTTGCAAGAGGAATTTCGATACCTGAAATATTTTCCTTGGTAACCATTCGTCCTTCTTTTGTTCCGCAATCTTCTTCAGTAATAACTACATCCTGTGCAACATCAACGAGACGTCGAGTGAGATACCCAGCTTTTGCAGTATTGAGCGCGGTATCGGCGAGACCTTTTCGAGATGCGTGAGTTGAGATGAAATATTCAATAGGAGAAAGACCTTCCTTATATGATGGGATAATCGGGAAATCAATTTCTCGTCCAGTCGTATCGACGATAATACCCTTCATACCTGCCATCTGAGTAAGGTTTCCAATAGATCCTCGAGCACCTGAGGTGATCATGTCATAGACTGATCCGTTTTTATCAAGTGTTGCAGGGAGAAGTTTTTCGACTTCACCTTTTTTCTGTTCCCAGAGTTCTACAAGCATACGGTGTTTTTCTTCTTCAGAAAGAAGACCGTCGTTATATTGTTCAATGATTTTATCAGCGAGTACATGTCCTGCTTTGACAATTTCTTTTTTACCTTCAGGGACAATCACATCTGCAATACTCCAGGTAATACCTGATTGAGTAACATATTTGAATCCAAAGTTTTTAATCTTGTCCAAAATTTTTGGAGTTCCTTCAACACCATAATGCATAATACATTGGTCAACGAGTGATGAGAGTCTCTTTTGATTCATCTCTTCATTTACGTACGAAAAATCATCAGGAAGAACACTGTTGAAAAACAATTTTCCGACAGAAGTCTCAAAAGGCTTTCCTCCAAATTTTGCATACTTTTCTTTATCAGTTCCTAATACTTTTATCTTTGATCGGAACGCAACCATACCGAAATCATATGCGGTAATTGCTTGATTGGGACTTGAAAAATACTTTCCTTCACCTACATCTCCATCAACATCTTTAGTCATCCAATAACAACCAAGTACAATATCAAGTTTTGGGTTAACAATAGGTTCACCGGTTTGTGGTTTAAGGAGGTTCTTTGCAGAACACATAAGTTCACGAGCTTCTGCTTGTGCTTCATCTGAAAGTGGCACATACACTGCCATCTGGTCACCATCGAAGTCGGCGTTAAATGCAGTACACACAAGTGGATGCACTTGAATTGCATTACCTTCAATAAGTACTGGTTTAAATGCTTGAATACCAAGACGGTGAAGTGTTGGCGCGCGGTTCAAAAGTACATATTTCCCTTTAATGGTTTCTTCAAGAATTGCCCATACTTCAGGAACTCTTTCTTCAATGAGTTTATTTGCTCCACGAATATTAAATGCCAATTCTCGTGAAAGAATTTTTGAAATAATAAACGGGCGGAAAAGCTCCAATGCCATATGTTTCGGAAGTCCACATTGATCAAGTGCTAACTGTGGACCAACCACGATAACAGAACGTCCTGAATAGTCTACGCGCTTTCCAAGAAGGTTTTGACGGAAAAGACCTTGTTTTGATTTAAGGTTATCAGAAAGGGATTTGAGTGCTCGGCGCTGAGATTGACTCATTGCTTGAGAATCATTTTGTTTCGCGATTGAGTTATCAATAAGTGCATCAACTGCTTCTTGCAAGATACGTTTTTCATTTCTAAGAATAACATCAGGTGCACCGATTTCTTTAAGTTTAAGCAATCGATTATTTCGATTGATCACACGCCGATATAGATCATTAAGATCTGACGTTGCATGTCGTCCACCATCAAGTGCCACCATAGGCCTGAGTGCTGGAGGAATAACAGGGATCACAGTCATAAACATCCATTCTGGACGAATATTCGCATACATCATTGACCGGATAAGAGCGAGTCGTCGATCGATCTTTTCTCGTTCGAGCGCCCCTGCTTTTGCCATAGTTCCTTCAACTTCACCTTTCAATTTTGCAAGATCAAGATTTTTGAAAATAGTAAAAATAGCTTCTGCTCCAATATTTGCTTCAAAGCAAGTACCATATCTAAGAGAATAGTGGTGGAATTGAATTTCATTCAAAACTTTTCCTTCATACACTTCATTTATTTCTTTCTTGGTTGTAGTCAAAAGTTCCTTGAGTTTCTCTTTTGTCTCATCATTTTCTGCACTCTTTACCTTCATCTTGTATTCATTCTCAAGATTTTTGATGACTTTTGTTTTTTCTTCTTGATGAACTTTAGTGATGATATATCCCGCAAAATAAATAACTTTTTCAAGATCAGATACTGAGATAGCGAGAAGTATCGACATACGAGATGGGACACCTCGGAGAAACCAAATGTGTGCAACAGGAGAAGCAAGTTCAATATGCCCCATGCGCTCGCGGCGAACAATAGAGCGAGTAACCTCAACGCCGCATTTTTCACAAATTATATCCTTATAACGGATTCTTCGATATTTTCCACAGTAACATTCGTAATCTTTATCTGGACCAAAGATTCGTTCGTCGAAAAGTCCTCCTCGTTCAGAGCGACCTGTTCGATAGTTGATTGTTTCCGGTTTCGTAACTTCTCCGTATGACCATTCTCTGATTTTTTCAGGAGATGCCAGTCGGAGTGTAATGTAATCAAAGTTGCTTGTATCTAATGTTTTCATATGTAGTGATGATTATGATTAGTTAGAGTCATCGTATGATGATTCTTTTTTAGGAACATGATGCAAGTCGACATCCAGTGCAAGTCCTCTTAAATACGAAAGCATAACGTTGAATGATGCCGGTGCGTTTGGAGTTTCAATCTTTCGGTCTTTAATAATAGAATCGAATGCTGCTGTTCTTCCGGTAATATCGTCTGATTTGATTGTAAGCATTTCTCTGAGCGTGTGCGCGGCACCATATCCTTCGAGTGCCCACACTTCCATTTCTCCAAATCTCTGTCCTCCGCCTTGAGCTTTACCTCCGAGTGGCTGTTGAGTAATGAGAGAGTAGGGACCAATTGAACGCATGTGAATCTTGTCTTCCACCATGTGGTGCAGTTTCAAAATATACATATATCCGACAGCGATATCTTGTTCATATGAATCTCCTGTGCGTCCGTCAAAGAGTTTTACTTTTCCATTTTCATTCCATCCTGCTTTTTTAAGCTCTTCTTTTATATCCTGATCAGTTGCTCCTGAGAATGGCGGAACAATTGCTTGGTAACCCAAGGTATGAGCAGCAAGACCCAAGTGCATTTCAAGAATCTGCCCAAGGTTACGACGAGAAGGAACTCCAAGCGGTGTCAAAATAACATCGATTGGTGTACCATCTGCCATATATGGCATTTCTTCTTCGGGCATAATTGTTGAGATAACACCTTTGTTTCCGTGTCGTCCAGCAAGTTTGTCCCCGACTGAAATATTTCGAACTTGTGCAACTTCAATAACAATTTTCTTTATGATTCCTGATTCAAGTGTGTGTCCGAGATCTCGTGAAAAGATTTTTACACCAACAATACGTCCGCGTTTTCCGTGACCAAGTCGAAGTGATGTATCTTTTACATCACGAGCTTTTTCAGCAAAAATTGACCGAAGGAGTCGTTCTTCTGGGGTAAGTTCTGTTTCACCTTTTGGGGTAATTTTCCCAACAAGGATATCGTTGTCTCTGATTTCTGCACCAACACGAACAATTCCATCTTCGTCAAGGTCTTTGAGTTTAACCTCTCCAACATTTGGAATATCTCGAGTAGTAATTTCAGGACCAAGTTTTGTATCACGAACCAAACAGACGAATTCTTCCATATAGACAGAAGTAAATTTACTGTTTTTAACCACACGCTCCGAAAGAATAATCGCATCTTCGTAGTTGTTTCCTCCCCAGGTCATGAATGCAACAAGCATGTTTTGTCCGAGAGCAATTTGTCCACGATCTGTGGTATTTGCATCAGCAAGTACATCTCCTTTTTTTACTACATCCCCTACAGAAACTGAAGGTCGTTGTGAGAATGCGGTAAAGTTATTTGTTCGAGACATAGAAACAAGCGGATAGGTATGTTCCTTTCCTTTTAAATCTTTAACGGCGATTTTCTTTGAATCAGCAGAGGTAACTGTACCCGCTTCGAGAGCAACCACAAGTCGTCCTGAACTTTGTGCTGCGAGTTCTTCCATACCGGTTGCAACCAGTGGAGCTTCCGGAATAATACATGGGTGTGCTTGTTTCTGCATGTTTGATCCCATGAGTGCGCGGTTTGCGTCGTCATGTTCAAGAAACGGCATCATAGAAGTC
>CALRET010000019.1 GCA_943356375.1 Candidatus Nomurabacteria bacterium | reverse complement strand
TTTATCCATGATAATAGTTGCAGAAGTAACTGCACCTGCTCCCTCAAAGTAAGCTTTGAGATCAGCATCTGTTGATGTGTAAGGAATACCACCAACATATAGTTTTGTAGCCATACGTGATTACTTCAAACGGATATGTATTCCGTTGAAGTAAAAATAAAATAATAAACGTAACCTATTGTTCCCCACACTAAGTATGGCTCACAACCGAATTACAAGGACAAGTATAGCATATATAAAATAAAAAAGCAAGCTCCTGATTTTTTAGTCCGTATTCGAACTGTTGAAATCGCAGTCCAGTTGAACGTGCTAAATCTTATTATATAGACAGATTTTAAATCCCGTAAATGTGAGGTTTTTCTTATTTAAATTGGCTTATTAAGCAAAGTCACCCCCCTCTGTATTATTGGGATACCGCACTGCATCAGCTAATCCCTCGGGGGTATATTTGTAGTTAGGTTTCTTTTTTCGTGGATCTGAATCTGTTTGTTCTATTGTTCTTTGGATCTCCGTTTCTGGTGTTTCAGTCAAATATACATCCAGTAAATCAGAAGATTTCTGTGTTGTCGGATCGATAAACTCTGTTCGTATTATTGGTTTTTTGTTTCTTCCTTCCATGTGATTAGTATACTCAAATGCTTAAAATAAGTCTACAAACTAAAAAGAGTCGATTTCTCGACTCTTTTTAGTTTCGTGAGGATACAAGACTATGAAAGGTGTTTTGAAACAAGCTTAGTCATTTCAAACATGTTTACCATGTCTTTTCCACCGAACACTTTCTTAAGATTTGCATCAGCAAGAATGTTACGTTTTGCTTTTGGATCTTGAAGATTATTCTTCTTGATGTAGACCCAGAGTGCCTTTACCACTTCTGATCGAGGCATTGGACCTTTGCCAACAACTGCTGCCAACTCATCGCTTACTTTCATTGGCTTCATAAATGCTGAATTTGCTTTTGGTGCCATATATTTTCTTTGTCTCCGGTGTAGACCGGAATGTATTATGTAAACTAAATTATTAATAACGTTATTAACTGCTATCCCCTATAGTATGCCATATTTTTATGTAAATAGCATAGAGGTATACTGTTTGACATATTGATAAATTCGTGTAATATATTTAACAGAGCTCTATTATAAAGAATGAAAGATGCAAAAAAACCAGCACTTGTCCTTGAGGAAATAGAAGGAAGGCATATTATTGTTAATACGTTGTCTGGTGAAAGGATGGAAATTAAGGATATGTCAAATGGTTGCAGATATGCCATAAAGGTCTGTCTACTTAAAGAATACGAAGTCGAGGATATGATTGCGATTATTGATGGTATCATCGATTCTAAACTACCGGTTCTCTCAGAGGAAGAATTAGAAAAAGAGAAAAAACTCTCCAATGGACGTGAGTTTATGATCTTATTTGGACACATGGGTAATATATTGAAATTGCGCGAACTGTGTTCACTTAAGATTGTTGTTGATGAATTGGCGGACCTGATTAAAAAATCAGGTATTGATCTTTCATCTAATGATATCAAGGAACCACAATTCCTTGAATGTCCCAGTTGTGGAACACATGGTTTTATTTTATATAAAACAAGAGAAGGATTACTAGAGCGTGAAGACGTACAGAGTAAGTTGCAAGGTTTTATGGCAACTCTCCAATTGTTCCAGCGTGGGCAGATTACCAGAGAACAGCAGAAAAAGATTGATTCTCAGATAAACAAAGCCGGGAAAATTCCTCAAGGTCAAACCAGAGGACCGAACCCGAGCTGTAATTAAACAGCAACACCCATATTGTGGGTGTTTTTATATTAGTCTGTGGTTATTTCTGAGACTACTGCACTATGATCAGAGAAGGTGTTAGGAATGATTTCAACATCACTGGTACTAGTGAGTAAATGTTTTTGATCTTTTGGTATAAGGATCATGTCGATGCGCTGCGGTGGACTTTCTTTGAAAATTTTACGTGCAGCTATATTATCGTCAAATCCAGGTAGCCAGGTGTATCTGATAGTATTCTCGCCGTTCTCTTGTTCATCTAGTGCAAAGAGATCAATAAAATGATCGAGTAAAAGCATATAATTTGAATTTGATGCTTCTGGTCCAGCATTAAAATCGCCAGTGATCACGAGTAATCGATTTGGGTTCTCAGAAACAAGTATATTGGCGTATTTTATGAGTTGTTTGATTTGTTTACTTCGTATTATCTCAACATGTGGATTGGTCGGAGATTCTGATAATCCTAGTGCTACCAGATGTGTGGATAAAATGACATACTCTTGTTTTGGAGATTTAACCGTACAAGCAAGCATACCTTTTTCTAGAACCATGAGTTCTAGTTTTGTATCAAAATCAAATGGTTGAAATCTACAATTAATTATCGGATTTTTCGATAAAATAAGCATCTCTGTGGAGATGAGTTTTTGAGTGGAGTATGTTGCGAAGTGTGGGTAGATATTCTCTAGGGATTTAATAAGTTTTTTACTCCAGTACGGAGATATCTCTTGGAGAGTTATTACATCATGATCACCTTTCAATAAAAAACCAAGAGTTTTTGGTATCTTTTAGGTGCATCTGCTTCGAAAGAAAACACAGGTATACCAAATGTTGTCAGAGTTATTAATGCTGTGTTAATTGTCAGAATATTGATCACACTAGTAGTATACTACACTTATTATTCCTCATCTGAATCCCCTACTGTCCCCGATGCGAGCGCTTCAACTATCTTTTGAATATTTCCCTGCATAACACCAGGGATGTTTGACCACGACTGTCTGATGCGATGATCGGTAATACGATCTTGTGGAAAATTATATGTGCGGATTTTTTCGCTTCGATCTGCAGTGCCTATCTGGTTTTTTCGTTCAGACGCATATTTTTGCGCTTCTTTCTCTTCTTCCATCATTTGGAGTTTTGCTGAGAGTACAAGCATTGCTTTGTCGCGGTTGCGTTGTTGTGTGCGTTCAGAAGTCGATTTAACATCAATACCGGTTGGCTTGTGTATTAAACGAACCGCTGTTTCAACTTTGTTAACGTTTTGCCCTCCTGCACCGCCTGAGCGTGAATATTCCATTTCTATGTCTGCTGGATTTATTACGAAGCTCACCTTCTTTTTAAGTGGAAGTATTGCTACAGAGGCAGTAGAAGTGTGTACACGCCCATTTTTCTCTGTATTAGGGACACGTTGAACTCTATGAACACCAGTTTCATATCTGAGCTCTCGATATACATCTTTCCCGTGTATTTCAAATGATGCTTCTTTATACCCACCAACCGCACTTTCAGATTTATCAATAGATGCCACACTCCAACCTTTGATCTCAGCATATCGTCCGTACATTTCTGCAAGTTCATATGCAAAGAGTGATGCTTCATCTCCTCCTGCTCCCGCGCGTACTTCGAGAATTATTTCGTTAGGGAATTCCTCTTCTTCTTTTTGGGAATCTTGTATGGTCGTAATCTGATCAGTGATTCCCTTTTTTTGTATCCTAATTGACTCTAGGTCTGCACTACCGAGTTCAGCAAGTGAGTTGTCTGATAAAATCATAACTTCCAGATCTTTTTCTTCAGCACAAAGTTTCTCATACATTTCAGCTAAGTATGCGGTCTTGTGATCTTTCTTTAATTCTTCGATGTTTAATTCCATAGTATCTATAGTAGCAGAAAAAAGTAACAAAAAGAAAAACCGCCCGAGAAGCGGTTTTTCTTTTTTGATGCATTACTTCTTTTTAGTCGTCTTTTTCGCAGATGCTTCTTGTCGCTTTTTGAATCGATCAACACGTCCTGCGGTATCAAGAACCGTATCTTTACCGGTAAAGAATGGGTGTGATGCGCTTGATATTTCAACGCGAAACATTGGATATTCTTTCTTGTCTTCTTCCCAGACCGCTGTATCAGTTGTAGGAACAGTTGAAAGACAAACGAATTGCGCTCCGCTTGAGTTGTCCAAAAAGAGGACTTTTCTATTGTTTTTTGGGTGGATATCTTTTTTCATAACGACTCAGATAGTAACAGATTTCTTTGAGAATTACAAGCCCTCCAATGGATCGATCATTGTTTTCTGGATAGTATCGGCTTTTGCCATGACTTGGTTACCGTAACTTAAGCCGACATTAGCAGCACCAGTAGTTGCATAACAGGTTCTGCCAGAATAATACTTACAAGCCGCTGTTCGTTCTGTAGTGTATGTTTGGCCGTTAGCTCCGAGGTTTTTTAGGTACATTGCTGATGCCATAAATGCATCTTGAGGATTCCATGGATCAGCAGCTTTTTTACCGAGAGCTGTTGCAACTGAGGCCTTCATAATATTCCAAGTTGAAGGAATAAATTGCGCTGGTCCCATGGCTCCTCCCCAACCGATCGCTTGTGGACAAGAGACACGTGTTTTATATGGGTCACGTCCAAGAGATTTAGTAATTTCCAAGAATGGAACCACGTCACGACTCGGACTCATGACACGTTGGATTATTGTTCCTGTGTTTGCACCAACTCCTGCACCAGTTAACGGATCTCCTAGATAACATGAACCGACATTTTTACCAAGTGCTGATTCTTGGGTAAGGATTGCAAGGACAAACGCTGGACGAACACCTGTTTTTTGTGATGCGAATTCAGCGTATTTGAGCGCATCGCCAAATGGAATTGCTGCACTATCTCGAAGATTGAAAAGTGCTGCTCTAATCTGGGCTGCTTTTGCTTGTCGTTCGCTCAATACTTGTTGATATGTTTTCTCCTTATCTTTACTGATCGAAAGAAGTTTTTGTTTTTCACGCTCACTTTGTTCGATAGCTGATTTTTGTTTCTCAAGAGCTACCCTGGTATCTGTCTCTTCATCCTGTTTTTTTTCAAGAGATTTTTTTTCAGTTTCTACTGTTTGGCGTGTTCCTTGTATTAAATTTACTGATTCATTTAATTCACGCTTGAGTGTTGTATATGAATCAAGATCAGTATATAAACTAGAAAGTGTGTCATTTCCTAAAATAACGTATGCAATTGGAATATCTGATTTTTCATTCGTTTTTCTGATAAGTTGTCCGAGAGAGTCTTTCTCACGTTCAATTTTTTCAGATAAATTTTCAATAGTTTGACTCTTTTTATTGATCTCTTGGCTTAGTTTTTGAATGGTTAGGTTTTTTGCCTTCACATCAGCTTTCGCTTTATTAATTTTTGAAGTTAAAATACTGATATCCCCAACAAGAGTTCCTGATTGTTGTCGCTGTTCTCCTAATGTCTTTTCCCATTGAGCAATTTCCTCTTGAAGAACCTTAAGCTCTGCTTCAAGTTTTGCACGTTGTGCTTCATTAGTGACAACTTGTGCACGTACAGTTGAAAAAACAGGTGTCAGAGCACTTGCTCCAATCACGAGTACCAATAGCACTACTCTTATGTTTCTTCCAAATTTCATGAACTTTATTATATCATAGAAGGCAACCAATAATAGAGATAAATAAAAAAAACCAAGATATTGTCTTGGTTTTTTTTATTTGTTTTAGATTTATTTGTCTTCTGCTGTTGTGGCTGCGCCCTCTTCTTCTTCTTTCTTACCTTTCTTCTCAACTTCAATAGCAGAGAGGTCAACGGGTACTTCCTCCTCCTTCTCTTCTTGCATTACTGCAATAGATGCAATGATATCAGTCCCTGGAGTAATAGCAACAACTCCCGCAGGAAGTGATAGATCGGCAACAGAGATATGGCTGTCTAGATTTTCTAGTCTTGAAATATCAACATGAAGTTCGTGTGGTAGATCTTTTGGTAATGCTTCAATTTCAATTTCATGGAGCACTTTAACTAATACACCAAGACCATTTTTAACTGCTCCAGCGACACCGTCAAATTCTAGAGGTACAGCAACTTGAATTTTCTTGTTCATATCGATGACCAGAAAGTCTACATGAAGCGGTACACCTGTTACTGCGTTTACTTGTACATCATGAATAAGTGTCTCAACTTTCTCATTTCCCAAATCAAGAGTTACTGTAGTTGATTCTCCAGCTTCTTTGAGTGCTTTAACAAATTCTTTCCCATTAACACTGATAGGGGTCGACTGTTTGTTAAGACCATAAAAAACCGCAGGGATAAATCCTTCGCTTCTGAGGTCGTCATTCTTTACTTCCTTATTTTTTAGTTTTGCCTGTATTGTTACCATAATGCATCCCAGTATATCAGAGAATCTTTAAATTGCAACCCCATCATTCCTTAAGAGTTATGTGTTTTATTGAGTGGATTTTGACTTAGCGCGCGTCGGATGTCTTCTTTTGTTCCACCAACTTTTTTACCCGGGTTTAATATAACCAGTGGGTCAAACAAATATTTCACTTCTGTGAATAATTTACAAATAGAATCTCCATACATAAGTGGGAGATAGGGTGTTCTTATGATCCCATCGTTATGTTCCGCAGTGATTGAACCTTGGTAGTCACGCACGAGCTGGTATACCTCCTCAGAAAGATCTAGGATTGTTGTTACTGAAAGAGGATTTGTAAGATCCATGAGTGGGATAATATGGAAGTTTCCATTACCTGCATGTCCGGCGATTGTGTATGTTAAATTATATTTTTTAATAAGATGCTGTAGTTTTGGTAGAAACTCCGGTAGATGTTTTGGTAGCACAATAACATCATCAATAAATGGTGCGGTCCGCTTTCCTTTGATATGCTTTCGAAGTAGATTGAAACTCTCTCTGCGAATTTTCCAATATTTTTGTGCTTCGAGCGGTGACTTTGCAATACGAGTTTTATATCCATAGTTTTTAATCACGAGGTCTATCTCGTCTAATTTTGCTCCCACTTCCCTGTCTGTTTGTCCTGAAACTTCAACCAATAGAATAAGTTTTGGAATTCCTCCACGGATCATCATCCATAATTCTGGTAAAAATTCGACTCCCAATTTAATCGCTCCGACAAATCCCAATTGTTTGAAAAAATCAAAAAAGAATCTGACGGCGAGTTTCATACTATAATCATCATACGATTCTAAACTATCTGGTTCATATGGCAGAATATCTTCAACAATATCACCCAGTCGTTCTATGTTTGGTAAAAATATTGCCATGACATTTGAATGTGTTTCGACAGGAACAAGGCGGAAAGTAATTTTCGTTATGATGCCGAGTGTGCCTTGCGATCCAACAAAAAGTTTACAAAGATCAAATAGTTCTTTGTTCTCATCCCAGACATTCCATAAATAATATCCAGCGGAATTTTTTGATACATTTGGCTTTGCTCGCATGATTTCCGTATGATTACGCTTGAGCATAAAAAATAATTCCCGGCAGATTTTTCCATACAATGTTTTTTCAAGCGATTTTGCCTCCACTTCATTTTTAGTCATCGGATGTATTGTTTCTATACTTCCGTCCGAGAGAACGACTTCGAGTTCTGTTACATACTCTTCTGTTTTTCCATATTTGATGGATTTTTCACCCCCTGCATTATTAGCGACCATTCCGCCAACAGCACAAAGTTCTTTTGATGCAGTGTATGAGGGCATAATGGCTCCATGGGTGAGCGTTTCGCGTTCCATGTCGCGATAGTATACTCCAGGTTCGACTATTGCTTTATAGGAGTTAATAGAAATAATACCATTCATATATCGGGTAAAATCCATGATAATTGAATCATTAATGGCACCCCCTGACATGTCAGTCCCCGCACTTCGTGCGGTAATTGAGAGATTAGGGAGTATTTCCTTATTTGTATGTACCCACTTCACCAATGCTTGCACATCAGCATTATCTTTTGGGTACACAACCAATTTGGGTTGTACTGAAAATATGCTCGCATCATGCGAATACTTGGTGAGTGTTTCTGGTGAATCGTCTACTTCACCTCTAAAAAATTGTTTAATTTCCTCTTTCATATTTATTTATATTGTCCAACACTTGCTAGACTACATTTCTCTGCATTTTTTAGGAGTAGTGTCTGTGCAGTTGTCACATCTTCAGGATTTTTGGCAAAACTCACAAGTGTATCGTTTTGAATTGCGCGTCCGTATGAGAATGTCAGTGGCCATGGAAGCTCTCCTGTCTGATGCATTGCGTTTAGATGAAGTACTGATGTTTCATCATCTTGCCCACCTGAAAGAAATACAATACCTCCAATATCTAGAGGCACGTGTTCTTTGAGACATTTGAGTGTTTGTTCCGCGACTTCTCCAACTTGCGACTGTGGGAAATGATCTTTACCCGCAAGCACCATACTTGTTTTTAAAATTGTTCCCGGAATAAAAACATTTTCCTTTTTTAGTTCTGTAAATAAAATATCAAGATTATATGCGGTAATTTCTAAGCATTGTTCTATTGAATGCTTGCCGTCTATGAGCACTTCTGGTTCAACCATTGGTACGATATTTTCTTCTTGGCAGAGCTTTGCGTATTTCGCTAATGATTGTGCATTCGTGATCAGACACGCTTCTGTTGGTAACCCATCTCCTATAGTGATAGCCTCACGCCATTTTGCAAATGATGCGCCAAGGTTTTTATATTCTTTTAGCCGCTCAGTCAATCCCTCGAGTCCTATAGTCATCTTTTCAATCGGACTATCTGGGAAATCTTTGAGTCCTTGGTCAACTTTTATTCCAACGAGGATTCCCTTTTCTTTGAGTACCTGATGAAAAGGGGTACCATTTTTCGTTGATTGTTTAATTGTTTCGTCAAAAGTAATAAACCCTGAAACATATTTTTCAATTTCAGGTGTGGTAACGAGAAGCTCCCTGTATTCTTGACGTTTTTCAATAGTGGTTGGAATGCCGAGTTTTTCGAATCGCGCATCACAGGTAGAAATACTTTCATCTATTGCTAGTATACCTTTTGGTTTTGCGATAAGTTTAGAAACAGTTTCAGTTAAAATTTTTGTATCCATGTGCACATAGTACCAAATAAATAGCAGACAAACAAAAAAGGCGTTCCATTGGAACGCCTTTGAAAATCCTTCTCAGTTTTACCTTCGAACTTTTCGTCCTTTTTCGACTCGCCCGTTTTCTTTCTTGTCTGAAAGCTGCTTTAAATTTAAATAAAGCCCGGGCATATCCCCAAAAGAAGTAATTACTTTGTACTTATTCGACTCACCGTAGCCGCCATAATATACAAAGAATTCTTTTTTTGTGTTTTTTATCGAATACAGGATGTAGTTCCCCTGTTTTGTCGCATCAGGACCAAAGGTTAGGATATTTTTGTTATCTGCTGAGAAGCAAACAACAAGGTTACCAGTTGAATCAACCGTAAACACTGCACCTTTGGTGCCAGGTTTAATGATTACTCGGTCAATCTCCTGCCCATCACGAATGACGAGCTTGCCTTTGATTATGCTGGTGTTTGAGTTTTTCAACTCTTTTTCCAGAATAATTGGTGTTTTTTCAGCACCATTATAAAACTGAATTTTTTTTAGCCTGGTTTCGTCCAGGTCATGTTTTTTGATTAGCTCAGTTGAAAACTGAGACAATGACTTGCATGAAGAAAAAGTCATGCTGATTGCGATTAACGCAATCAAAATAGAAAAATATTTTTTCATTTTTTATTTGGTTTTGTGAAAGAGCGTTATAACGCTCTTTCTAGTTAGTAGAAATGCGTTATATTGAGTTGTCCCTATATTAGCATATTTTGTATCAAAAGTCAATAGTCTACATGTGGTCTTGAAGAAAAAGCCATGATATACTAGTTTCATGGAAAAAACATTGGAAAATATAGACTTTTTAGCCGTCGGTGATATTGTTACCGATGCGTTTATTGAACTTAAAGAGGCAGAAGCTACATGTGATATCGATCATGAAAATTGCAAACTCTGTGTTAAATTCGGTCAAAAAATCCCCTATAACAACGTTACAGTAGTAAAAGCGGTTGGAAATGCTGCTAATGCAGCTGTGTGTGCAGCACGCCTTGGAATTTCTTCTGGACTTCGCGCATATATTGGAAATGACCAGGATGGAAAAGATTGTTTGGAAACACTTACACGTGAAAAGGTTTCAACAGATTATATGGTTACTGAAGATGGACAGAAAACAAACTATCATTATGTACTGCAGTACGGAGCTGAACGAACTATTCTTATTAAACACGCATCCTTCAACTATTCTTGGCCAAAAGAATTAACTCAACCTAAATGGATCTACTTCAGTTCTATTGCAGAAAATTCTCTTCCCTATCACGAAGAAGTTGCTGATTATCTAGAACAACATCCTGATGTTAAACTCGCCTTTCAACCAGGAACATTTCAAATAAAAATGGGAAGTGTAACACTTGCACGTATATACAAAAATACTTATGTCTTTTTCTGTAATAAAGAAGAAGCTCAACAAATATTAAGTACACCAGAAATGCATGATATGAAATCACTGCTTGCAGGTATCCACGCGCTTGGTCCAAAAATCGCTGTCATATCAGATGGTCCGAACGGCGCATATGCGTCAGATGGCAATACTGTCTGGTCAATTCCTATGTATCCTGATCCTATGCCGCCGATTTCTCGAACCGGTGCGGGAGATGCATTCTCGACCACATTCGTTGTCGCATTGATGTTGGGAAAAATTATTCCTGAAGCGCTCACATGGGGTCCGATAAACAGTATGTCTGTGGTTCAACAGATTGGTGCGCAAAAAGGATTGCTTTCTCGAGAAGAATTGGAAGAGTATTTAGACAATGCGCCAAAGGATTATAAAGTAACCATATTATAAAATCTATGTTAGAAAAAATAAAAGAACTCTTAAAAAGTAAGAAACCAACTCTTGATCTTAAACAAGAAGAATCAGTGCATAATTTTGATACAGAAGAGATTAAATTTACAAAAGAAAAAGAACAGACAAATAAGATTATCTACGGATTTTCAAATGCGTTAGATAAAAATATTGATGAAACAGAAGAACTTTCTGGTATGGATTATTATAATCAATTTCTTCTAGATATAGAGACTGGAAATGTTAAATTAAGAGAAAGTATTCAAGAAGCTGTTTCTGATCCTGTATATGGAGAAACAGTACAACAATTGTTGTCTGCTAAAAAACATAAAGATAGTCTTTTAAAGAAAGGTTCTCATGTAGAAACAGATGATACGAAAAAATTTCTTGTAGAAAAATTAGATGAAAGAATTTCTCGATATATACAAAAACTTAAAAATAGTAATAATGAATTATTAAAAAATATAGACAATGACATTGATCATTTTTTGGTTACTGAAGAGAAAGTAAAAATTCACAACCCAAAAGACCTAGAGATGAATTAGATCTTTCTGTTGAGTACTTTCTTAATTGCAGCTGCAATATCTTCCCTACTCAACTTGTATTCTCGTATGAGTTCACTTGGTGCCTGCCCCGTATAACTTACAGCGAACTCTATTTTCTATTCAAAACTTTAATAACAGCTTTTACAATATCTTCTCGAGTCATCTTATATTCTTTAATAAGTTGTATTGGGGTGCCTGATTGACCATATCGATCATTCACACCGACAAATTCTATTGGTATGGGATAAATTCCTGCAAGACATTCAGCGACAGCACTGCCGAGACCTCCTGCTATTTGATGTTCTTCAATAGTAACAATAGCTTGTGTTTCTTTTGCGAGTGCGACGATTGCATCAGTATCGAGTGGTTTAATGGTTGCCATATTGAGAACTTTTACACGAATATGTTTCTTTTCGAGATCTTTTGCTGCCATGAGCGCATTGTGAAGAAGTGCGCCTGTCGCAATAATACCGACATGAGCGAGACCGTCCGGTTGAAACATAACTTGTGCTTTACCGATTTTAAACGGAGTTTCAGTTGTGGTCATAATTGGAGTTTTCTCACGTGCGAGACGAAGATATGCGGGTTTACCAAGTTTTGCTAGTGCTAAAGTCGCCTTCTTTGCTTCAACAGCATCACACGGAGAAATAACCGTCATATTCGGTAATACGCGCATGAGCGCAATATCTTCAATCGCTTGGTGCGTGCCGCCATCAGGACCCACTGAAATACCCGCGTGTGATCCGACAATGACAACCGGACGATCGTTATAGGTAATTGTTGTGCGAATTTGTTCCCAATTGCGGCCAGGTGAAAACATCGCATAGCTTGAACAGAATGGAATCTTTCCCATCGCAGCCATTCCAGATGCAACAGTCACAAGATTTTGTTCAGCAACGCCGATCTCAACGAATCGTTCAGGAAATTTATCACGGAATTTATCCATTTGTGTTGATTCAGTAAGGTCTGCACAAAGCGCGACGACATTTACATCAGCTTCGCCTGCAACAACAAGACCCTCGCCAAATCCTTTGCGAATCGGCACTTGCTCAACATCGTCATTCCAGATTTTACTATTGAGTTTTAATTTAGGATTTAACATAATTATTTAAATATCTTCAGTGAGCACAAATCGTGGGAGAATCTTCCCTTCCCACTCAACTTCATTAAAGAAAAGATTCATTGGG
>CALRET010000018.1 GCA_943356375.1 Candidatus Nomurabacteria bacterium | reverse complement strand
CACCCACTTTTTCTCGCTTCTCAATTTCCTTGTTAATATTATTTTTATTTATCCAGCCACGAACTGTTCGTGTAAGAGGTTTTATCGAACCATCGCCTGTTTTTTGATACTCAACAAACACTTCAATAACTAAAATATACCTCTGTCCCTTTTCTTTACCAGCGACCAATACATCTTTTTCACCAAGAAAAACATCTTTCGCAGGTGAAGTAGTATCATCTCTGTATGATAATTTTCCTGCGCGCATCGCCTGATCAATGGCGGTCAATTTCTTTTCATCAAGTTTCGCTTCTATATTTTTTTCTGTTTGATCAGCTTTTACTACAACAGTATTCTTTTTTTCTTCTTTTATTTTGGTTGTTGCAACCCGATCAACAACCTGTGAATTACTCTTTTGTTTATTATCTCTCATAAAAGGAATTTTCTTATTATCTTCTACTGAAAAATAAAGATATTCATTCCCCTCAAATGGAATCACGTGTGATTCCATTTTTGCACTTCCTGTGCCAAATGAAATAGATATATCGAAAATAGTTTCTTTTTTCCCTTTCTCTGTTTTCGTATAGATTCGTTCTATTTTATATCTGTCCTGAATATTTTTTGGTGATTTAGAAATACCAAGCCATTGCGCTTCTGCAGGAGTAACCGGTTTTGGTTCCGCATATCCTTTTCTTCGTTCTTTAAATTCAGATAAAGATGGATTGTCATCTATACCCTTTCCCCCTTTAGATTTTTTTTCCATAGCCATATGTATTCTATTGTACCTCGATTAGTAATAATCTGATAAGAAATTGTGTGGATATTGTCGATCGACGATTATAAAAACAGGAAAACAATGTGGGTCCGCATAGAAATGTAACTCTAACGACAATATCCTAATCTAGTGTTAACGTGTACTATATATATTATACTAATGTAATTAGTATATGTCAAATAAACAACTAAAACAGACTAAAAGGTCAAAAACTGCGAAATAACCAATAAAACCCCTATACAGAAAAATATATCATTTTACCAAACAAATATTAAAATATGTCAAATATTTCTACTCACCAGGTATCCACAGTATCCATTGACTTGGCTTTTGTACTACGGTACCCTTATATTTGTTGACTACTGAATGACCGATCTGGCCGGGAGAATCACTCTCCGTGCAGAATATCCGCATGATTGTAAATTATCAGTTTGAAATACCTATATATAGTATAGTTACAGATTCCTTAATTGCACTTATTCTACAAGGGTCGTTCTGTAAATCCGTTTTGGATTATCTCATCTGATAAAATTTTTGTAAGTTATAAACTCTCAAACACAAGACTCGTATCCGAAGAATAACGGTGATATGACGAAAAAAGCCTTATTTTATAAGCATTTAAATACAAATGCTTTTTCATCTTTAGTTGTAGCAATAGCTATCTTCTCTTATCCTGCCCTTGCGAATGCAGGATTTTTATCTATTTTCTCAGATACTGCTGAGGCGTCTGACGTGGGAGGAAACGAAAACTCACAGACCATTACCCTTCTCGAAGCTATCCCAGCAGACCCAACTCTCGACCAAGGTGGTGCTAATATTTTAATTATTGATGATTCTGCACTCATGCCAGAGACCGGACCATTAGGAACTGCGGCTGATATTGAAACTTATATCCCGGATTCTGATGAAATCACTACGTATATTGTTCGTCAAGGCGATACCCTATCTCAAATAGCTGAAATGTATGATGTTTCAGTGAACACTATTCTCTGGGCAAATGATCTCCCAAGGGGTACAGCTCTTAAAAAAGACCAGACACTCGTTATTCTACCTATTACAGGAATAAGCCATACGGTCAAAAAAGGAGACACACTAAAGAGTATTGCAACCAAATACAAAGGAGATATTACTGAAATCGGTGTATTTAATGGAGTAACCGAAGAATCAACTCTCGCTGTTGGAGATAAGATCATTATTCCTGAAGGAGAATTAAATACTCCAACAGTAGTAAAGTCTACTTCGAAAACAGGTGCAAAAGTAACTAGAAGTAAAAATGGTGAAAAAACCTGGGGAACCAACGCGCCAGCACAAGACGGATACTATGTGCGACCAATCTCTGGGGGTCGCATGTCCCAAGGGTCTCATGGCTTCAACGGCGTAGACCTTGCGGCACCAACCGGAACACCTATCAAAGCAGCAGCATCTGGAACGGTTATTGTTGAAAAACATGGCGGCTGGGGTGGTGGATATGGTAATTATATCGTTATTAAGCACAACAATGGTACTCAAACACTATACGCCCACAACTCAAAAAACCTTGTAAAGGTTGGACAATCTGTCTCTCAAGGACAACAAATTGCCCTCTTAGGTTCAACTGGACGTTCAACAGGACCTCACGTCCACTTTGAAGTCCGCGGTGCAAAAAATCCAGCAATTGATGGATCTTGGAAGAAATAGGAAGCCAGTATAGAGTATAGGTATACAGTATTTAGTATAAAAATACAGAAACAGTCTCGGCGTACGCCGAGACTGTTTCATACTCTTTACTCAATACTCATACACTATACATTCAAAATATAGTCGGGTTTTATCCGACTATATTTTGAATCACCTTTACTCTCGCCTTCTTATTTTCCCTATCAATATAGACACATAGTAAGTCAATTTGCCATGACAATTCCCTATTTTTATTAAAATCAGGTATATACCGACTTGCGTCAAAAGCAAGAAATCCCTCCACTGTTCTGTAGAACTTTTTAAGTTTATTAGAGTGCATGTTTTCTTCAGGTCGAATTCCTTGGTAAGAAAATACATTACCCAATGTTTCACATGAAACACTCTTAACCTCAATAAAATGGATTTTATTCTGTTTACTGGCGATAATATCTATTTCCCCCCATTTCTTCGTAAAATTACGCTCAATTATAGTGAAACCTTTGTTTTTCAAGTATTTCACCGCAAGATCTTCTCCTAATTCCCCTGTCTTTTGACTTTTTGAAGTAAATACCTTAGGCATATAGAATAGTCTAACACAGGCACTAGGCTCTAGGCATTAGCAAATATAAACAATACTTGTTTCATGTGAAACAAGTATTACTAGAGCCACGACTTCGCTGGACTGTGATTTCCACCAAGTAGATCAATATACTCATTGACAGACGGACTACCGTCTAAGAAATCGGTTGCCTAAAAACTAACACCGGCAACCAGTCTAAAGGTTTCATGTGAAACAAAATTTACTACAAACTACCAACTACTCACTACAAACTATTAAAACGTTTCACGTGAAACACTTTATAGCTATTTACAGAAGTTATACGTACTGGTTTTATAAAATAACCTTATAAAATAAGGTTATTTTATCTAGAAATCAATTTTCTAATAGACATCAGTTGATATACAAAAAGTGTCTTTTATAAACAATATCCACTTAGTTATCCACAGTTTCCTTGAAAAATAAGGATAACACGACACTATAAATCGGGTTCCGTAAATACTTATAACGGACAAGATTTTTAAAAATATTTAAATGAAAATCTCATCTTTCATCAATAAAAGCCAACTCATGAGTTGGCTTTTATTGATTAAACTTTCTGGTGCACCCGCCAAGATTCGAACTTGGAACAGCCGCTTCGAAGGCGGATATGATATCCATTTCACTACGGGTGCAAATCGCTTAAAAACGTATTGATTATTGCATTTTATATGCGATTTGTAAAATAAGTATATTTTTATAAGTAAAATACTGACATATAAACAGAAAAGATTGCAATTTGGTGTCGGAATGACTATAATAACCAACACTAGAGCGAAATATAAGCTTTTGGAATGGATTAAATTATCCTTGAATTTATTAAGTAAATAAACAAAGAATGCGGGTATGGTTTAGTGGTAGAACACGTCTTTGCCAAAGACGAGTCGGGAGTTCGATTCTCCCTACCCGCACATTTTGTTTCATAATATATGAAACACAACCTGCAACCTAATACATACAACCTAATACCCAGTTACGTTACACGTATAACCGAAACTCTTGAGAAAGGGGGTTTTGAAGCGTACCTGGTTGGCGGATGTGTCCGTGACCTTGTTATAGGACGAATACCGAAAGATTGGGATGTAACCACCAATGCTACACCAGAACAAATAATTGAACTCTTTCCAAAAACTGTTTATGAGAACAATTTTGGCACAGTTGCTGTGGTATTTGAAGATAATAGAGAAGTTTCATTAGATACTGTTTCATCCGACTTCGCTAAAGCTACGCCGGACAGGCATGAAACAGTATCTCCTATACGCTATACCCTAGACCCTAGACCCTACATTGTCGAAGTTACTCCATATCGATTAGAATCGGCCTATTCTGACAAAAGACACCCTGATGCTGTCCAATTCGCACAAACACTGGCTGATGATCTTAAAAGACGGGATTTCACCGTTAATGCGCTTGCAATGGACTCTAAAGGACACATAACGGACATGTTTGATGGTTTAAAGGACATAAAGGACAAAGTTATCAGAACCGTAGGGGAGCCGGTTGACCGATTCAATGAAGACGCGCTTCGCATGCTTCGAGCAATCAGATTTTCTTGCCAACTCAATTTCGCTGTTTCATATGAAACACTTGACGCCATACTCAAAAATAGTTCCAACATACAACTGGTTTCAAACGAGAGAATTCGTGATGAATTCATAAAAATAGTCGATTCTCCTAATCCTGCAATCGGGGTTGGATTTCTTGAAAAGACAGGTTTACTCGAACACATCATTCCGGAACTTCGAGAGGGAATTGATTGCGAGCAGGGCGGGGCACACATCTTCGACGTATTCACACACCTTGTTCAGGCATGCCAACATGCAGCAGATAAGAACTTTGCGTTTCATGTGAAACTTGCCGCCCTGTTTCATGACATTGGGAAACCCAGAACCAAAAGGCAACCGCCTTTGGTACTGGGCAAGCCTCCTCTCAAACCAACATTTTACGGACATGAAGTCATTGGGGCTCGCATGGCACAAAAAATCATGGATCGGCTCAAATTCCCTAAAGCTGACACGGATCTGGTTGTGAAACTGGTTCGTTACCATATGTTTTTCTCTGATACCGAACAAATTACACTATCAGCTGTTCGCAGGGTTATTAAAAATATGAATACAGGTAACCCCACTTCGCTAGAAGCTACGCGGGGTCAAAATCCAATATGGATTTTGATGAATATCCGCGAATGCGATCGGGTAGGGATGAAGAAAAAAGAAGCGCCATACCGTCTCCGCAAGTATCATGCAATGATTGAAGAATGTCTTCGTGATCCGATCTCAGTCGGACAATTGAAAATTGATGGGAACTATATGATCAAAGATATGCAAATGAAACCGGGCCCGCGCATGGGTTGGATTCTCCACGCACTACTTGAAGAAGTATTGGAGAACCCGGAAAAAAACACTGTTGAAATTCTTACTGCGCGCGTTACTGAATTAGATACACTGTCTGATATAGAATTGAAATCGCTTGGTGAGAAAGCGAAAGAGACCAAGGAGCAACTAGACGATGAAGAGATTATTAAACTCCATGCTAAACATGGAATAAGAAAATAAAAAAACCGGTCGCAATGACCGGTTTTTGGATTGTTCTTATTATGATACCCTCCATGCGCCAGTTATTCTACTACTGAATTGTGGCACAAAAATCCTAAAACCTGATTTACATTTTCTGCAATAAAGCACTCCATGTTTATTGTCTTGTGTATCTCCATCGCGAAATCCACCATGACAATCCGGACAGGTCCAATACTCTATCAGATGAATAAGTTTTTCTTCGGTAACATTCTTGTGTAGAGGACTTGGTTCAATCATCTTTATACCTTCCTTTAAAGTAACTTCAGAAAGTCTTTTCTGAAAATCCTTTTCGGCTCTTCCGGATACACTTTCTCGGAGCATTTGCTTGCCGGTAAGTAGTGCACCAAATGGAACCTGATTCAAACGATGGATATCTATCCAAAATTTAAATATATCTGCAAGAGTCACTGATCTGACTTCATACAAATTTTCAAACGACATGACTTGTCCAACAAGTGAGCCCTTTTGTTTTTCAGAAAAAGAAACTTTGTTTCCATTTTCTGTGTCAATAATAATTTCTAGCATGGTGTTTATTTTTTAATTGTTTAATAACTTTGTTCTGTATAGAGAGTACCAAGAGAAAACAGGGGAACGAAGTAAATATATAATTTGTGTGAATTACAACTTTTTGTTATAATCATAACAATGATAAAAGTAGGACAAAAGGTGGAGGAATTGATCAATCGAGATCATGAAGCAGCGCAGTGTTTGTCGCGAGGGATTCTTAACCTGTCGAGCTATGCGCGCAAGATTCACTCATCGGTTGAACGAGTAACTAAAAAAGATGTGAAGCTATCAACCATCATCATGGCGCTTTCACGGTTGCAGCGACGCATGGATGGAATCAAGCCGTTACTGCAGGAAGTGAAGATCGATGGACTAACTGTAAAAACGCCACTCGCAGAAATAGTGTTCAATAAAACTCCGGATACAGTTACACGACTCTCATTGCTCGAAAAAAATATCAAATCACGGAGTGATGAGTGGTTCAGCTTCTCGCAAAACACTCGAGCAATCATTATCATCTGTAGTGAATCAAAAACCGAGAGCGTAGTGAAACATATGCAAGCAAAACCAATTTTACTCTTAAGAGACCTGAGTGCGATCGGACTTGCGGTGGACGCGAGCTATCACCCAAAACCAAACATCACATTCTCCTTGCTCCATAAAATTGCCGAAAAGAAAATTCCTCTTGCTGAAACGATCTCAACCTGGAGCGAAATCATTTTTATTTTTAAAAGTGAATATCTGGGACAAATTCTTGAGGTATTTAAAAGAGAGGAGTGATGTGGACTCAAAACGAACACAGTGTTACACGGTCCGATAAAATATTTAAAGCTTCGCTTAAAATATAAAACCTTTCTGATTTTTGTAGTGCAAAAATCAAATAAAAAACCCGAGATTAACTCGGGTTTGAAACTATTCTACGCGAACGTATTGAAATCCGCTCAGTTTTAATTCTTTATAAAACTCTTCCCATGTATACGGTCTAAAACTTTTATCAACAAGGACGGGGCATGCAACCAATACACCAGAATCCGTAGGCTTTGAAATTTCGTAAAGATGGCTCTTTTCTGAGTGTTCAGTGTTAAAGACAAATTTGGGATTTAATCTGATAAAAAGTTTTTTGAATTCCTCCACCGAAACATACGTGTTCTTAAAATCAAAATCCGGTGATTGTCTTTTTATTAAAATTTTTCCCTTCTTGTTTTCTTTAAGAATTTCAGTGACGCGATTACAACAATCCTTTAATCTTGGATACACCGTAATACCCGGAATACTTTGCTCGATATCATACGCAATAGTATCTGCTTCCGGATAGGCGGGATCAATGCCGACAACCAGATTTATATGCGGATTGAGTGATGCTTCGCGAACCCATGCACCGAGCTCCATCTGAGTGATGTGCCCGTACACTTTATCGGGATGTTCTTTTACTTCACCTTCTGCAAGTTTCTTTTCAGGAGCAAGCCAGAACATAACTACGCCATTTTCATGAGCAGCTTTGTCTAAGTAATAAATTTCCCATGCGCGTTGACGAGGAAATTTTTCATATTTCTCATCATATTTTTCGATAAGATGACCAAATGCTTCAGTCTTGCGAGTAGGGCATGCGATAAATGCATCGACCTTATTAGCAAGCATACATGCAATACCGAAATCGTGCCATGAGGCAGCATTCCGTATTGGGCCTGCGAAAAATACGACCGGTTGTTCAGGAATAACTTGAAACTTATCTGCTGCCAAATGAACCTTTGTTGGTGTATTAAATGTTAATGTGCTCAAAATATCTATTTTATATCTGGAAATATAATAGCATTTAATTCAATTAATGTCAATTACTCCTATAAACCACTATTGCAGTATTTTGCAAAATACTGCAATAGTGGTACTAAAAAAACCGGTCACTGTTGACCGGTTTTAGTTCGATGAATTCGAACATTAATTTAAGTGCGTATAATCTTGAATGCCTTCAAACTGACGTTGTTGCTGTCTTTTATGTTTCAGATAATTGAATAACATCCATTCCAGTTTAGTGAGAACAATCAGTGTCATACCGCCAAATATGATAACTATACTCGCTTGATTGTCTGTCATAACTTGATTGAACCATATCACATATAATTCCTCACCAGGTTCATGTATGATTTCACAGAACGGCATTGGGGCAAACATGAATGCTTCCATCATGAGACATAACCAACAGAAAAACATTATTGCGAGCGGGATGACAAATATCGTCCACATGCGCGCCTTCCATTCTACAGTTTTGTGCGTTCCTTCATACCGAAAGACGAACAGAAAATACAAGAAGATTATAACAAGCAGTATCGCGATCGCCCATAGAACTTCTGCTTCTATTGATATGCCGGGAAAAGTGATGCGCATCAAATACATAAGTATAGGGTGAATGATTACTGTTGCAGCAATCATGACCAGTGCGGACTTTCCTTTTATGTATCCATAATCAACCGCAAGAAGAAATACTCCTAAGAGTATGGGAAATAAAATTGTAAATTTCATGTTTGAGGATTTTTTTGTTAAACAATTTATTTCATAACGACTAACAATACGGCAGTAGCGAACAAAAGCACGGCAACGATGCCAAGAATTGAGATTTTATTTTTCATATATCTGGGATTTTGTGAAAGAGCGAAACGCTCTTTCGGGTTAGTGAAAAAGCGGTAATTGAGCTGTCTGTATGATAGCATGTTTTACAAAAAAGTCAACCTAGTGGACGGTAATATAAATACCCGAGATTAGCTCGGGTGTATGTTACTTAACTCGTATGAATGCTGGTTCAGGCTTTGGGAACAGAGAATCTATTTTTTCAGATAATTTTTCCTTTAATTCTTTCCATTTATTCTTTTTCCTTTGTCTTTTTTTACAGGAAAGAAAGTATATCATAGCAAGAAATGCGCTATCGTTTACCATAATGAGAATTTCATTAATAATATACATATCGCGTTCTTTACTACTTAATTTTATAGGAATATCAAAAAGAGCTGTCGTACAAATACAAACCATACTAAATGTAAACAATAAAAGCAGTGAACGATATTTTCCAAAAGCATCTGATATAGGGTTTACATCTATTTCAGTATTGAGTGTAAGTGATTCAAACACACGAGCAATCCCCCAAAATATAGAAAATATTATCAGAGAAATTATGCAGTGAAAAATAAAAATTCCTGCATATCCATATAGTATATAGTCTGCGCATTGATACCCAAGAGCAGCAATAATATATATAACCAGTGATATGCGCGCGAGAAAGAAATTATTTACATTACACCAATCATGCATTAGGTCAGAAAAATTCTGACAACCATTTAATATATATTCATCAATACGATCTAGAATATTTTTTCCCATTCATTCAAATAACTATCTACCTACTGTGTAGCACGAAATTACTTAAGTGTCAAAACATTTACTATGATTTATTTCTCTTCGATCGAATCCCAAACGTATTGAAACAGTTTAAGGAATGTTTCAGAGATATCCGCATTTTCGATAATAGTGGTACTGATGGTGCTTTTAAATGAAGTGATGGCGACCTTATTACTATAGATCATAATTTGTGCGGGAAGAGAAAATTTTTCAACAGGAATTATTTTTCTGGTAATATTGCGCTTTAAATTATGTTTATACACCTGATCAGACATATGGGGAAGTTTTGGCGAAATAACATATGAACGAACACCAGCATCTACCTGTTTTTGTATTTGATCAGACACCGCCAAACGAATTGCTTCGTGACTATAGTCAAAAATCGAACGAAAGACATAGATAGTTTTCGTGGATGCAATAATATCTGTATATATTTCGTCGATTCCATTCAATCCTTCAAAGAATTTTACATGCGGGCGATTGCGCACTGCATTGAACTCGCTCGACATTTCAGAAAGTACTTGCTCATACGCAAGCAATGCTTCATCTGCTTTTCTTTTCTTTGTACTGACCAATGAATGTATTGTTTCAGGATGAAGTGCACGATAGAGTGCAACTTTTGTACTACCCGCAATTTTTTCAACAAATCCTTTTTCAATCAATTGATCGAGTACGACGTAGGTGAGTTCTCGACTGATTCCGGACTTTTGAGCGATGACTCGAACAGGGAGCACAAGGGAAGAAACCAGTGTTTCATACACTGATGCCTGGTCTTTTGTCATTCCTATAGTTGTAAGTTCGTCTATATATTTCATATTGTAAATATGTTTTTACACTTTTATACATATAGTATTACATATATACACTATTTGTAAAGGTTATATTAAAAAATTGTTAAAAATCGTAAAAAATCTATTACATTTTGTATTTTATAAGCATATACTCAACATAGAAACATTAACAATTAAATAAATAGAAATTATGAACACACAAACAGTAGAAAACAGAGCGACCTTCGAAACAAGACTTCGTAATCACTTTTCACAAAAAGATATGGATGAAATTATGTTCGCCTATGATTTATCAAAAGAAGCACACCGCACACACAAACGTGATAGCGGAGAAAGATATTTTGAACATCTTCGTGTGGTGGTAATTATAGTTCTTGATGAACTTGGGTCTGTTGGATTACTTGGGCTATATGACAAAAAATCAATCATTGGATTATTGTTACACGATACTGGAGAAGACTCACCAATATTTGGAAGTAATAAATTGACCTATGATGAATTTGTTACAACGGTAAAATTCAGAATTGGAAAAATATTTGGTTCAGATGTTGCAGATATTGTTATTTCACTTACAAAACCATTCATTGATAATGTAAGATTTATGACTAAAGATGAAACAAATACATACTACCTAGATGGGTTACAAAAAGATCCAAAAGTGCTATTACTCAAGATGATCGATCGATTGCATAATGTACGAAGTTTATCTGGATGCTCAGAAACAAAAAGAATAAAAATTACCAAAGAGACTATCGAAGTTTACCTACCATTATTTGAGAAGATATATGGTGATGTTCACTACGGTTCCCATGCGCAAATACTTGTGAAAAAAATATCAGAGGCGCTTAATATATTAGTCGATATTAAAATGCACAAAGTGATATGCCAGAAATGGGAAGAGTCAGAAGCCGGTTGGGGGACAAGACCTGACGGATACACCTTGCACTTGTCAGACGCTGATTGTAAAAAATTCATCAAGGCATATTGGGCTCGAATGCCGAAAGCAGTTCCTGATGAATATTCGAGACCGGACGGCACACCCTATGAATGTGAAGTTGACGAAAAAACTTTTAAAGAAGTTGAAGTAGCGACTAAAGAAGGTAAGTTCGGTAAGTGGGGCTATGGAAAACATCCCGTAGGAGGAAAAGATGGATGGCTTCGTGAAGAAGAGAGAAAAGCGCTCGAAAAAGCATAGTGGAATATTAAAACCCCCGACATGGTCGGGGGTTTATTTAATTATTGAGGGATACCAATGAGTTCTTGCATTTTTTTCTTGAACTCGCTCAGTGGAATATTTTCGAACTTCACACTATCGGCATATTCAATTGCTTCATCAGATAACGATTCAATGAATGGTAAATCATCCATCGGATTGCCGAGAATCTGCATAGCGCCTTCTGTTCTCCAAAATTGTCCATCAGGAGAAGAATCTAAAATAAACATAATGAACTTTCTCTGTGCTATTCGCAGAAAATATTTTGGATTACTCTTTAAGTTTTCCACCAAATTAAATTCCTCGCGGAGCCCCATCGAAGCCCATATCCAGCGATAGGGACCATGACCAACGTGTGCCAAATCTGCATCCTGTGCGATCTTCTCCAGGATATCATTAGACTTTCCACGCTTTGAAAAAATAGTGGAAATGATGATGTCGCGAATAGCAGCCCGCGCCTGATCTGGAGTTTTACCAGTTGGCGCAAGATCCTCATCAGTGAGAACCTTGAATGCAATAATAGTTGAAACCAATTCATCTTCCGGTCGTGCGAGACCAGTATGTTGTGCATCATGGAATAACATGGCAAGCGCCAAAAGATATATCTCTTCTTTTGAGAGTCCTTCCGCAATCGCAATACGTATTGCATCTTCGGTTGCACCGAGCTGGTGTCCGAAGTTGTGATAGAAATTTGCCTTTGCTACAACTGCGGCTTTCAAAATGATAGATTCCGGTATCCCCGCATGTTCCATAATGAATTCAATCTTTTTGAGATTGTCTCTCATCCTGAAAACTTTTTCTCTTATTAAATCTTCGTTCACTTTTTTAAAATATCATGTCTGGGTAAATTATATCGTATTATAAGTATATGTCAATAACATATTGCGATTATTCTTAAATGTGTTAATGTTGGGAACAGACATAGCTCATTTATATGACAATACTCAATAATCTATTTACTAGTATACAAGGAAAACCAGAGGAGGAACTCTCAACGGGATATACAGAAAAAGTAGTATTGCTTAATAGCAAAATTAAAGCATTGGATGCAATAATGCGTGCAAATACCCCAGAACAGGGATTGATGTCAATCGTTGGTTTTGTTCGCTTAATACATGAATGGAGCACTGTTTCTCAAGATCAGAAATTTAAAAATTTATTAAAAAAAATTAACAGAATCAGTGCCACTAACGAGGACCTGCAATCACTCTGTGATGAATTTACAAAAATAAATACACTGTGCAAAGAAAT
>CALRET010000017.1 GCA_943356375.1 Candidatus Nomurabacteria bacterium | reverse complement strand
CGTGAATGTTCCAATGGGGTTATTTTTGATTTTGACATGCGAATAGTCTATACGGGGAAAGGGGATTTGTCAAAAGAACTAGGTTCTAGGTACTAGGTGCTAGCACGCTAGGGATAGGATACATGGAGTAAAAGCATAAAAACCCTTATAAATAAGGGTTTTTATGCTTGACTTTTATACTAAAATATGCTATTATATA
This sequence comes from Candidatus Nomurabacteria bacterium, assembly GCA_943356375.1. GTDB lineage: Bacteria > Patescibacteriota > Minisyncoccia > Phycocordibacterales > UBA9973 > CALRET01. The sequence goes on along the minus strand of CALRET010000017.1, from coordinate 13,070 downwards.
CCCAATTAACGCTTTATCTCACAAACCGAGAGAGCGTCCATTGCTCTTTCACAAAAACTAAAAAACAATGAAAATAAATAAAAAACTCAGATCTATAGTCAGGGCTAGGAATTTGGGCTCTAATCTTTTTGGTTTAATTATGGTACTCGCTTTTATTGGAGCATGTATTACAAAGGAAAGGGTATTAGCTGTGATAGGGATTCAATCCTTTGCTCTGTTTATGGCACATACAGGATACTTTAGAACAAGGTTTTATGATGATGCTGTTGAGAGGGATTCATTGGTTAAAATTGACCCTAAGATAAAGGAAGAAGCATTAAATCCTTCTTTTACCTACTCAGAGATTTTGTTTATATTAGGAATAATTGTTTGTCTGGTTTGTTTTATATCCGTCTCTAATCTAGCTTTTGGATTTGGTCCTATCTTAAGCACTACCGCCTCTTTCATCATTGGTGTAATGGCAATGTTAACCGGTTATGTAGCCAGATGGGGGTTTAATATTAACGGATGATTAATACAAAACGGAGAAAACCGATAAAAACAAAACGCTCGCATATTGCGAGCGTTTTTTGTTTTTACTAGAACCTAGTCCCTAGAAACTAGAACCTGGGCTCACTATTTATCCAATATCGCTGCGTCAATATCTGTTGCATTCAAGTCCGCCTCAATATCAGCTGTTGCATCAGATGCACTTTGTGCTTGAATCGCTGCTGCCGCCGCTTGTTCTTCGTCGGTAGTTGCTTGTTGTTCGTACGGAACTTCATTAACCATTTCCCAAGTAGATTTATTTTTTGAAAGTCCCCAAATAACCAAGATGAGTAACACGGCAAGAACGATTACTGACCACACGATTTTTGTTGTTGAATTTTTTTCTTCCATATATGTGTATTGTTATATAATAAAAATATATTATTCAGTTGTTGTTTTCGGAGCAACAGCTTTGATCGCTTCAATCGCCTTTTTAAGTGATTGATGTGCAAGTTTCAATTCATCTTTCACTTTCACAATTTTATCTTTATGTGTTTCAAAAAATCCTGATTTATCTGTGAGAGATTCTAATGTTTCTTTTATTTCTGCCGCTGCAGTTTTAGCATTTTCTATGTGTCCACGTGCTTCGTCTACTGCACTTTGAGCACTTGCCATATCTTTTCCAAGGGCTGTGAGTTTTTCAATGCGAGAATCGATGCGTTCTGCGATTTGCTCAAGTCGTGCAATGGTTGCTTGGTAGAGATTTGCTGCGAAGTGCACGCGAGCTTCTATGATTTCTTTAGTTTTGTTTTTCCATTCTTCATGGAACGCTTCTCGTTTTTCTTTCTGTTCTTCAAGAAGATCGGCTCGATCTTCTGGGGAAGCATTTTTTATCGCTTCGCGTCCTTCGCGTAAGACATCTTTATTGTCGTCCATCATATCTTTTCGCTCGATACGCATATCAGTAACCGTATCGCGTTTCTCAGCGCGCATCTCACGGATGTCCTTAAACCATCCACCCATTAACTTATCCTCCTTTCTTATTTCAGGTTGATCTGTTGATTCATCATCTTCTGCACGGGCGATTCCCGTAAAAGAAGCAATAATCATCATTGTTACACCGATATATATAAATTTTTTCATGCTATAGTAATTAATTTAATAAAAGTTACCTTGTGAGGTTCACTGATGGAGACGTATCAGTCGTCTGTTTCATTACATCAGTTCCTGTGCCAGTCTCAAGCCGAGAACCGGTACCTCCTGATTGTCTCATGTACACGCGTGCATGTCTACCAGGGTTTTCATTTTTAGTAGACGCACTAGATTCTCGAGAAACTCGATTTGTTGCAGAGGTAATACCTAGAGCATCAGTTACTCTATAGAATAATGTCCGTATTGGCGCAAATATTTTTTGAACAAATGTTTGGCTTGCCGCTGGTTCTGCTGTAGGTGTATTTGTTGCTGTTGTTGCATCAATACCAATTCCTACCTGAGTAGGACTTGGGGCAGCAGTTCTCGTTGCTGCAGTTTGGGCTGTTGGTGCCGGTTCAACTACCACTGGTTCTGGTTGCGGAGCAGGTGCCTGATTTTCTCCCATCTGAGCAAAAACAACAGGAGAGACAAAAAGAGATAAAATAATAAAACCGATTTTTAAATGCGAATATGTCATGATATATGCGAGTAAATTAAATTGATAAGTATTATGCATAGTATATCACATGTATTTTTTTTATTACGTCGAGTGAGGAGCGGGTGAATGAGTATTCTCATTCACCACGTCCGAGTCGAAGACGTATTATAGAGTAGAATACCCCGCAGCTTTGCTGCGGACTCGTGTCGAGTGAACCGAACCCACACGAGCTCAGAGCCTTGCTCTGGGGTATTAATACTCTTTACAATGAAAAAGTACGTGTGCGGGTAATTATGTATTTTTTGCATATCTTATGCATAGTTGATATAATTATCTCTATGAAGAAGAAAACTCTAAAAAGCGATACGGGTAAATATGTTACCGAAAAATCATTTGAAAACCATATGCGTTCAGTCGCAAACTCTTTTGAACGACAAGGGAAAGTTATGGAAATGATGCTTTCTGAATTACAAACAGTTCGTCACACAACAACAAAAACAGATAAAGCAGTAAACAGTTTTGTTCATGATATTGCGATTCATGATCGCCGTATTGAAAATATACTTTCTCGTGTAGAAAAACTCGAAACTAAGTTTAAGTAATCTACAGTTCTGTATCAAATTGTAATTTGTACCTGTAAATTTGTGTCCCTACGGAGACATCTCTCGTAGAGAGATGATTCTTGAGTATTTTGTCTGTATATGCTATAGTATTCCCATCAGTCCAAGTCCCCGCCGGGGGCTTTTTTAGAAAAAATTTATGCCCCGAAGGAGAGAACTCTCATGCCTTCGGCAGATCTCCCGTAGGGACTGACCGTAGGGAGGAAAGTTACAATTTAATAAAAATTTAATACATAGTTTTAGGTATCTAGTATTGTATTTTCTACAAGCTGTTATCTACAAGCTATCAGCTAGCCACATGTTAGACATAAAAACAATGAAGTCAGCCCTCGAACAACTCGAGGAAGAGCGAAAAATTCCGAAAGAAAAGATTATCGATGCTATCGAACAGTCACTCGCCGCTGCATATAAGAAAGAATATGGAAAAAAGGGACAAATCATCCGCTGTCGTTTTAGTATTGATACTGGAGACACAGAATTTTTACAAGTAAAAATTGTTGTCGACGATACCACGGTATATATTGCAAAAGAAGGTGAGGAAGAAGAAAATGAAGAACCTCGACCAGAAGACGATTTGAGAGCACGCTACAACGAAGAACATCATATCTTCCTCGAAGATGCACGCATCATTAAAAAAGATGCACAGATCGAAGATGAAATTGTATTTCCTCTAGAATACAAAGATGATTTCGGACGCATTGCCGCTCAAACCGCAAAACAGGTTATTATTCAACGCATTCGAGAAGCTGAACGCACTTCTATATTAGATGAATACGGCGCAAAAGAAGGAGAAATCATTTCAGGATTCGTTCAAAAAGAAGAACGAGGATTCTTGTATGTTGATTTCAATCGTGCGACTGGTATTTTACCTCGTGAAGAGCAAATTCCTGGCGAACGATTTCGTCGAGGAGAGCGAATAAAAGCATACCTCTATCACATCGAAGAAACACCACGCGGAGTATCGCTCAAACTTTCTCGCACACATCCAAAATTTATCGAAGCTCTTTTTGCCATTGAAACTCCAGAAGTTGCTAGTGGCGTTGTTGAAATCAAAGCAGTTGCTCGTGAAGCAGGTGCGCGCTCAAAGATCGCCGTTTTTTCAAATGACGAACATGTTGACCCAGTTGGTTCATGTGTCGGACAAAAAGGTGTCCGCGTAACGACAGTGATGCAAGAACTTCATGGAGAAAAAATAGATATTATTCCATGGTCAGAAGATCCGCAAACATTTGTCTCAAGCGCACTTTCTCCTGCTCGAGTACTCGATATTTCTATCGATGAAAAAGAACACAAGGCGCTTATTGAAGTTGCTGACGATCAACTCTCTCTCGCGATCGGAAAAGGTGGACAAAATGTTCGTCTTGCTGCAAAACTTACTGGATGGCGCATTGATATTAAAGGTATCGAAGGCAGTGTTCCTGCGGAAGCAGTAGAATCTGAAGAAAAAGAAGAAGGATTCGTCAAATTGGGCGATTTGAAAAAAGCAATTGAAAAAGCAACTCACGAAGAAGAAGCCGATGAGCCTGTTTCAGAGGAAATCGCTGAGGAAATTGAAGAAATGACCAACGAGCAAGCACCTGAAGAAGAAACAGTAACCGAAGATCCTGCGACTGTCGATGAACCCGCTGAAGAAGTCGAAAAATAATTTATTAAATTTAATTTCTAAGGTCTAGTGTTTAGGATTTAGGAATGATTTCCTATCTCCCTTCGGAGAGATCTCTCGTAGAGAGACAACCTGTAACCTACCACCTACAACCTGCCCCCATGGCCAACATAAATCATAAACCATCAAAGTTCATGTTAAACCTTCAGCATGTTCTTCCTCCATACGCAGACGAATCAAAAGGAATCGTCAACGGATTAGTTGAAATTAATTCAAACGCTATCAATAAGTATGAGTTTATTACCGAATCAGGTCAGCTCAAACTCGACAGAGTCGGCTATTCATCACTTGCATATCCAGTAGCGTACGGACTTATTCCACAGACCTGGGATCAGGACGGCGACATGCTTGATTTCATTATTGCAAACGTGACGGAACCATTGGTACCGGGTTCTCTCGCTGAGGCGCGCGTCATCGGTGTCATGAAATTTGAGGACGGCGGTGAACGAGACGACAAGATCATTACTGTACTTTCAGATGACAAGCGCATGGACCATATCAATTCCTTTGAAGAATTGGGTGAGCACTGGCAAAAGGAGACTGAACATTATTTCGAACATTACAAAGATTTGAAAAAGCCAGGAACATGTAAAGTGTTGGGATTTTTCGGAAAAGATGAAGCGGTAAAAATTATCGCAGAATGTGTGGAGCGATATACTACAGAGTATTTGCCAAAGTTTGAGAACTAATTTAAAGAAATACAAAAACAGTCGCGACCTACGGTCGCGACTGTTTTGACTATATATATATCTATCTTGTTAGAATACAAACATGTCAAATATTAGTTTTAAAAGCGTTTTATGGAAAGAGGGGAAACACTATGTAGCTCAATGTTTAAACGTCGAGGTCTCTTCTTTTGGAAAAACAAAAATTGAAGCTCTTAAAAATCTCGGAGAAGCATTAACACTTTATTTCACAAAAGCTTGACCCCGATTAATCCATTTGCTATATTGTATGTACAAAGTGCCGTAAGGCTCCGAGAAACCCCGCCAAAAGCGGGGTTTCGAGTTTTTAGAGGAAAGATTTAATTTTTTGCCTCATCTGCTCAAAAAGTTCGTCTGGTATCTCATAGATTTTTCTTTTTAATCGCTTAACGCTTACTAATTTCATCTGTGCTAAAATAGCAGAAACTTTTTGGTCATTAGGATCAGTATAGTTGAAGTAAAAATCAAATTTCTTCTGTTTGGTCGATAGTGATATAGCCCAAAACATATGGTTGTTGAATTTCTTGATAATTAAAAGAGGGCGAGAGAAATTATCTCCACTCCCATTCTGTTCATAGCCAATATTTTTACCAAGGTTGTTCATCCACACTTCTCCTTCCTTAGGGAACTTTTCCGGGTCATTTTTCTCAGCTTCAATTTTCTTTTTCAATTCATTCCAAGAATCAAAATCTTTCATAGAAATAGTTTATCATTTCCTGAATTTTAATTAAAGATTAAACTGTATTGTATTCGCGTTTGTATTTTGTATTTCCTAAAACCTGTAACCTACCACCTACAACCTGCCCCATAGTTATCCACACTCACTCAACCAAATACTTTTCTGTATAGTATTTAAAATGGTATTATATATTAGTACACTTCATTTTATTTATCTAATTAAAAATTAATTTTCAGTTTGTCGTTGATAGTTTTATATCTGTGTCTACTAAAACCTGTCACCTGCAACCTACAACCTGTCCCATGGAACTCAATCAAAAAAAACATCTCACATTTGCTATCACTATTGTACTCATCATTCTTGCGGGTGCATTGGTGTATTATTTCTCAACACGAAATGTAGATAGAACTCCTGGTGTGTTATCTGAACAAGAAAAACAAGCAATTCTCGCAGAACTTGCAAAAGAATCAGCAAACACTACTCCAATCCCAGAAGAACAAAAACAAGCAATTCTCAAAGAGCTTTCAAAAGAATCATCTTCAAATCAATCAGCTCCACTAACCGAAGAACAAAAAGCCCAAATTCTCTCAGAGCTCTCGGGTGGTACTCAATAATCTATGCAATTTTTATCGCACATTCGATCATATACCAAAAATCTCCCAAAAGTATTTTTACCTGTGCTTGCTGTAGCTATTTTTGGATTCGGTATTGCATCAATTGTTGCACAGAGTTCACAGTTAGAACCAGTGCTCGGTTTCGCATGGAATGGTAATACTCCCACAGCAACTCATTTAGGGTGTCTAGATCTTACTGTTGTACAATCGCCAAATCCTGGGCAAATCGTAACGACACAAAGCGGTAGTTCTTCTAATTCTGGTCAATTAAATCCAAACCAAGTACCAGGATCAGGTCAGATCAGTAATCAGCAGGGTGGAAATATGAATCCAGGACAACCAGGTCAAAATACTCAGCCAAATAGTGTTCCAAATACAGGTGGTTCTCAATCAGCAGGTCTACCTGGATGCGGTCTCGGATGGATTGGTATGAACAGTCAGACTCCGGGAAATAACGGAACAGTGCTGTTCGGTGTAAATTTGGATATGATTTCTGGTGCACTTTCAGGATATGCATTTGCGCGAAGTGCTCCAGATCCTTCAAATCCCGGAAATGATTGGCTAAATACCAGTATTGGATGGATTTCTTTTAACCCAACACCTGCCTGCCCTAACTTCTTTATAGGTAATGTAAATAATTGCGCTCCACGAGTAAATCTTTCAACTGGTAAAGTTACCGGTTGGATTCGTGTGTGTTCAGTACTGACAGCAAACTGTTCAGGAGGACTTCATCCACAAGCGGGCGGTTGGGATGGATGGATAAAACTTTCAGATGATAATCCTTCTTTCCATTATGTTTCTCCAGATTTCACTTCAAATGGTGGAGTAACTTATAGTGCGGTGAGTGGTGATTTTTGCGGATATGCATGGGGCGGACCGGTAGGTGGGTGGATTGATTTCGGTTCAGGTCCAAACTGTTCAGATACCATCATCATAGATCCTCTCGATGATCTTTGCCCTAATATCCCTGCATCTGGTCCACCGACTATAGAAAATCCTGTACCAGACGGGATGATTCTTGATAGTAACGGAGATTGTGTTGATGATCCTGATGACGAAGACAATAATAGCGGAAGTGGTGGAAAACTTGTTCTTGAAGCTATTCCAGACAGTGATACAACAGATCCATATAGAACAAAATTAAGATGGAATTCAGTGCTTACTAGTACGACATATCAGAGTTGTCAGGTTATTGATAGTAACGGAGCTTCTACAGATCCGATCGGCTGGGTTTCTGGTACCTCGCTTACTCCACCATCAAACCTCAATAACTACACAGTAGCGACCGCTCCGGACAGTGTTGAAATATTGCCGACTCCTCCTGCAAGTACGCTTTATAAAATTGCATGTACAAATCAAGACGGAACAGATACCGCTTCAGATTACGCGTTCCGTGGAGATTTAGTTGCGAGTGTTAATGTAACTGGTCCGGGATGCCTACAACAAAGTCTTACTCCACCGGATACGACGGACATCAACTGGACCGCAACAGCGAATGTTGATGTTGGTAGTTGTGTGTTTTCATCGAATGCACCAGATGGTAGTGATATAGGTGAATGGGATGATCAAAATCCTACAGGTGTTAATTCTGGTAGCTTACAGGATTATTCTCTTTTAGTACTCGGTAATTACAGCTTCACACTTACTTGTGATGATATAAATGGTGATCCGGTTCCTTCAGATACCACAACAGTTTCTTATCAAACTCAAGCATGTGCAATCGGTCCTGGTGGAGCACCACGACCTCGGTTTGAAGAAAACTAAAAAAGCTCGCCCGATAAAACGGGGAGCAAAAGAAATTTTTTGAACAACGCACTCGAAAAATTCCTTTTGCTCCCCGCCACGGAGAGTGAATCAAGAGGTGCGACCTTAAGAATTTTAAAAAGGTCGTTCCTCGCAAGTTTTAGCTTAAAAATTATGCCCCCTTGGGAGGCATCTACCGCAGGTAGATAATATTTATTAAACTTATTAATCAATTTACCAGCCTTTGGTTGGCCACCACATTATGAAAAAATTATCACACATCATTTCAGTTTCAGTTCTCGCAATCCTGTTTCTTTCTGGTATTGCACACGCTCAATCTTGGGCGAATCCACTTCCACCTGGTCCTCCAAGTGGAAACATTTTTCCACCGGTAAATACTGGTGCTGTGGCGCAAGAAAAAACTGGCTGGCTTGGCTCTGGTAATTTTTACGGTAACAGGAGATTGGCCGCTCAAGAAATCCGGACAGATTCTCTGTGTATAGATGGTACCTCGAGTCATCCTAGTGGTTACTTGAAAAGCTGGACCCAAGGTCTGCTCAACATCCCTTCAACCACTTGTATTACCGATTGGTCACAAGTTGGTGGAAGTGGCGGTAACTCTCTTTCAATATTCAATAAACTTCCAGACGCTCCAAACATAGTTCCTCCAAACCCTATTCCAACAGGAGGAATTAATATGACCGGTGTTTCCAAGCTCAATTTCGTTGGCTCAGGTGTTCAAACATTTAAAGACACAGCAAGTCCAGATACTATTAACGTTGCAATTCCAGGTATCCCTACTGGGACACTAGAGGGTCAAACAATTTTTAAGGATGTAACACAACAGGGATTGCCGACATGGTCTGTTGGTACAAATATTTATAACAGTGCAACCAAAGGGGTGTTTATCGGCTCATCCACATATCCTCCAACTGTTGATGGGATGTCATTGCAACTTTTGAACGCAATCGGATATAAATTTGGTGTTGATACTCAAGCTCTTTTCGGTCCTGTAGCAGGATTCATGAGTGGTGTCGGTATTTTTGACGGTCTTTATTACAACGATGCAACATCAAATACTCAGCTTACAAACTCAGTTCTTACAAATACTGGAGGTGGAAATGCAAAATGGATGCCAGGATTTTCACTCACCCCTGGTGGAACTAACGGAGATGTTCTTGTATGGGATGCTACGACTGGTACCTGGGGTCCAGGTGGTGCAGTAACTCCTAATGGAACTATCTTCGGAGATACTTTATATTGGGGGGACTCAGATAATGACGGTATTGCAGATAAATGGATCGCAGATCAAAGTCTTCGAAACGATGGCACAAAAATCGCTGTCGGGCTATACACGCCAACTCTTCCAAATGGCGCAAAATTTCAAATAAATGATGAAGGTGATTATCTTGGAAATGATTGGCAAAACCATCCGTTTATGATTCAGGGTGACGATCAAGAACTTATTCTTGGTGTAGATACGGACAATGGTGGAACAAAGAGAAATGCATACATACAATCTGTCGATACTAGTACTGGTTCATCTGGTCTAGCGCTTAATCCACAAGGCGGTCCTGTTCGTGTGGGATCAGTTGAAACATTTCCAAACGGAGGAATTCCATTGGTTAACTGGATAGATTTCGGAGTTGATGGAACCGGTTGGTTTACCGGTGGTGTTGCGCTTGCAACCGGAACTGGCTCAGTTTCTATTGGCGGTCCTGGTAACGGGTCTGGGTATCCAGCATATGAAAAATTTCAGATCGGCGATCGATGGGCATTCCACGATGGCGGAACAAAAATGATCGGATACAATACGACATATAATGGTGGTGATAAATATATAGTAAATGCACCAGCTTCTGCTATCCGCCAAAACGCAGACGGTAGTGTTGAAATTAAAAATGCCCTTACTGGATTTGGTGGTGGAGTAATTCCATGGGCAGACGGAATCACCGGTAGTCCTTCTGATGTGCCATTCAAAGTAAATGCACCAACAATTCCTCCGTTTCCATTGGATAACCCGGCCAATGCATATACTACTGTTGAAATTCCACACCTCCGTGCATATGATCAAATGATTTATCGACCATCTGGTGTGAACCAAGTGGTTCCACAAGGACAAGTTCTCAAATCAATTGGTGCTGGTACCAGCAGTGGTTCTATTGTATGGGGTGATGCGTTTCCAACTGGTGGTACCGATGGACAAGTTTTGACTTGGAACAGTACGACCGGTACATGGGAATGGGCAGATGATACTCTTCCGGCAGGCACAAGTAACGGCCAAACTCTTCGTTGGTTTGAAGATACCGTAGTTCCTGAGAATTCCCATTGGAGACACGATGATAATAATTTAATAAATAACGGAACAACAGTTCGAGTTGCTAAAGATTATATTTCAGCCAGTATGACTCCAGTCTTTTCTGCATACGCAACTAATGTGCTCTCTAACGGACAGATATCTCCTAGTACTTTTGTTCCTGATGGTACTAAAGGTATAACAGTTACAAGAAATGGCAATACGCTTGTTGATGGGCGGTTTGATATAGCAGGCGATACTACGATCGGCGTTGATTTCTTCGGTATATATGCTCCTCAATCACTTACAGTGAATGGACCTACTACTGTCGGTAGTTCTGCTAATAATAGTAATTTAGAGGTTTTTGGAAATATAGAGGGTGATAGTCTCGGAATTAAAGGGAATGCAAGTATATTAGGATCTATACGGAGTGGTTCGCCGGACACTCTTATTCTTGGTTCTTCTGGATACCCAGAAGGACATCTAGGTCAAGTTAAGATCGATGATCCGCTGTATGTTTCAAATAGTGTAGGTATCTCAGGAGGACTTAAGACATTTTTTGGAGATATTAAAAGCGGAAAAGATGTGTTTATTGCCAATCTCGCTCATGGAATATTAGGCACAAGAGTTCCTGTGTGTGCAGATTATCAGGGTAAGATGACTTTTTGTGACACATCGGGTAAGACAACGGTATACCCGTCTTCTGGTGTTAATGAAAGTTGGCAAACTGTTCAAATACCAGCCGGAGTTAATAAAGTTCGAATAACCGCTGTTGGTGGCGGTGGTGGCGGTGGTGGCGGTGGATATGGAGGTGATGCTGATGTTGGAACAGGTGCTGGCGGTGGTGGCGGTGCTGGTGGCGCATACACTCAATATTCATTTTTAGTTGGACCAGGGCAATCAATTAATAGTGGTTCCCAACTTTATGTAGTTCCTGGAAGAATGGGATTTAAAGGACTCGAAGGGTCATCACTTAGTCCTAATATCATTCAAAATTGTACAGAGAATCAAGCCCTTGGATCGCAAAATATATCTCTCACTGCATTTGTTCCGGTAACTTGTCCGAGTGTGACACAATCACATACTCCAGGGGGTTGGTATGACGAATACGATGCCCTGTCGGGTACTAACGGTACAGGTTCATATATTTATACTGGGTCAGGTTCACTACTTATATATGCTAAAGGCGGTGGCGGGGGACAAAGAGGTGATAGTAGAAACGCTGATAATAGTATTGCTAATGGTGGTTCAGGTGGTACACACGCTGTCGTAGGAAATACAGGTAGTGGTATTGGCCAGAATGGATATAATGGAGGAAATGGAGGAAATGGAATATCTGGTACTGGACAAGGATTAGGAGAAGGTAATGTTAACGGCGGCGGTGGTGGAGGAGGAGGAGCTGTATTTGGAACTTCATCAATATGTTATTCTTCAAATGGTTCAACTATATCACCTTGTATAAATGGAGAAGGAGGTCATGATGAGGGTGGTCAAAGCGGATTTGGTAAAGGGGGATTTGGATCTGATGGAAATGTACCAGGGATTGCTGATTCAAATGGAGGAAATGGAGGAAATGGAGGTGACAGTAGTGCCAATATATCTTTCAACCATCCTGATTCTGGTGGTACTGGTTCTGATGGGTCAGGATATGGCGCTGGCGGCGCTGGCGGTGGTGGTTCAGGTAAAATCGGGTGGCCTGCAGGAGGAGATAGTGGGGGTGGGCTTAATTCTGGTGGTCGCGGTGGGAATGGATCTGATGGTATTGTTACGGTTGAGTGGTTTAATACTCAATGTGCTGATGGGATTGATAATGATAACAATGGTCAAATTGATTTCCCTAGTGATTCTAACTGCTCAGATGCATTTGATGATTCTGAATAATCCAAATCTAAAAAGTTTTACATACAAAAACCGTCCCCTAAAAAGGCCGGTTTTTGTGTTACCTTTTTCTTCCCCCCAATTGAATTGTCTCAAATGTCAAGAATTTCCGCGACCGCGGAAATTCTTGACATTTGAGTATTAAAATTGATACCATATTGATATGAAAAAAAGCGCCAAAGAAATAATAGTAAAATCAAATAAAATAACTAAGAATAAAAACATCCAAGCATTATTACTTGAAACAGTTAAAACAGTCGGAATTATTTCTCTTGCATTGATTGCTCCTAATGCGACTAAACTCTTTAAAGATTTTTTTCCAAGCGATAAAAAGCGTCAATATGATCACTATCTTAAAAGTTCAGTAGCTAAACTCGTTGAAAAGAAGTTAATTAAGTTTGAAACTAATGAACAGGGGAGTAAATACATTATCCTTACAGAAAAAGGAGAACAGATACTTCAAAGATATCAGCTCCAGAATTTTAAACTTAAAAAACCTAAAAAATGGGATAAAAAATGGAGAATAGTTATATTTGATATAAGCGAAATGAGAAAAAATTTGAGAGACCAATTGCGTTCAACGCTATCCCTAATAGGTTTTATAATGATTCAAAAAAGTGTATGGGTATATCCATATACGTGCGATGAACTCGTTTCCCTTATTAAGGCAAATTTTAGTCTAGGTAGAGAAGTCTTGTATATTACCGCAGATTCTATAGAGAATGATTCACTTTTACGTAGTGTATTTAATCTTAAATAAGAACACGACATCTGT
>CALRET010000016.1 GCA_943356375.1 Candidatus Nomurabacteria bacterium | reverse complement strand
AAATCAGTAACGTTTAAAGTGTTAGAGGAATTGCTTCCGATTTGTACGACTTCTCCATACCAAGAGAGACTGGAAGAACGGATGAAGTTGTTCAAGATTTACACAGAAACGGTACAGGAAGTGCCGACAGAAAGTGAGTTGAGAGATCTAACTAAAGATTCTTCGCTCATTGTTGTGTATTCACAACCAGAAAATCTGGAAAAATCCGAGACAACAGATCATCCAGTATCTGCATCTGCATAGAATAATCCCCCAATTTGGGGGATTTTATTTTTCCAATCAAAGGTATGGTACTATACATATATATGACACAAGAAATTATGCAAAAGAAAACTTCAAAAGTATTGTATTGGTCTCTCGTTGGGGGATTAGTAATCGTACTTAATTTATTTTTTAATTACAGCGCATCACTATTTTTTGATGAACCGGTATACGACGCGTATTGTCCGATAGATATAACTAACAGAAGTTATACCTCAAAAGATCAATGTCTAACTGTCGGCGGATCATGGACAGAGAATAGTTATCCGTATGCACCTGAAGAAAAAGTTACAGCACCAGCGAAATTGGGTACATCAGAATCGATCACTGGATGGTGTAATCCGACCTATACTTGTCAAAAAGGATTTGATGCAAGTCAGAAAATTTATAACAGGAACATTTTTATCATCCTCATTGTTCTCGGAGTCCTCTCAATTGTTTTAGGATTTGTGTTTGCGGGACTGTCAGCAGTATCCATCGGACTATCGCTTGGCGGAGTACTCTCTCTCATCATCGGATCGATGCGTTACTGGAGCGATATGAACGACATTGTTCGTGTACTAGTCCTCGCAGGTGCGCTTGGTGTACTCATTTGGCTTGCAGTGAAGAAAATACGAGAATAGGTAGGACAGATAGTAGTTTGTAGCTGATAGCTTGTCTCCCTACGGGAGATGTCTCCGAAGGGACATAGAAAATGTACGGGAAATATAAAAAGCGGAACAGTGTTCCGCTTTTTATATACTATTTACATATCTACATATTCATGGTAATGTGAGAAAAAGTACTTATACAATATGAAATTAATATCGTTAAATGTTGCTGGTGGCAGGTGGCTCCAGCAGTTACTCGCATTCTTGCGACAACAGAATGAACAGATTGATATTTTTTGTTTTCAAGAAGTGATCAGTCAGTATGGATATGAAGGTATTCCCGAAGCTGCTCATCGACTTGTTCCTGAGCATTTAGATGAACAAGTGTGTTCCGGAGATATTGCTAAGGCGTTAGAACACAAACTTGTATATCTTTCCCCGCATTGCGATGTTGAAAGGCATGCGCCATCCGGAAATGCGATATATGCAAATACTCCGTCAGGATTTGATGGTTTAAAGAATTTTGATTTTAAAACATTTGATCTATTCTCTTATGAAAAGAAAGGGAAGAACGTCTCACTCCAGACTCTGGCGTTTGAATTTTATGACGATCAAAAACCTGGTAAAACAAAAACAAAGCTGTGTGTCATGAATATTCATGGCGTACATGATGAGCAGGGGAAAATCGATACACCAGAGCGGATACGGCAGATGGAAAAAATCAGAGATATCGTCTCTTTTCTCAATCGGAGATACGAAAATCCTGATATGATATTGTGCGGAGATTTTAATCTTAATCCGAATACGTTCTGTATTGATATGATTGAAGATATGGGATTTCGGAATCTGATTACTGAGTTCGGAATAACGAATACCCGATCATCTCTATATTCGAAGAAAGAACGATATGCTGATTATATTTTCGTATCAAACGGTATATTAGTGAATTCATTCAATGTACTCGATGTGGAAATATCTGACCATCTGCCACTCATGCTAGATTTTGATCTTGTTAAATAACCCAAACCTGGAATTTTCCAGGTTTTTTTGTTATATTTGATTGGCTTATGGAAAACTATAATCACAAAGAAATCGAACAAAAGTGGCAAAAAGATTGGGAAGAAAAAGGACTTCACGTTGTTTTAGACAATGTTCCAGGAAAAGAAAATTTTTATCAACTTGTTGAATTTACCTATCCGTCCGGCAATCTCCACGTTGGGCACTGGTATGCCTTTGCGGTACCTGATATTTTTGCGCGCTATAAAAAGATGCAAGGATACAATGTACTCTATCCGATGGGATTCGACGCGTTCGGACTTCCTGCAGAAAACGCAGCAATCAAACTCGGTGCTGATCCAAAAGTGTGGACATACGAACAGATGGATCGCATGCGTGAACAGTTCCGCACTATGGGTGCGATTTTTCCATGGGACAGGGAAGTCGTCTCATGCGATCCTGCCTATTATAGATGGACGCAATGGATGTTCAATCAATTTCTTAAAAAAGATCTTGTGTATCGAGCGGTTACTCAGGTAAATTGGTGTCCGAAAGATCAAACGATTCTTGCGAATGAACAAGTTGCAGATGGGAAGTGTGACCGATGTGGTTCAGAGGTTGTGCAAAAGAATCAAGAACAGTGGATGCTTCGTATAACGAAATACGCAGATCGTTTGATCGATGATCTCGATAAGCTTGATTGGCCACACGCAATCAAGGAATCGCAGAAGAATTGGATTGGGCGCTCAGAGGGTTCTGAAATTGAATTTGGAATTGCTAATGCTCCCACGGAATGGCCAAACGGGAAAAGTGAGCCTTTCGAAAAAGTATCAGTTTTTACGACGCGGGCTGATACGTTGTTTGGTGTAACGTACGTGGTACTTTCACCGGAACACGAACTTATTTCAAAAATAAAAGATAAGATTTGGAATTTGAAAGAAGTTGAAAAATATATTTTTGATACGAAAAAGAAATCAGAACTCGATCGTCAACAGTCAAAAGAAAAGACAGGTGTTCAGGTCGGGGGTATTATGGCAATCAATCCGGCGAATGGAGAATGGGTGCCAGTATGGATTGCAGATTATGTGCTTGCCGGATATGGAACTGGTGCAGTAATGGCTGTGCCTGCGCATGATGAGCGTGATTTTGAGTTTTCACAGAGGTATGATTTACCTATTAAACAGGTAATCGAAGAGTTATCAATAGACCAAACTGAACAATCAAAACCACGCGAAAATCTTCCTTTTATTGAAAGACATGCTGTTGATGTTATTGTAAAACATTGGTCAGAAGATAAATATCTTTGTCTGGGATGGAAGAAGATTAATTGGAAAACATTTATAACTGGTTGTATTGAAGATGGCCAAAAGCCTGAAGAAACAGCGCGAAGAGAAGTTCGAGAAGAAACAGGCTATACAGATTTAAAGTTCATTAAAGAGCTGGGTGTTTATCATAGTAAGTTTTTCCATAATCCAAAAAATGAAAACAGATTTGCTCATTTTTATGGTATGTATTTTGAACTTCAAAGTGATACTCGTGAGGTGATCAGTGAAGAAGAGCAAGATATGCATATCATCCAATGGATTGAAAAAGATAAAGTTTCTGATTTTGTTCGGGGGAATGATTCTGCGTGGAATTTATTGCAGGAAAAAACCGGCGTATTTACCGAAGACGGCATTCTCTCAAATTCAGGTCAATTTGATTTTATTGAATCGAAAGAAGCTCGAAAGAAAATCACTGAATTTGTCGGAGGGAAATTAATAAGCACGTATCGTCTGCGTGATTGGGGAATCTCACGACAAAGATATTGGGGCTGCCCAATACCGATTGTGTATGATCCAGAAGGTGTGGCTCATCCGGTACCTGACGAACATTTGCCATGGATCTTGCCAACTGATGTCGACCACACACCTGACGGCACGGCACCACTTGCACGAAGTAAAGAACTTCTCGAAAGAACAGAAAAAATATTTGGTGCAGGATGGAAACCTGAAGTTGAAACAATGGATACATTCGTTGATTCTTCGTGGTATTTCTATCGTTATCTTGATAATAAAAATGATTCGGAATTTGCCAGTCCAGATAGAATGAAATCGTGGATGCCTGTTGATCTGTATATGGGCGGAGCAGAGCACACGACGATGCACTTACTGTATTCTCGATTTTGGGTGAAAGCGCTCTATGATCTTGGATTTGTCACAGACGACGAATCATATAAAATCCGCCGAAACAGAGGACTTATTCTTGGTCCGGATGGAAATAAAATGTCGAAATCAAAAGGGAATGTCGTTAACCCAGACGAGATTGTTGATCGTCTCGGCGCTGATACTGTGCGATTATATCTTTCTTTTATGGGGCCGTACGGGATCACAGCAAATTATCCCTGGGATCCGAACGGGGTTGTTGGTGTACGACGATTTTTGGAACGAGTTTGGAAGATGGCAAATAAAATTAAAAATGAGAATTCAAATATAAAAAATGAGAATTCAAAATCTCTTCACAAAACAATCAAAGGCATTACTGAAGATGTTGAGGAGTTTAAATTCAACACGGCGATTTCAAAAATGATGATTCTTATGAATGAGTGGGAAAAATCTGACGTTGTCTCAGTGAATGATTTTAAAATGTTTCTTCAGCTCCTCGCACCATTTGCGCCGCACATCTCGGAAGAGATATGGCATGCACTTGGCGAAGAAAAATCGATTCATCTTGCAAGTTGGCCGAAACATGATCCACTACTTATTATTGATGATGAGATAACTATCGCAATACAGATCAATGGGAAAGTTCGTGCAGATATGATTGTGTCTGTAGATATAACAGAAGAATATGTTAAGGAAAAAGCATTAGCGCATGAAAAAATAAAAATATGGACAGAGGGTAAAGAAATTAAAAAAGTTATTTATGTGCAAGGACGTTTAGTGAGTATTGTCTGTGGGTAAACTACTGTATTTACATATCTTTTTGCGCTATACTATAGAATAATTAATTATTAGTAGTTTTCTATTTTTATTATGAAAGAATCAAAACATGTTTCTTGGTTTATGAATGCATCATTTGTGACAGTATTGTGCACTTTAGTACTCCTGCCGGTATTCTTTACTCCATATTTTCCATTGACACTTGGTGTCTCAAAAGGATTTCTTTTGTTTATTGGATCCTCCCTCTCTTTTGTTTTTTGGTTGATTGCACGATTGGTTGACGGGAAATTTGTTCTTCCTAAAAGTATATTGATTCTTTCTGCTCTCGGATTCCTACTAGTTACATTTCTCTCTGGGATTTTTTCAAAAGCGATATCAACGTCATTTTCTGGTATTGGTTTTGATTTTGGAAGTGTCCTATCGATTTCCTCACTCGTTCTTTTAGTTATTGTGTCTGCGTTGGTATTTCAGTCTCGCGAAAAAATCTATTTCTTGTTTGGTGGAATTTTCGTTTCTTCATCTCTTGTCTTATTGTTCCAGGTTGCTCGAGTCATTTTCCCAAATCATTTACGCATAGGGTTCTTCTCTTCTCTATCGAATACTCTGACTGGATCGATAAACGATCTTGCAATACTTGCCGGATTCGTAGTTATTTTTGCATTACTAACCCTTGAGCTCGTTGATGTTTCAAAGAAAATCAAGATAATCCTTTCTCTTGGGGGGGTTCTAGGACTTGTCTCGCTCATAGGTATAGGGTTTAATCTTGCTTGGCTTGTGGTTGGGATTTTTGCACTATTTATATTTATTTATAATTTGTCGATTCGTCGTATTGCGCAAGGAGAAGATTCTCATATTTCTTTTCCCGTTATGTCATTCGTTACCGTACTCGTGTGTCTATTTTTTGTTCTTGGAAATAATTTAGTTCAGAATATTCCAGCTCAATTAGGGATTCAAGATTCAGTAATTCGTCCGTCACTTTCTTCAACATTTTCTATTACTCGATCTGCTTTCTATTATGATCCAGTATTCGGTCCAGGCCCTAACATGTTTTCTGTTGTGTGGAATCTATATAAACCTGCTGATGTGGCGCTCACAGATTTTAGTACTACTGATTTTACTCTTGGGGTGAGTAGTCTTGCAACTCTCGCCATGCAATCTGGAATATTGGGTCTTTTAGCAATATTGGCATTCCTTGGTTCAATCCTTGCACTGGTGGTTAAATTTGGTTTCTCGGCAAAACATGATCAATTTACAAATTATATAACATTCAGTTCAGCATTATTTATTTTATATTTCCTTGTGTTCACTATTGTATATATTCCAGGTATAGTAATTTTAGGTATGTTGTTTGCTTGTGTAGGTGTATATGTCGGCCTTCTAATATATAAGAAACAAGTAGATCTCATATCCTGGTCATTTCTCAAAGACCCTCGCACGAGTTTCTTCTCGATTTTAGTTAGTGTTGCTTGTGTTATTGGTACTATTGCACTTATCTATGGTGGTATCCAGAATTATATTGGTGCGATATATCTCACTAAAGGTATACAGCAGTATACACTTGGAGAAACTGATAGAGCGGTATCACATGTTGTCCGAGCTACTCAACTCCATTCGAACGAAGCATATTTTAGAACATTATCTCAAATATATACGACAAAAATATCAAAATTGTTGTCTCAGAATTCTATTTCTCAGGATTCTATAAAACCGGAATTACAAGCATTATTAAGTAGTGCTGAGTCGAGTGCTCAAAGTGCTATTAACTCAAATCGTCTGAACTATGCGAATTGGATGTCGCTTGGCGGTGTATATGAGTTTATTATTCCATTCGGTGTAGCAAATGCATACGAGAATACTATTGCGGCATATGCAAAAGCTCGCGAATTTTCTCCTAAAAATCCAAGCATTTATTTACGACTTGCTCAAACAGAAATTGCACATAAAAATATTGCAGGAGCAAAAGAAAATATTGAACAAGCACTCAAACTTAAAATGAACTATGCTGATGCATACATACTCCTTTCTCAGATTGCTTTCTCTGAAAATAAAACAGTGGAGGGATTGGAAAATCTTGAAAAAGCAGGACTCAGTTCTCCGTTTGACAGCTCTATTCCATATCAGATAGGTATGGTCTCACTTAATCAGAAAAATTATTCTCGATCAGTAAGCGCATTTGAACGATCTGTAATACTTAATCCAAGAAATATGAATGCGCGCTATATGTTAGCTGTCGCATATACAATGGTTGACAGATCAAGTGATGCATTACAGCAACTCACTATTATTGATCGTGTATTGCCAAATAATGAAGAAGTACAGAAAGCCATTGAGAATGTTAATTCTGGTCGTAAACTGCTCACCGTTACACTAGAGGAACCAGTAGTTGATACAGAAACAGATTCTGATACTGTTCCAAGTGTCGATACACCAGAAAATTAATAAACAGATATCGTGCAACGAATACTTTCACTACTGTCTAAAGAATCCGGATCAGTACACCAAGCCGCTTTTCTCCTTGGTCTGTTTGCATTTTTATCTCAACTACTCGGACTTGTCCGTGATCGATTGCTCGCGCATTTTATCGGGCCATCATTGACGCTCGATCTCTATTATGCGGCGTTTCGTATTCCTGACTTTATATTTGTATCGGTTGCTTCTCTAGTTTCAATTGCAGTACTGGTGCCATTTCTTTCTGAAACAGTAAAAAGTTCATCAGAAGAGAGTAAAAAAGATACAGAACACTTTATTACCATGGTGTTTTCTGGTTTTTTTATTATTTTGATAGTCGTTTGTTTGATTGCGTATATTCTTATGCCGTATCTCGTCAATATTCTTTTTCCTGGGTACACAAGTGAATCCGAAAAAACGCTTATTACACTTTCTCGAATTTTGCTCGCTTCTCCGATCCTCCTTGGCCTATCAAATATTTTGGGATCGGTGACACAATTATTTAGACGTTTCTTTGTCTATTCGATGAGTCCAGTTTTCTATAATATAGGTATTATCATAGGTGTCGCATTTCTGTATCCATTATTCGGTACATTTGGTTTGGTGTATGGTGTTGTTTGTGGGGCATTATTTCATTTCCTCATTCAATTTTTTGCAACAGCAGGTATTCACTTTTTACCCAAAATTACTTTTAGTATTGATTGGAAATTAATAGTTAGAGTTGTAAAAGTATCAATTCCAAGAACTGTTGGACTTATGGCAAATAATATTGCTATGACGGTTTTGATCGCACTTGCATCATCTTTACCAGAAGGAGCGATTTCTATTTTTGTACTTGCATATGGTATCCAATCAGTACCACTTTCTATTATCGGCCTATCATATTCAGTTGCGGCATTTCCAGTACTTGCAGAACTACATGTTAAAGAAGACAAAAAAGCATTTATGATGCAGATAGAAAATGCGGCGCGACAGATCATTTTCTGGTCATTTCCTGTCATTGCGTTATTTATTGTTCTTCGTGCACAAATTGTTCGTGTCATATTAGGTGGTCGGTCTTTCTCATGGGACGCGACACGATTGACTGCTGCTGCACTTGCATTGTTTGCGATCTCTGTGGTTGCTCAGAGTCTTATTGCACTTTTGGTGCGTGGATATTATGCGACAGGGAAGACGACTAGACCTTTATTGGTCAATGTATCCACATCTCTAGGTATTGTTGTTTTAGCATATATCATCCCACCACTTCTTACTAATCCTTCCACTGCTTCCTCTGTCGGAAATTTTTTGCGCGTAAGCACTGTTCCCGATATACGAATATTGGGGCTAGTTCTCGCGTACACTCTAGGCACTATTTTGAATTTTATTGTCCTCCTATTCTTCTTTAAGAAAGATTTTAATAATGTTAGTTATCAATTATCTATTGGGCGCACATCACTTGAGAGTATTGGCGCATCAATCGTTATCGGAACTGTTGCGTATATTATGCTTGGAGTTGTTGTACAGTTTCTCACGATTGATACATTTTTTGGCATCTTATCGCAAGGTTTAATCGCAGGTGGTGTTGGAATCATTGCTGGAATTACAGTGCTCCATCTCTGTAAAAGCAGAGAACTCGCTGTTGTTTCAAGTACACTCAAATCAAAATTTTGGAAGACTGCCGATACAACTATTTCAGGAACACAAGAAGACCTGCAAGCATAATTGGATTTATTTGACAGAGGATTTAGTAAGAGGTAGTGTATAGAAAGATATAAATTAATAGAAGATGGATATACAGGTGTTTAAAAGAAGAATTTTCCCTGGAGGGAAATATGTCTTTTGTGCCAATAATTTTTTTTGGGCGTATGAAAATGAAGGGATATTACAAAAACCAAACAGTAAATGGTGGATTGCAACAGATGAAAAAGAATCTATTTCAGAATTAATTCCTGCTCTTAAAGAAGGCGTAGAAAAGATTTTTCCTAATGGTAAACATATTAAATTTCTATTTTCTTTCAAAGAGGGGAAAAGAATGATTCAAATTCCATTTAATAATTATATTCTCGCAACTGCTGAAGATTTATCCGATGATGAGTTTGAGGTATTTTTAAAAATTTGTACCGAAGAATTTAAAAATTGGAAAGGTTAACTTTAAGCAAGGACTGTCCTTGCTTAAAACTTGCTTAAAACTAAGAACAGTTTTTACTAAAAATCCCCCAAGACAGGGGATTTTTTATTTTTCAAGAAAATTCTAGAAACTTTAATGAAGGTCTGTTTTTATGTCAAATAAGCTGGAAAAATTCGTATTTTCTGTTAGTATGAGATATCTATGGATTTAAAACATATCAGAAATTTCTCCATCATCGCGCATATCGATCACGGGAAGTCAACATTGGCTGACCGAATGCTTGAAATTACCAATACGATCGAAGAGCGCAAGATGCATGCACAAGTACTCGACACTATGGATCTGGAAAAAGAACGCGGGATCACTATAAAGATGACGCCAGTTTCTATGAGCTATACCTCTCAAGCTTCAACTTTCAAACTCAATCTTATTGATACTCCAGGTCATATCGATTTTTCATACGAAGTATCTCGTGCGCTCAAGGCGGTCGAAGGATCAATCCTTCTTGTTGATTCAACCCAGGGTGTACAAGCACAAACATTGACCACACTTCAAATGGCTCGTGAATCAGGACTTGTGATTATTCCAGTTCTTTCAAAAATCGATTCACCGATCGCTCGTGTTGCTGATGTTCGTCAAGAAGTTGCAACACTTTTGGAATGCAATGAAGATGATATTTTACTAGTCTCTGGAAAAACAGGAGAAGGAGTGAAAGAACTCTTGGATGCTGTAGTTAAACGTATTCCGTCACCGAGTACACTTATCGAAAACACTGATAGTGCACGAGCATTGGTTTTTGATTTTAAATATTCAAATCATAAAGGAGTGATCGTATTTGTTCGCGTATTTGATGGATCCTTTTCAAAAAATCAACAGTTATTATTTGGTGTTTCTGAGGAAAAATTTATCAGTCTTGAGACCGGTATTTTTTCTCCAGAGGAAACACCTAAAGATGTTATCAGTGCAGGGGAAATTGGTTACATTGTGACCGGTATTAAAAAGCCAGGTATTGCATCTGTCGGAGACACGATTACCTTTCTAAAAAATCCACTGTCACCGCTGCCTGGATATATGAAGCCACGACCGGTTGTTTGGGCATCATTATATCCTGAGAGCCAGGATGACTTTCCAGAGCTTAAACTCGCCCTAGATCGTCTCAGACTCTCAGATTCATCATTTACACACGAGGAAGAGGCTTCTGGGACGCTTGGACGAGGTTTTCGCTGTGGGTTTCTTGGCATGCTCCATCTAGAGATTATCTCCGAGCGATTGCATAGAGAATTTGATCTTGATCTTATTATTACGACACCATCCATTACCTATGAAATAGAGAAAAAAGGGGGTGTGCGACAGATCATTTATTCACCACATCTTTTCCCGGATGATGGATCAGTCATTCGTGTGTTTGAACCATGGGTATCAGTTACTATTATTACACCGATTGATTATCTTGGACCAATCATGCAACTGTTATATGAACATGAAGGAGAAGTTGGAGAGACTCTCAACTTCGGTGACAACCGTTCACAGGTTGGCGTGATTATGCCGCTTCGTGAGCTTATGCGTAATTTTTTTGACGAGCTTAAAAGCGTATCATCCGGGTATGCATCCATCTCATATGAAATAGGAGAAAATAGAGAGGCTGATGTGGTCCGTCTTGATATTTTAGTCGCCGAAGAACCTGTTGCTGCATTTTGCCGAGTTGTATCTAAGAGACGCGTTCAAGAGGAAGCAGAAAAGGCAGTTGAAAAATTATACTCAATATTGCCGCGTCAGCAGATTGTTGTAAAAATTCAAGGAAAAGCACTCGGCAGGATTTTGTCTTCAAAAACTCTCACTGCTTTTCGTAAAGATGTGACACAACACATGTATGGTGGTGATATTACACGCAGAAAGAAATTATGGGAGAAACAAAAGAAGGGGAAAAAGAAAATGCAAGAACGCGGTAAAGTAAATATTCCACATGATGTATTTCTTAAAATGATGAAAACAGGAGATAGTAATTAAATAAAAAATCCCGAAATATCTGAAGTATTTCGGGATTTTTTATTTAATTTTTTTATCTGAAGATCGGCATATAGATGATAATCATACCGATAATGACTATAATTCCTAGGATTGACCAGATGATACGTATTTTCTTTTGGTTTTTTTGATTGAAAAGCATGGTGTAAATGTATATACTAATAGAGCTAGTATATACTATTTATGACAAAATTCAAGCGAGGTACTGATATTAAAAGACTTTTGTTTTCAAGGATCACCCTGGTTATCTTATTTTTTTTTCTTGTTCTCTTTATTATAAATATTTTTCAGATGTATAAAAAGAGTAAAGAATCTGATTATAAACGAGAAAATATTGAACGAAGAATAGCTGAATTAAATGAAAAACAAGTAGATCTTGAAGCAAAAATTTTAGAACTCTCAACTGAAGAAGGGATTGATACTCTTATTAGAGAAAAATATCGTGTTGCAAAAGAGGGAGAGCAGTTAGTGATTATTTTAAATGAAGAGCAAAATAGAGAAGAAGAAGATGTTGGAAAAATAGGTTTTTGGGAAAATATCAGAGGAATATTTGGTAATTAGTTGTGTTTGTTTTTTCTCGTATGATATACCCGCACACTCATTTTCTTGCAAGAAAATGAGTGTGCGGGTATACTGGTATCTGTACTAATAATTTAAATTCCGCCTACATTGAAAATTGTGGCGATATAGAGAAAAATATGAATCCCGTTAGAGATCAAATAGTTATGATATGTTTCGCGGGAAAATTAAGATAACAGTGTGGTTGAAATTATAAACAATTAATCAGGTACGGAAACAAACAGTTTCCTATCTCTAACGGGATGAAACAAGTAATGATATACAGCACACCGTCATGCCACTACTGCAACATGGCGAAGGCATACTTTAAAGAAAAAGGTGTGGTGTACACAGAGTTTGATGTTGCAGAAAATATGGAAAAACGTCAAGAAATGATTAAACGAAGCGGTCAGATGGGTGTGCCGGTTATTGTGATTGGAAATGATATTTTGGTTGGTTTTAATGAAGAAAAAGTAAGCGGATTGCTCGGACTTTAATTTTGATTGGAAATAGTGTACTGTAAAAGCACTCGCAAGAGTGTTTTTACATGCTGCCGTAGTTCAATGGATAGAACAAGACACTCCTAACGTCTAGATGCAGGTTCGATTCCCGCCGGGAGCACCAATATAAAAAGGTTCAGACGCCAGTGTGTTTGGATCTTTTTATAGTACAGTTGTCGAGAGGAATCGAACCGAAGGCGCACATTTTTAAGGAGTGAAGCGACTATAAAAATGTAGCGTTTCGACTGAAAGGAGAAGCGATTCCCGCCGGGAGCATCAATACAGTACTTACTTGTTGCAAAAAAATAAGTGTGCGGGTATACTTCTTGTATATGGATAAAGAACTACGAGAAATGTTGCAGGAGAATCTGGAACTGTCTCGCGAAAATAATAAATTACTTAAGAAAGTTAGAGGGGTTCAAAAAAGGACTCATTTATTCCGTATCATTTATTGGTTGGTAATTATTGGTATTGCTCTTGGTGCCTATTATTACATTCAGCCGTATTTAGAAAAGATCGTTTCTATGTACAATGACGGAGCAGGAAGTATCTTACAGTTACAGAATTTTGGGAATTCACTTCCCGATGTTTCTCATTTACAAGATCTATTGAAACAAGTACAAGTAAAACAATAAAAACTCCGTAAGGAGTTTTTATTGTTTTACTTATTTCCGATAAAGGTCAGATCTTGGTGCCTGGGACCAGGGTTGAACTGGTGACCCCTCGCTCTTCAGGCGAATGCTCTACCAACTGAGCTACCCAGGCAATCACTTGTCTATATTACTAAAAAATAGCTTTTTTGCAAGATTATTTTACCAAGTAGAGCAACATATGCTATATTTAATATATGAGAATTTGTAAGCTGTGTAATAATGAATTTAAGGACTATCAAAGCAGATGTGTTGCACGCTGTGGATCATGTAATACAAAAATCAGAAGATTCCGTGCAAAAGCGGCGGCAATTGAATTTCTTGGAGGAAAATGTAAGAAATGTGGGTGGTCCGGTAATCAAGCCGCTTTCCAATTCCATCACCTAAAAGGAAAAGATTTTACTATTGGGAATGTGGCAAATAAAAGTTGGGATTCTATAAAAAAAGAAATACAGAAATGTATTTTATTATGTGCAAATTGCCACATGATTGAGCATAGTACAAAGAATGACGATTTATTTCTTAAAGAAGCATTGAATTATAAAGGAAGAACCCTAAAATTCAAAAAATAAAAAACCACGAGCTCGTGGTTTTTTATTTTTATAATGACTTTACTTTTACACTCGCTTTCTTCTCTTTGTCGATTTTCGGGAGTTTAATAGTGAGTAATCCATGTTTTTCGATTGCTTCTGCTTCCTCAGGTTCAACTTCAGCGGGGAGTGAAATAGTTCGTGAGAACGATCCCCAATAGAGCTCTCGTGCAAAATAATTGTCTTCTTGAATGACACGGCTATCTTCACGTTTGCCTTTGATAGTAATCATATCGCGAGTAATGCTGATAGAAAGATCATCAGGCCTGACTCCTGCAACCATCGTCTGAACAACAATTTCTGTCGGTGTTTGATATACATCTACGGTTAATTGTCCCTCTTCAGGATCTTCATCAAGCCACCCCTCGGATTTCATTTTTGAGAGAGCTGCTGTTTTATTGAGTGCTGGCTCTTTGGGTGATGTTTCGAATACTTCATCTTCGTCAAGACGCATGCTACCAGTGAGACGTTCAAAGAAAGATTTTTTGTTAGACATAGTGTTTATTTTGAAAAAATTATGAAAAATTATTGAGCGAGATCATGACTCATGCGTCGTAATTTTTCAAATAAGAGAATACTGATAATGGTAACAACCCACAGAAATCCGAACACTTGTATAAACTGTGTTCCGTTGTCTTTCATTATAAAAAAATTAAAGATACTATGCAAGGTAATTGATGCACCAATACCTATGAGGCAATATAAAAATCTAATATTTTGTTTGAGTCCAAATGAAAGTCCAAGCGAAATACCGATAAGCGAACTTGTGATCGCATGTAAGAGTGTTGATCCGAGGTATCGTAGATGTCCAGTAAGTAGACCGACTACTGTGTCATTTCCAGCAATTGGATGAATGAGATAGAGAATATTTTCAAGTGCTGCAAAACCGAGACCAATAGTTACCATATATATTGCATAATCGATTGGTTCATTAATTACACGACTACGAAGAATGCTTACATATGCAATGGCAAATTTCGCGAGCTCTTCAATCGTAGATAGTATAATGATTACTGATTTTTCATCAGTAATGAAAAGAGAAAAATATCTTTGAATAGGGACAACAATAACTACAGTTATCATTCCAAGAATAAAAGTAAGAGCGACTAAGAACTTCGGTTCAGGATGTTCAGCGTCTTCTCGAAGCCAAAACCATAACCAAAAAAGAGCAGGGAGTAATCCTCCAATGATTGCCCAAATAATTGTCCTCGCTTCTAAAATGTCGGCCATGACTCTATCATAAGCAATTTCTTGTCTTTTGTCGCTTGCCCGTCTACATTTTTTGTGGAATAGGGTGGGATAGAGTTCCAGATTTCTTCAGTTATAAACGGCATGAATGGATGAAGGAGTTTGAGGAGTGTCCTCAGGTGAATAGAGAGGAGCGCTCTCGCAGAGTCTGCATTATTATTTTCTAATATTTTTCTCTTTGATCGTTCGATAATAATATCTGCAAAAGTGTGCCAGAAGTAATGATAGAGTTTTTCAGAAACTAAATAAAACTTATACTCTTCCATTTCTGCGGTAATTTCTTTGATAAGATTTTGAAGTTCGTTGTGTGAGGCTTGGTCTTCCGTATCGAGTGATA
>CALRET010000015.1 GCA_943356375.1 Candidatus Nomurabacteria bacterium | reverse complement strand
CGATCTCATTCACCACTTGCTTGGACACAGGCGGGTCGCTTAAAAACAATTCTATTGAAAGCATTTCGAGAGAATTTTTCTATGTCTACATTACTACAGCGAGTATTTTTGTCAACGACTCCTAGTAAATAACAAAAACCCCAATTAAGGGGTTTTATTTATCTGGACTCAGAAGCAAGAAGAATTTCTCCTTTTTCACAAAATTCAGAAATGGCAAGCAGTACTCCGCCATAAATTGTTGTTCGAGAAGACATGTCAATGGTAAATTTTCCTCCAGTCAAAATATCTAGAGCTGGTTTTAATTGACCATGATCATCTTCCCTGTAAAAATTAACTGTTTTTATGAGGTTTGGAAGGATATCAATACGAACAACTCTTTTACGGTCTACTTTTGAAATAAATTCAATAGTTCCGCCACCTAACTCATTCGGTCTCTGTATCCATCCTGCTGTCGGCTGTTCAACAAACTGCGAATCTGCAAAATAAGTGCCGAGTTGTTGACGAAGTGAATCAAGATCATCGCGAAATCTTTTATCAAGATTTTCTCTTTCTTTCTGAAGATTCACTATATTATTTATAGAAATGTTCACTGTCTATTTTTTATATCTGAATCTATTATAGAGTATATAAATATTTTTGTCAAATATGGTATCTATTTGGTATAATCAGACTCAGCCGCGCCTTAATCGACACTTGCGCGGCCCAATTTTGTTAAATCGCATGAAACCGGACAAACCATTCACCCATTTACATACGCATTCGCACTACTCCCTACTGGATGGGTTATCTAAAATTCCTGCCCTTGTAAAAAAAGCAAAAGCAGATGGCATGACTGCCCTCGCACTCACTGATCATGGCGCCCTCTATGGTGCTATTGAATTTTACAAAGAATGCACAAAAGCGGGTATTAAACCTATTATTGGTGTCGAAGCGTATATGGCAGAGCGAAGTAGACTGGATAAAGACGCAGGACTTGATTCGAAGCGTTACCATCTAACGCTATTGGCGCGAAATGTTGCCGGATATAAAAACCTAATGAAACTCGTTACGCGTGCAAACCTCGAAGGATACTATTACAAACCGCGTATGGACGAAGAGATTCTCCGCGAGCATGCCGATGGTATTATCTGTCTTTCCGGCTGTCCAGGCAGTCGGTTCATCCACCACGTCAAAAACGGCAACATCGATGATGCGAAAAAGTTACTCTCTTTTTATATTGAAATATTTGGTAAAGAACACGTCTTTGTCGAAGTAATGAAACATAATGAAATCGATTGGTATGTTCCACTAATCCCTAAAATTATCACCATTGCAAAAGAGTTGGATTTACCGTTGGTTGGCACCTGGGACGCGCACTATCTCCACACTGACGACGCCGAAGCGCAAGATACACTCGTTGCAATCAACACCGGCTCAGAAGTTGGTAATGCGAAAATGTCCATGAAAGCCGGAAACTATTCTTTTATTGGATCAAAGGAAGCATGGGATGTATTCAAAGATATCCCCGGCGCATATGAAAACACCAGTAAGGTTGCTGACCTAGTTGATATTAAACTTGAACTTGGCGTTTGGACATTTCCAAACTTTCCTATTGAATCCGGAAGAAATCAGGACGACGAACTACGAGCGCTTGCATATGAAGGAATCGCTTGGAGAGAACTCGAAAAAACACAAGAAATTGTAGATAGATTGGAGTATGAACTTGAAATCATTAAGAACAAGGGATTTTCCATATACCTCCTCATTGTTGCCGATTTACTTCGATACGCGCGCGAGAACAGTATCCTAACCAACATCCGAGGATCAGTTGCAGGATCTATCACCACATATTTGCTTGGTATTACAACAGTAAATCCGCTCGAGTATGAACTTCCGTTTGAACGCTTCCTTAATCCTGAGCGTCCCTCTGCTCCCGATATCGACATGGACTACGCTGATAACAGACGAGATGATGTACTCGATTACGTACGTAAAAAATATGGAGAGGATAAAGTAGCACAGATTGGAACATTTGGTACAATGATGGCGCGTGGCGCGGTCCGTGATGTTGCGCGGGCTCTTGGATATCCATATATGACTGGAGACCGTATATCAAAACTGATTCCCATGGGATCTCAAGGATTCCCAATGACAATTGACCTTGCAATGGAAATGGTTCCGGAAATCAAAGAAATGTATGGTGCCGAACGAGATGTAAAAACAATATTGGATATGGCAAGAAAAATAGAAGGATGTGCTCGACACATTTCTGTGCATGCTGCCGGTGTGGTAATTTCTCCGACGGCACTCTGGGATTTCGTTCCGACACAGCTTGATCCAAAAGGAGGAAAGATTATTACACAGTATGATATGCATGCGGTTGAAGAAGCTGGTCTCATCAAATTCGACTTCCTTGGTATCAGAAACTTGGCAATTTTGGGAGATGCAATCCGTTTGGTAAAAGAAATATTTGACGTTGATATTGATATCGACAAAATTCCACTCAATGATCGGAAAACATTTGCAATACTTGCTCGTGGAGAGACGATGGGGTTGTTCCAATTGAATGGTTCCGGAATGACAAAGTATTTAAAAGACCTCAAACCAACTACCATTCACGACATCAATGCAATGGTTGCTCTATATCGTCCAGGTCCACTTGAAATGATCCCGGAGTACATCAAAAGAAAGCACAACCCGATGCTTATCAAATATCTTGACCCTCGACTTAAACCGATTCTAAAAAATTCATTCGGCGTTATCACCTATCAGGACGATGTCATGATGATCGCTATTAAATTGGCAGGTTATTCCTGGCTCGAAGCCGACAAGCTTCGAAAAGCGATGGGAAAGAAAATCCCCGCAGAAATGGAAGCACAGAAAGAAAAATTATTCACCGGGTTCGTTAAAAACGGTATGAACGAGAAAATGGCTACTGAGTTCTGGAAGCTCATCGAACCGTTTGCGGCGTATGGATTCAACAAAGCACACGCGGCAAGTTATGGACGTGTTGCATATCAGACCGCGTATATGAAAGCGAATTACCCTGTCGAATATATGACCGCTATTCTTACTGCAGAATCCGGAGATGTGGAAAAAATTGCTGAAATCATTCATGAGTGTAAAGCAATGAAAATCATTGTACTTCCACCAGATGTTAATGCAAGTTATGGAGGTTTTACTGTCATTAAAAATAGCAAAGACACCGGGGGTGGAGTTATTCGATTTGGCCTCTATACAGTAAAAAATCTAGGGACTGATATTGCGGATGCGATCATTGCCGAGCGAAAAGCAAAAGGATCATTCCTTTCGCTCGGAAATTTTCTTGAACGCATCACACATAAAAATTTAAATAAAAAATCACTTGAGGCACTCGTTAAATGTGGTGCATTTGATGAATTTGGCGAACGTGGCAACATGCTCGCAAACACGGAACGATTACTTGAATTCAATAAAGAAAACAGAGCAACGAATACACAAGATTCGCTCTTTAGCACGAGCCCAACACTTCTCAATCACACACTCAGGCTAGAGGATTCTCCGAAAGCAACCAAAGAAGAATCTTTAATTTGGGAAAAGGAATTGCTTGGACTTTATATTTCCGGACACCCACTTGATCGTCTAAAAGACAAACTCGCAAAACTCGAATATTCAATCAAAACAATTCACGAAAGAGGTGCAAATGAAAAGGCGGTCATTCTTGCGGGTATTATTGAAGACGTGCGCATCGTCACCACCAAGAAAAATGAACGTATGGCATTTATTCGTTTTGCAGATCTCACCGGATCTATCGAAACCGTCATCTTTCCAAAGCTATTCACACAAATAAATAAGATACTTGTACCAGATACAATCGTAGCAATCAAAGGAAAAATTTCTATCAGAAATGGGGAACGCACGATTGTCTGCGATAACATAAAAGTAACCGGTATTGAATCTAACACACCAACACCAATAACTGATTGACAACTATTTTTATTGTAGTAAAATATAAAAAAACGTTGTTCTATGAAAAAAGTAAAGAATCCTCGGATTGCCGATTTAGTCGAATTTCAAAAAGCCATCGAACCATTTGAATGGATCTTCAATCGTTTTGGCCTTGCACAGCACGTCAAAGACTATTCTATGCGAAGTTTTTTAAAGACACTCTATCAGAGCTACGATGCAGATGTGGAACAATTACAAAAAGACATGGGTAGTCATGCATGGATATTTAAAGAGGAAGTTCTAGAGAAAATTATGGGAGAAATAAAGCATAAGCGGGATGAACATGAAGCCGGTATGAGAGAAAAGAATAATATTGATGACTGGATGCCCGACCAAACATGGATGATCTGTATGAATGAGGTTGTCTTACCAAGACTTCATAAATCATATTTAGAGGGGGGGCTTGCATATTTGGTACATAGTCTCATTGGCCGATACCCCAGCTGGAAACGGGCAGATGGTGCACGACAAGATTACGAAAGACTTCACCCAAACCAGAGTGCCCAGAATATTCTCGATCTTTTTGCTGAAGACAAAAAAAGAGGAGAGGAGATGAAAAAGTTTAAGAAAGAATGGGAGAAACAATATGCGCAGTATATACAACTACGTTTACACTCTACCAAAAAGAGTAGTATTCCCTACTTAACCAAAGAAGAAGAAAAGGATCCGGAACTCAATCACAAGGTTTACCAGGAAAGAAAACAAGACTTATATGTAATGGATCTGCACACTATGCGAGAGCTCGAAGAGCTCGCCATGTATGGCAAATAACACAAAAGCCCCGCACACTGCGGGGCTTTCATGATTCTAGTAATATATTCATAGTTACGCGTTTGGAGAAATTTCACTCATAATCGCCATCACCTGGTCCACATACTTAGGGACAATAGACGGTGGGTTATATGACTTCAACTTTTCTTCAGTCGTCTTATTTTTATAATGAGACGCTGTTTTTGGGTTGTTTCCTCCGAGACTTCGGGCTACCACTTCGATTGCATGATCATATGAATCGAAATTGAGTTTACATGATCCATATCCGAAAGGACTAAATGTTGCATTTTTACATGCAAATTTTCCTCCAGTTGATTCACGCATACCGAGTGCTGGAATCAAGCGCCAATCGATGTTATTCTTTTCAGCCTCGAGAACCATCTTCATACCGTATCCGGCAAGAGGAAGATTATGAGCTTTATAATACGCATCGATTTGGGCTGCTTTTTCCAGACGGTCCTGTTCTATTGTTTTTTCACTTTCAATGATCGGTGCCGATTCGGTGGTAACCACCGCAAAGGATGAATCGAGAACTCCCTGTGGAAGCGTCATAAATGATCCAAGAGAGATGTTTGCCGACATAATCGGAACAAGCATAAATGAATTAACAAACTGTAATACTTTTTTTGATTTAGTCATAGGTAACGGTTGAGCTCCGTCAAACTCCATATTGGTTTTTCTATCAAACGCGGACACCGAAATGTCCGCAAATGAAAAATCCCTTAAATCACAATAGACTTGAGGGAATTACTTATATAGTAGCATATTCGAGTACAAAAGTCAATAGTTAGACCATGATTTTGACTCATGTCAAACCTAAAATACCCTTATTGTATAAGGGTATTTTAGGAAATAATGATTGACATTATTTTATAGATATTGTCATATTGTGCTTGGTAACTAAGGATATATCAGCTTTTTGACAAAAAAGTAAACGATTATTATAAAAATCCTTATAAAATAAGGATTTTTAACTATTTTCCGTGGCATTTTTTAAATTTCTTCCCACTTCCACAAGGGCATGGATCATTGCGTCCAACAGTTGGCATGGTAGGTATTACTGCACCATCCCCTTCTACCAATTGGAGCTCTTTCGGAGTTTCCACCTTCATTTGATCCTGTGTTACGGCAAGTGTTCCCACAAGACCAGCAACTTGTTCAGTGAAAGATGCTTCCATATCTCTAAAAAGTCTAAGGGCTTCTTTTTTATATTCAACCAATGGCTCGCGTTGTCCATAGGCTCGGAGATTGATTGAAGAACGAAGATAATCCATCGTATCTATATGTTCCATCCATAAAATATCATTGGTATAGAGAAGTATCCTTCGGAGTGATTCGTAAAAAAGATCATCTCCTAATTCCTTTCTCTTTTGTGTGGTTATATCTAAAAATCCAGGTGTACTATCGGCTATTTTTACTACCGCACTATCGATTTCAGACCTATTACCCAAAAGAAATTCTCGTCTTCGATTATAGATCGATGCGCGTTGATGATTGAGGACGTCATCATATTCGAGTGTATGTTTTCTCCCGTCAAAATGAAATCCCTCAATTTTTGTTTGTGCAGACTCGAGTGATCGAGTAATCATACTGTTCTCAATTGGCTGGTCTTCTGGAATACCCAATGTTCCCATGAGTGATTTCATTCGTTCGGAACCAAACACACGCATAAGATCATCTTCCATTGAAACAAAAAATTGTGTTTCCCCTGGATCTCCCTGACGTCCTGCGCGTCCGCGGAGCTGATTGTCGATTCGACGTGCCTCATGTCGTTCTGTTCCTAAAACAAAGAGACCTCCGAGTGCTTTGACTTCTTCTTGTTCTTCTTTAGTTGCTGAAGGTCCTCCTAATTTAATATCAACTCCACGTCCTGCCATGTTTGTTGCAATAGTAACCGCACCTTTTTTACCAGCAACCGCGGTAACTTCTCCTTCTTGTTCGTGATTTTTTGCATTAAGTACCTGATGACGAACACCTTCTTCGGTGAGATATGCGGAAAGGAGTTCATTGCGTGCAATAGACACGGTACCAATAAGTACTGGTTGTCCTTTTTCTTGAAGTTCTTTCACTTTACGAGCAATAGCGCGCCACTTTCCTTTTTCTGTTTGGAATATATAATCGTTATGATCAATACGTGCAATTGGTCTGTGGGTAGGAATTGCAATAACATCGAGTCCGTATACTTTGAAAAATTCTTCTGATGATGTTTCTGCGGTACCTGTCATACCAGAGAGCTTTTTATACATACGGAAATAGTTCTGATACGTGATCGATGCTGATGTTTTTGATTCTGCCTGAATCTTTACGCCTTCTTTTGCTTCGATTGCCTGGTGCACACCTTCAGAATAGCGGCGTCCTGGCTGGAGTCGTCCAGTAAATGCGTCAACAATGATGATTTCTCCATCTTTTACGACATATTCTTTTTCACGTCCAAAGAGCGCCTCTGCTTTTACGGCTGTTTCTAGGTGGTGTACATACTTGATACCCTTCTCTGTATAAATATTATCAAGACCCAGTGCTTGTTCTGCTTTAGTAATACCTGCATCAGTGAGTGTTGCCGCTCGCAATTTCTCATCAACAACATAATCAACATCTCGCGTAAGACTTTTTGCTAGACGAGCAAATGTTTTATACAACTCATCTGATTCAGCGGCAGCCGATGAAATAATAAGTGGCGTTCGTGCTTCATCAATCAAAATAGAGTCTATTTCGTCAACCAATGCGTAGTGATGTCCTCGTTGAACAACTTGGGTTACATTAGTTGCAAGATTGTCACGCAAATAATCAAAACCGAACTGACTGTTTGTTCCATAAGTAATATCAGTAGTATATGCTTCTCGTCTCGTACACGGACGCAAATGTTCATATTTTACTTTAAATGCTTCCGTCTCTTTTTCTGTCTGAGTCTCAGATACATGAAGTGAATCAAATACATATGATTGATTGAGATCATTAATAACACCAACAGAAAGTCCTAATCGAGAAAATATATGACCCATCCATACCGCATCACGACGAGCGAGATAATCATTTACGGTTACCACGTGCACACCTTTCCCCTCAAGAGCGTTCAAATATGCAGGAAGTGTTGCAACAAGAGTTTTTCCTTCACCGGTACGCATCTCTGCGATCGCACGAGTATTGAGTACTATTCCACCAAGCATTTGTACATCATAGTGACGTTGTGAGAGCGCCTGCTTTGCAGCTTCACGAACCAATGCAAATGCCTCAGATAAAATAGAATCAAGATTTTCACCATTACCAATTCTTGCTTTAAACTCCCCTGTTTTTTCTATAAATCCTTTTTCTGACAGATTACCGAACGATTCCTCGTATTCATTGATACGAGAAACTATGGGTTGTATCTTGCTTACATATCGTGTGTGTTTGTCTCCAAAAAGCTTACTAAATATAGACATAGTTACGAGAGTATAGCACAAAAATAAAATCCCCGCTATCGGAGGGGATTTTATTTTTGTGAGAAAAAGATTAAATCTTTTTCTTTGAACTCTTTTTCTTTGAAGCTTTTTTAGCTGATTTCTTTCCAGCTTTTTTAGCTGCTTTCTTTTTTGCTGCCATAGTTTTTGTTACAAACTTATTTGTAAAAAGATTTGTGTTAATCGCGACCGCCAAAAAATTAAAAATTTTTTGAAATTTGATTAACGCAAACTTCTATATGTATTATCGTACAGAATACTATTTAATACAATATTTTTTTCAATAAAACTGTGGATAACTTTTTTCTAAAAAAATTCAACATAAATAATATTTTCTTTAAAAGAAAAGTTGTTAGAAAAATTAATTGTTTTTACAACAAAAAAATCTTTACAGATAATTCTGTAAAGATTTTTTTGTTTCTCTCCATGCTAGGTCAGCGGGTGCTACCTCCAACACAAATGCTTTATGTGAGTGCGACCGCTGACCAAGAATAAAGACAACCCCGTATCACTATAGCACACCTGCTGGTGTAGGCAACACAAAACCCGCCTTGCGGCGGGGCTTGTGAAGCATTTGTGTTGTGAATATTAAAATCTGAGATTACACATTCACTCACACATCGAGTATAGCAGGTTCAGATACAAAAGTCAAGCTCAAAACATGAAGTATGGAACTTAAAGCTTGTCTCCCTGTAGAAGATGCCTCCGAAGAGACAAAACATCTCCCTACCATCAAGATCTGTGACGGCCGTCACAGATCTTGATGGGTTATATAGGTTATGAAAAAAGCAATTAAAAAACCCGCACATTGCTGTGCGGGTTGGGCATTACTGCCTTATCCTATTATGTCTAACCTTTCTTACCCCAGCTTCCTTTCCCTATTAATTGCACATCTTTGTAGATGGCATAGGTATAGATTCCGTTCGGAATATTCAGAAGTTCTTCTTTGGTTTTGGCAGTCATGACCGGACGACCCAGGAGGTCGTAGAGTTCAATATAGTCAAACTGTTGTATTCCATTGAAAACTTCTTCCATCCCATTTGGCGACTGTAAAGTCTGAAATGTTTTCCAGTTGCTTTCGAAGAACTGACCCTGAATATTCACCCCTACGATTTGCACGTAGTAAGTAGTCGAGGCATCAAGTCCTGTCCATGCATACCCGGGGGTGTAATCCCCTGAAGTATAATTTTCAGGATTTGTCTCATAGTTTGGTCCTGAGACAATATTCTTCGTCAATCGGCAGAAAACTTGTAAATTTTCTATGGCATGTAATTGCCCGGATACTTGTGCAGTATGAACAGTGATATTACTCACCACAGTCGCCACAAGATTGTTTGTATCCTGAGGAACCTGTTCTTCGGTCACCGTTAGAAACACTATATTCGATTGCCCACCAGAAGGACCTGGGTTCCATGCTTTCACAGCAATAGTTCCCGCATCTTCAATCAGATATGCCGGCACAATGACTTGTGCTTGCGTACCAGATTGGTTAATGGACTCCGGAACAAGTTCCAGAAAATTAACAGCGCCAAAGCGAATCGTTCCGCCTTGGACCAGTGGGTTCGCTGATGAAAGATTCACGATCATTAGAAAATCTCCACTTCCTTCTTCGACTGAACTCGGGGCGATTGAAGTAATTTGCGGAATTGGGTTTTGAATAATTTCTTCCTCTATAACCACAATATATAACGCATTTGATAATCCACCACCAGGGCTCGGATTCCAGACTCTTACCGGATATACTCCAACTGTATCAAACAAATGTGCAGGCAATAGTCCCTGCATAATTCCATTGGTGAGATTCATATAATCTGGTGTAATCTCAGTAATATTATTTCCGGCACCGATTCTGATTATTGAATTTACCAGCAAGTAATCAGCTAAACCTTCAAACAAAGTGTTTCCTGAACCAAGCAAAACTGTATCCGGTGTAAATGAATTCAGCACCGGCACCGGGTTCGGATCAATCACGCTTATAGTAGCCGTAACCGAACCTCCTCCAGGACCCGGGTTTGTGAAAACCAAGGTTACTGTATCTTGAGCAATAAAGTATGACGCTTCAAGCGTTAACTCTACTGTGCCCGGATTAAGTAATGTGTAAGCATGTGTTCCACCATTCACAGTCAAGGTTGTCGTCTGCAAGAAATTCACCACATCAATCAAGAATGTTGTCGACCCGCTTCCTGTTTGCACAGAAGATGGACTAACTCCACTTACGATTGGTGTTGGATTCTCGGGAATAACGGTGAAGTTTATTGTTTCAGAAACTCCTCCGCCCGGTGCTGGATTTTTCACATACACCGGATATACTCCGACAAACGCTTGATCAACTTGTGAAAGCTGATAACTCAAACTATCATCACTGATATATTGGGTCAGGCGCTGACTGCCATCAAACCAGATTTTTGAACCTAAAACGAAGTTACTACCAATCGCATAGAGCGGTTGAGAATTCGCTCCAACAACGACTGTTGCCGGAGAAATTGAATTCAATACCGGCATAGGGTTTTGACCGAGTGTGGTAAAACTTCGAGCATTCCCCGGAAGCATTTCTGCCAAACTCATCGCAGTGCTATCAAAGAAAAAGAAACTTGCTTTGAATATGCAATTTGTTCCGCGAGGTAATCCGGTTACTGTTGTCGTTACAGCTGAAGTTGAACCAAACCCAACTACACGAATATAGATTGGATTAAATAAAAAATCAGTTCCGTTCGTATCAACAATAATATCAACCCAGGCGCTGTCAATTACTCCGGTTTCATCTGAATACCAGGCGGTAATGTCGGCAGACGTGCTGTCTACATTACCCGCAGGATCTGTTCCGTATGTCAGAGATTGCGCTTTTGTTGAGAAAGCTATAACAAGCAGACAAACTGCCATGATCATTTTCTGAATTGTTTTCAAGTTTTTGTGACCAGCTTATGGCCTTTTTTTAATTAGACATATTTAAATGAACTCTGGCACTATTATATCAGATTATAGGTATTTGTCAATCTATTAGACATATGCTATAGTACCCTTGGTTTTGTACTGGATAATCACTCTTTCCCCTCGTGGGAAAGAGAGGAAAGTCCGAACACAGTCTCGTCACGGGAGCCGTGCACATGATGCTTTCTTTTTTGCTGCCAAAGTATGAAAAGTCGCTCGTGTGTGCGATTCCGGTGACGAGAAAAACGGTAGCAGGTAATTCCTGTCTGGAGCAATCCAAGAGGTGCGAGCAGTGACGCTTTTTTGCGAAAGCAAAAAAGCGCCCCGTGATTGCGTAAGCAATTTTACAGGGCGAACCCTTAAAGTAATTCAAGGGGTGAAACGGCTAAATCCTTACTTCTGTGCAAGACCGTATTCTCCAATGTAAATTGGAGTTTGAGTTGCTCGAGCTATGGAGTAATCCATGGCCCAGATACATGATTATCGTCCCGCAGAGCTTTATGCGACGTGGGATACAGAATTCGGCTTATAGGTACAAAACCATATTGAAAACCCCTCTTCCGAAGAGGGGTTTTCAGTTACCAGATACTGTAACCAAAAACTATTCTGTCCGTCTTAAGTTAGATACTAATGATTTCAAAGAGCTATTGACAAGTATGTTACAATTTGCTATAATACTACAGTTATAAATTAGAAAAAACCTTATGAAATATACCTATTATCCAATGTTTAGTACCCTATTTGTCCTCGCAGGAATCCTTTCTGGAGGCATTTCCCCTGCCTTTGCGGCAAGTGCACCAGCTGTTTCAACACAACCAGCAACAGCAATATCCCAAACCGGAGCAACGCTCAATGGTATTTTCAATGCAAATGAATCAGCGACAACTGTATATTTTAAGTATGGTATTTCTTCTAATTCTCTCAATCAAACAACATCTCTCCAAACTGTTGGACTTGGATCTGGAACTTTTTCGGATTCGATCTCAAATCTTTCATCAAACACCACCTACTACTTCCGCGCATTCGCAACGAACAGTGTTGGAACTACGCAAGCGACTTCAGTATTGTCATTCACCACACAGCAAGGTCAGATTATTTCTGCGCCAACTGTTTCAACAGCATCCGCACAAAGTGTTGGCCTTAACGATGCAACCCTTCGTGCAAATTACAATGCGAATGGTGCGTCAACATCTATTTATTTTAAATATGGAACTGCTTCAGGTAACTTAAATCAAACGACTCAAATTCAGTCTGTTGGACTTGGATCTGGAACATTCTCATATATAATAGCTGGATTAAATACAGGTACAACTTATTACTATCGTGCTTTCGCGACAAATAGTATTGGTACAACACAGGCAACAAGTATACTCTCATTTAACACAGCGCAAGATCCTAACACAACATCTGCGCCAACTGTTACAACACAATCTGCAAATGCTATCACACAAAATAGCGCTGTCCTCAATGCGTCATATAACGCTAATGGTGCTTCAACTACTATATATTTCAAGTACGGTACCGCATCAAACAGTCTTACACAAACAACTGCATTACAAACTGTCGGACTCGGATCTGGAACTTCTTCAAGAAATATACCCAGTTTGATTCCAAACACTATCTACTATTTCCGCGCATTTGCAACAAACAGTGTTGGGACTACCCAGGCGACTTCGATTTTGTCATTTACTACTCTTAATAATAATCAACAGACATTCGAATGTTCTGATACCGTAGACAATGATGGGGATGGTCTGATCGACTTTCCTCAAGATCCTGGATGTACTTCATCAACTGATAATACAGAATCCCCAAATCCAAATAACAGCAATCCACAATGTAATGACGGTATTGATAACGACAATGATGGAGATATTGATTACGGTAATGACCCTGGATGTTCATCATTAACTGATAACACAGAATCACCGAACCCAAGCAATAACAACAACGCTAA
Organism: Candidatus Nomurabacteria bacterium; assembly: GCA_943356375.1. Lineage (GTDB taxonomy): Bacteria > Patescibacteriota > Minisyncoccia > Phycocordibacterales > UBA9973 > CALRET01. The sequence continues at coordinate 2,515 of CALRET010000015.1, read as the reverse complement.
CCCAAGTGTAACCACAAACAGTGCAGACAATGTAGACGAAGACTCTGCAAGTCTTGAAGGTGAAGTTGACGTTGATGGTGGTGAAGTTGATCGATGGTTTGAATGGGGCGAAGACGACAGTGATCTCGATGAGACACTCACTGTTTCTGGAACTCAATCAAGCGATGGTGATTTCTCACGAACCTTAAATGGTCTCGATGAAGATACAACATACTACTACCGCGCATGTGCTGAAGATATAAACTCTGGCAATGATGATTGCGGATCTATCAAGCATTTCACTACTGATGAAGATGATTCATCTAATAACAATGATGACAACGACGATAATGACAATGTTGTAGTGACTACAAGTTCACTCACGGCACTAACAACGATTGCAACTGGTGTAAATCGAACTAGTGCAACACTTAATGGTCTAGTAATTAATAATACTAACCTTCCAGTGTCAGCATGGTTTGAATATGGACCAACTCCATCATTTGGACTCACCTCATCTCTCTCATCATTAGGAACAATGTCAAATGCTCCAGTAGGTACGACAGTATTCGGACTTGCTCCAAATACGACGTATTATTTCCGCACTGTTGCAGTTACCTCAAATGGAACTGTCGCACGAGGAACTATTGGGTCATTCTCAACAGTAGTAAGTAATTCTACCACTGTAACGACTACCATAAATACAGGAAATAGTTCTACATCAAACCTTATGCTCGAAATCGAACCTAGTTCTAATACAATTGGAACAGATGAACGAACTAGTTATGATATCTCATATAAAAATATCAGTGGATCTGAAATGAAAAATGTTGTTGTCCGTGTCACTCTTCCAAAAGATTTCACGTTCCGACGGGGAACTATTGGATCATTCGATACTGGAGATAATACCCTCACGGTATTACTCGGAGATCTCTCACGAGGTGAAGATGGAGAATTTTCTCTCGAAGCAATTAGTGGAAACTCATTCGACACTGATACTGTTGTAACAACTGCAGTGCTTGCATATACAAAGACAAATGGCGCACAAGAAGATGTAGTGGACTATGCAATACAGCAAACTGAAAATGTACGAAGTGGTAATAATCTTACCGGTCTCGCACTCTTCGGAAACGGCGGATTCTTCCCTACTTCACTTCTCGGATGGTTACTCCTTATTGTTATCATTCTTGCAATCATTGTGATTGTACGAGGTGCAACAGTAAAGAAAGCAGTGGTATAATTAAAAAACTAACACATAAAAATCCCCGCATATGCGGGGATTTTTATGTGTACTCATCGAAATAATAATCTCGACAATCTATTTAATCAAAAATGTCCCGTAGATTTTTAACAAACAATTCTTGATTGAGTTTTGTAGACATCTCACTGTCATTTAAAATTGCCGTAATTTGGTCGATATTCTTTTCTTTAACTAGGTTTTCTAAAACAGAATACTTCTCATCAGACATCTGATCAAGCGAAAGAGACATTGTTCGTACAAATGCAAGCCTAATAGACTTGCTTATATAATCACTTACCGCTTCCTCATCAGAAACCCCCTTTTTAATAAGGGATTCCATTTTTTCTATAATTAACGATCGAATTGCATCCATATAAAAAACCTTTAGATATTATTTACAAAGTTTTCTTTATAATCATACTCGTTGTATTTTTTACCTGCTTGAGCATCCTGAATTTTCTTTACTGCCATCTTAAACTCATTTTTAAAATCCTCTAATGCTCCACCACCATTCCCTAATATCGTAAACAATGCGAGTGGAGTACCAATACTAGCTTCTCCTAATTCCAATAACCCTGCAAATATTTGCTTGCGCTTCTCAGTTGTCGTCATTTTTATTTCTTTTTCCATAAGTTCTCCCTGATCAAACAACTTCTTGCGCTCTTTTTGTGCTCGAAGAACATTCAAATCTTGCTCCAGTTTCTTTGCACGATTCTGTATGTCCATCAAACGATTACTTTCTTCTTCATTTAAAGCAAGTAATCCCATCCTACTTTTTGGAGCATGTTCATCTAGGTATTTGAAAGAGAGATTAATGAATTCTTCAACAGATTTATCCACATCATCAGTAAGACCTCCTAATGGAACAGATTCTGTTTTTAAAACAAGTTTTTTGAAATACTCAGAATCGTTTACTATGTCAAAATCATTGGTTAACACTTCTTGGCCATTTAGAGGAATTTCCTCTTCTTCAGAACGCTCATTAGAAGATTTTAAATTATTCTCTAGATTTGTTTCTTGCATATACATCAACACTACTCTCTTTCTCTGGGGAAATCAAGCAAGTATTATTGGGAATTCTGATTTAGTTTTGATATATAAGCACAAAATCAGCCTTTCGACCGATATAGTATACCCTTTCATGAGATGCTCTCGAAGAGTTCTTGTTGCCCACTGACGAAATCCTATAGCACGAGCTGAGTTTGTTCTGTATCCTACTGCAAGAATGACATCTAAAGAATACAGAGTGACTGGCTTGTCTGAATTTGCAATATGCATTTTTTGCATATTGCTTTT
>CALRET010000014.1 GCA_943356375.1 Candidatus Nomurabacteria bacterium | reverse complement strand
CATATAATGCTGGTAAAGAAATGCTTTACACCGCAACCGGCAAAGATGCAGAAACTGTTGTTGCTACTCATTATATAAATTGGTTGAAAGTAAAATACATGCAAGCGACTAAGAAAATTGCTCCAGTGGCATTTACTAAAGAAGATTTGGAAGCGGTGGTAAAAAATGTACAAGCGATAGCGCCTGTGGTTGAAGTAAAGAAATTAGAACCAACACCTATTGTTTCTCCGTATGTAGAACCGGTAAAACCTGAACCAAAAAAAGAAGAACCAGTAGCGGTCCTTTCGACTGAGAACAAAACAGAAATGACAGAGGAGGATCGAAAGAATAAAGAAAAAGAAATTTTTGAGAAAATTAAAGAGGAAATTGGTTTGAATCATTATGAGAAAGATCTTTTTGAAAACGGGTATCCGATTGAAAACATGATTATAAATCAAATAAGTTTCTATATTGAAGCAATCGAAGATTTTGATGAAAATAAAGCAGAGGCTGGTTCTGTACGTGTATATAATGAACGAGTTCAGAATCTGAAAAAACTCAACGATTTTCTCATTGAGCTTAATGTTAAACCTAAGATGGTCGCATCTAAAGATAGTACCGCTCAAATAAACGCAAAAGAAGAGTTAGATCTTAAAGACATTGCTCCAGACTATGAATTTATTTTAAAGGAAGCAAAAGAAGGTAATATCCAATTTGTATTAGCTAAAGGACCAAGAACTCTTTATTATAAGCAACGCGGAAGTAGTGCTGTTTCGTATTATGTGAGTGGTAAAGAATATGGACTCGAATCGGGTTTCCAGGCAAGATTTTCTCGTCAAATCGATGAAAAATATAATACTGAAGTTTGGAATCCAGTTAAATTAAGTACAGAGCTTCCAGAAGGAATAGAATTGATTGAAAAAGAAGAAAAAAAGAAAGATGGACAGCCGATTTTTACAGCTGAAGATATTGTTCTTCGAAACGAAAAAGCACAGATTGAAAGAAAAAGACAAGAAGATTTAGATTATTGGAGTGCTGATATTCGATCTGAGTTCAATCAGGCGTTAAAAGACCCAAATACTTCAGAGGATGAGAAAAAAAATATAAGAGAACATCTTGCTAATATTGAAAAGTTTTTGAATGATTTTTATCTAAAAATAGAAAAGCATTTAGAAGAAAATCCGGACAGTACTGAGGCAAAAGAACTTCTCGCTCAATTTAAGAAGAAACTGGAAAATATAGATAGAATAAATAAGAAATATGACAAACAACTTCTAGAATTAGAAAAAGAACCAAAGGAGGAAGAAAGTATATTTGATCCTTTGGTTATCGAAAAACTTAACGAAGCTATTAGAAAACGAGGAATCAGTGGTATGCGTCATGGTAGTGAGTTTATAGATCTTCTTGCAAGTAAATTAGAATATCCTGATCTTGATGAAGAGCTCTCGGACATACTAGAAAAAGCGAAAAAGAAATAATAATATGTTTTCTAAAAAATAATTAGCATATGTACGACGATCAAGCAAAACTAAAGATAGACGAGATATACACGGCCGCTATGCGGAAACTTGAGGAACTTGCTGTACTGCAGAAGAAAATTATCTCGGAATACCTGAATGAGCTTGAAGGAGAACGAGTTAAAAAATTAAAAGAAGAATTATCAAAATAATATGCCCAAAGAAAATAACATGTCAAAAAAAGATGAAGTGAAAAAGAAAGAGTTGAGCGACAAGATTGCGGGTGCAATCAAACTTTCAGAGTTGCAAGGCAAGAACATGACAGAGTTTAAGAAATTTGGGTTAGAAGAAGAAGCAAAAGCAAAAATGCAAGAATTGAAAGACAAGAAGGTTCAATTAAAAGAAGAAGCAGATAAGGCAATAGAAAAGGCAGAAAAAACAGGTGGACCAGAAGCCAGACAAGAACTTTCACATAAGATTGAACCGATCGCTCAAGAAGCTAAAAAGACTGTTGGCGACGCAGAAATTGCAATAACTGCAGTTGTAGCTGAGGTAGGAAATACTGAAGAGTTAGCAACGCCTCCAGTTAAAGCAGTGGTTGAGAAAAAAAATACACCAAAAACAAAACCAACAGAAAAAGGTAATAAACATAAGACAAATAAAAAAGAAAATAATATATATAAACCTCAAACTCCAGAAGAACGAATAGAAAAGATTAGAAAAGAAGGAAGTGAAGAAGCAAAAAAAGTAGTTGCAGAATGGGATGCAGAAAAAAAAGATCTAACTAGTAAGTTGGTTAAAGAGATTGATCGACTTGATGGTAAACCTCAAAAAGAATATGCGCGTCATTTTTCATTTAAAGATGGGGATATTAATTTTGATGATCCAAAAGATATAAAAATTTCAATACAAAAAGCATTGGATTCCATAGGTCTTCCAGTGAAATCAATACAAGTTCCAGAAGATGATTTTGTTGCAACGATCACTCTTAACGACGGGACAGTTATGGAGTTTGGTGATATTACCGAAGAGGATGAACTTGAACCAAAATTATTGAGCACACTGGTAAAAGAGATTATCAATCATTGTGTTGATACAGATGAAAATACCTTACTTGGAAATTTGAGAATTGTTGGTGCTATTGATTCTCGCTATGCGAAAAAACTTGGTGATCTTGAAGACAAGGGTACATTGTATATACAAAAGACAGTTGAACCTAAGTCTGTGGTTAAAGAACCTGTAAAGAAAATAGAACCAGTGGTAAAAAAAGCAGATCCAATCGTTGAAACAAAAATTCGACCAGAGTCAGATCCTAAGATTCAAGCAATACTTGAAAGTATGCCAGAATATGCTGATATTTTGGAGTACTATAACAACCCAGCATTGGCAGATGATAAGGTGGTACAAGCAGAAAAGAAAATGCTCTTAGAACAGCCAATGATTTATTTCTTAAACCAGATGCTCAAAAAAGATGAATCAGGGAAGGGATATTATTATAGTAGAGAAGCTAGAGCAAAGTTTCAGAAGGTATATGGAGAATTGGTCAGACTCAAAACAGGGCAAGTTGAGAAAACTGCTTCTCCTATTTCTACTATTGAACCAGTGTTGACCACTGTTGTAGAAGAGAAAAAAGAAAACACTACAGAGATTGAAAAATTGCATGCAGAGCTTCAACCATTATTTGCAGACGAGGCGTTTGGTGATGCTCAAACAGTAGGCAGAGAATTCCCACCTGAAGTAAAAGCACAATTTGAAAAGATGGGCGGGACCGCACCCGAAGAAGAGGAAGCACCGACACCTACTTTATTTCCGGGCGATCCGGATGATACTACTGAATCTGTAACAGCTGAAGATACTACCACTACGACAACCATCACTTTTACACCACCACCAGCTCCAACTGTTGCAACTGGACCAACTCATACAGGGCCGACACTCCGTACAGTGGATAGTTTGAATTTTACTCTAGATGAAATAAAAACACTCCGAGAAAAATTGGGTGCGTTTAATATAACACTGGAAGATGCGATCAATAGTATCGAAGGATTTGATGGTCTTTCTTATGGTCAGCAACGTATGGTTCTTGAAAATTTGGGACAAATTACACTTGGGCGTATTGAAGATGCTGGATTCAAAAATCGTCAGGATGATATGCGTAATTCCAAGTGGAATAAACAAATTTGGAAAATGGTCAGCAACAAGTATCAACTGGTAACAAAGACCAAGGAATCTGCCGATCAGATTATGGCTGGCGGATTACCAATACACGGTGAATTGCTCCAACAACTCGTAAAAGGTGTGCAAACACTTAATCTTGATGTTGAAGTTATTGAAGAGGGAACTAAGAAAAATAAAGTTGAACGTTTAGAAACCGCTTTTGCTTCATCTAATGGAAGGATGCTGTCTGATGCTGAGAAAAAACTTATCCGATCATTTAATAGCGAAGCAAATCTCTTTGCGCGTATTCCACACGAATGGTCATTTAACACTGCAACAAAGAAACAGCAGAAAGAATATAAGGCACAAGAAGCTCTATTTGAACAGGCGCTCAGCAACATGGTTTTTTTGAAGAAAAAAGAGCTTGGGAATAGTATTGATGTTGAAGAACAGGCAGTTTCATATGGTATTGAGCTTCGAAACAAGGTACATATGGTGCAGTTTTTGGGTAACTATCCTGATTTTGAGGAAAAATTATCTGAACTACGAGACCCAAGTGAACTTGCAAAGCTCGGGGATATTGTGAGTGCAGATAAAGGTATTTCCTTTGTGGTTGGTGCTGCAACACGAAGTTGTGCGGCAATAACGCTGGGTATTGGCGCACTCCCTGCGGCCATGCTCGCTGGTTCGGTTACTGGTACGATCGGTGGTATCCGAACCCATAATCGTAATGTAATTGCACAAGAAAAAGCTGCACGTCGTGCTACGAGCACTGAAGCGCAAGCGATTAAAAAATCACTCAAGGATCGTGGCCTAGAAGACGTAACTCTTCGAGAAGCTACCCTCGCAATGACCATTGATGGATATACACAAACAGAGCGTTTAAAAAAGATACTTCAGGATATAGAAAATCTGGACGCACAATCAGGTAGTTTAGAAAGAAGAGAATACCACAAGAAAAGATTTCTTCTCATCCAATCACTTCGCCGTCGTGAGATGTATATCCGAGCAAAATCTGCAGAAGGAACAATCAATTTCGGTTCTGATGCTGAACGAGTCGAGAATCATCTCGCGTTTACGACACAATTAACTCAAGCACAAATATATTTGGCAATTAATGAAAAAAATCCAGCAGACGATATTCTTCTTGAGTTGTATACTGAAAAAGAAAATCGATCAAATGTACGCAAAGAGCGATTTAATGAAACAATCAAACAACGAGAAGCTGAAATTGAAATTCTTGAGAAACAACCGAATTCATCTAGTGAAGATAAAAAGACTATTGGTCACTATAAGAGAAACATTGCTGAACTCATTGCTGAGCGAGATAATTTAGTGCTTCCGGGTATTGGAGAAAAAATCACAAAAGGTTTAAAATCACTCAAGAGCTATTTACCTCAATGGATAGTTGGTCGTCCCGCGGAATCGACTTATACAACTGGAGCGCTTACTGATCAAGATAAAATAAATCTCGCAAAAAATCCATCACAACGTGCGGAACTTCTTGCAGATATTCAAAAACGTAACAGTGAAAAATATAAATTAGTAAAAGACGACGCATGGCGAGCAGAGGTAGGTAAAGCAGCACTCATGGGTGCAGGATTTGGTATGCTCGGATCGATGGCTCGATATGCTGGTGAATGGGCGTGGGATGCGGGAAGTCATACAATAGATACTATAAAACACTTTGCCAACATTGGTTCAAGTGACGACATTATTCCTCCTGTTGAAGATGGGGGCGTTGTTGAAACAGATCCTAATCCAGGAGAAACAGACAATACTCCACCAGAGACAGAAGAGACAACACCACAAGAATCTGAAGCAGAGGAACCAAAGATAGAAGAGAATACTGATGAGACAACAACCGATGAAACAAAAACAGAAGAAATGGCTCCTGAAAAAACAGAAGAATCTATACCAAAAGAAACTGAAACAACACCAACAGAGACTACGTCTGAACTCACCGAAGAGGCAAAAATCGCTAAAGGTGAAGGAATTGAACATGCATTTAGACGTCAAATTGAAGCAAATACTGATATTGCGACTAAATTAGGATGGAATGGAACACAAGATATCCATGAATTCTCAGGTGGTGCCGCACATAGACTCGCTGAGGATCTCGGATATGTTGGAGCAGAAGGAGAGATTCGTGTTGGAACCGAAGGTGTCGGATATCAGTTATCTCTTGATGGTGACGAGGTTGGTGTTTCAGAATATGATACTGATGGAAATGTGGTTGAATCTCATACATCGGCAGACGATTTTGAGGGCACCGATAATGAAGGATATGAATATCAAACAAAATCAGAAGGAACAACTACCGAGAGCGTAGAAACAGAAAAAACAGTAGAAGGTGTTGAAACAGGAAAAGAGGCGGCTGAGGCAGCCACTGAAACAAAGGGAGTCGAAGATCTTGTTACAAAGAAAGAGTTTATAGTAAATATTCCATCATATGACGGTACTGTTAATTTTACCTATGACGAAAGCGGAAATGTTCTCGATGTGATAACTAATGGTAAACTTCTCACTGACCCAGAACAATATTTAAATGAGAATTGGCTTGATAGTTTTGGGTATGCAGCACCTGGTGCAGTCGATCCAAAGATGGAAGATTTACTTGCTCGTATTGAGACCCTCGCTATTCGAGAGGAATTATTGAAATCACTAATTTCTCAGAAAGGATTTGGAGATGAAATTGCATTTCTACAACAAGAAATAGCGACACTTAATACTTCTATCGAATCTGAATACGGAGATATTGTTAAAGATAGTGCGTTTTCTCAGGTTACAGAAACCACTCCTGCTTCCACCCCAGTTGTTCCTGAAGCAGAACCAACACAAAAAATACCGGAAGTTTCGGTCGCAGAGGTGCTTACCCCTGAACAGATGTTCGAACAGAAGGTTACTGATGCTACCAATACACTCCTTTCTCGGTTCTTTGTTGAAGAAGGTGTGCTTCTTACTGAAGCAAAATATGGACCAGAGACTTCCATTTGGAACGAACTTTCATCTGTGGACGCAGGATCATTTTTTGCAGAAAATACAGAAGGAACGATTAATCCTGAATATGTTGAATTTGCCGAATCATTACAAAGGATAAGTGAAGATACTGGTATCGCACTTTCCCCAACAGAAGGGCAAACCATGGATTCATTCTTGCATGATTTTATCGCACAGACATTGGAAAGTTCAAGGTAGAAAGTTTGTAAAGTTATAAAGTGAATACAATACAACAAAACACATGCGACACCGAAGGTGTTGCATGTGTTTTGTATTCTTTTAAATGTTTCAAGCTTCAAGTTTCATGCTATGATGTTACTCATGGATTATTTAAAAGATCTCAATGATAGACAAAAAGAAGCGGTTCTCCACACGGAAGGGCCGCTTTTGATTGTTGCAGGTGCGGGAGCAGGCAAGACAAAGACTATAACCCATCGTATTGCACACCTCGTGGTGCATGCAGGCGCAAGACCAAATGAAATTCTCGCCGTGACATTTACAAACAAAGCAGGGAAAGAAATGCGAGAGCGTGTAGAGTCGTTATTAACCGCTCAGAAAGTCTACGGCAAGCCTTTTGTGAGTACTTTTCATGCGCTTGGTGTCTCTATTCTCAGAGAAAATTATGAAGCGGCAAAACTCCCTCGCTCGTTTGTTATTCTGGATGAGTCAGACAGTGTTGCATTGGTTAAACAGTCTATTATTGATGGGGGATTTGATCCGAAACAATTCGAACCAAAGAAATTCAAATCAATTATTTCAAAACAAAAAAGTGATGGCGTGACAGTTGGTGAATTTGCTAAAAATATCAGTTCATATAGCGGAGAAACAATTCATAAAATTTGGAAAAGGTATGAAGAGCTCGCTCGCAAAGAAGGCGGACTTGATTTTGATGATCTGCTCCTTACTTCAGTCAGCTTACTCAAGACAAACAGCGAAGTACGAAAAAAATATACAGACAGATTCCGTTATGTTCATATAGATGAATATCAGGACACCAACGAACTCCAGTATGACATGGCAATGCTTTTAACTGGAGATAATAAGAATATTTGTGTGGTAGGAGACTCCGATCAGACAATTTACAGTTGGCGCGGGGCAAATATTCGGAATATCCTTAATTTTGAAAAGGATTTTCCGAATGCAAAAGTAGTCTTACTTGAGGAAAATTATCGCTCAACAGGAACTATTCTCTCTGCTGCTAATGAAGTGATCAAAAAAAACAAAGAACGGAAAGACAAAACGCTCTTTACTAAAAACGGCGACGGAGAGCCGATCACTCTCTGTGAAGCATATGATGAATCAAGCGAAGCCGAATTTGTAGTGGGAAAGATGTACGAATTATTGAAAAATGGCGCAGATCCTGAAAAAATAGTAGTGCTGTATCGGGCAAACTTCCAATCTCGCACTTTTGAAGATGCACTTCTTATGGCGCAGATCCCGTATCAGGTGTTAGGAACTAAATTCTTCGAGCGAAAGGAAGTCAAAGATGTACTGTGTTATATTCGTGCAGCACTTAATCCAGAATCATTTTCAGATATCCGCCGCATCATCAATGTGCCGACTCGTGGGATAGGGAAGACGACTGTCGATAAACTTTTTGCTGTACATGTGAAAGACGGGATGAATCCACAGACAATTGCGGAAAGCGGATTACCAGCGGCAACACAGAAAAAAATCGGAGATTTTTTTCTGCTACTGAAACGCATCAGAGAATTTATTGAAACTCATGAACCATCCGAGGTTGTACGGTTTGTCGTTACTGAAACCGGTTTTGAAAAATTATTGAAAGATGGAACCGAAGAAGATCGGGAGCGACTTGAAAACATGCGTGAACTTGCAACGTTGGCGACTAAATACGACAAGCAAAGTGAAATTGAAAATACAGATGCATTGCGCGGTATCGAAAAATTACTTGAAGATGCAGCACTCGCTAGTGATCAGGATACTCTTCTTAAAGATACGAAAGGAGTGCGTCTCATGACTGTACACGCATCAAAAGGCCTTGAATTTCAAACGGTTTTTGTGGTTGGACTTGAACATGATTTGTTTCCGCATGCACGCGGTAATGGTGGGACCAAAGAAGAAAAAGAGGAAGAGCGCCGACTATTTTATGTTGCCATTACTCGAGCAGAGAAAAAATTGTATCTTACTCATGCATCTGTACGTACCATATTCGGTTCACGACAAATTCAAACACCCTCAGAATTTCTCTATGATATTCCAGAAGAAAATCTCGAACGAGAAAGTTTTGGTTCTCGTTACTCAACCGGCCGTGTCATATTTCTAGATTAAAAAATCCCCGCCATATGCGGGGATTGTACTATGTTTGAAATTTTAGAAAAAACTCTGGAATTCCTTCGGTTTTCCTATATTTTTTCAGCTTAATTTTTGTTACACTTTTTGTCTCAATAAGTTCTTCGTTCATTGCTTTTTTATTTCCATTATATCCATACCATGCGACATTATCTTCTTGTGTTTTTATCATCATAAATAATCCATATTTCTCTGTCTCAAAATGGATTCCAAATCCTCCATCAGTTTCACAGAATATATAGGATGCAATTGGAGTAATTTTGTATCCTTGATACATCCAGAGATGCCAAGCAATGAAAAAGCGAAGTGCAGTCAGACATGCACTCAGTTTTGGTGGAGGGTTTCCTTCACCATCTATATCATTTGTTGTTGAGATTACAGTAATCAGGGTTATGAATTCTTTTCGTAAAAAATGTTTCACCTTATCTAATTCAGGTGATGGTAGTTGGTGTAGGAGTTTTTCCATTTTCGCCAATGTATTCTTCTTATTCATTTGTCTAAGGTCTTATCTGCTGAATTTATAGCATAAACAACGTAGAAAGCCCACAGATGGAACTCATTTCATTTTTAATGGTCCTGTGCTATTATCTTTAGGTTATTCCGTGCTTTCGGGGTGTGGTGTAACGGCTAACATTCCTGTTTTGGGAACAGGCGACTCCGGGTTCGAATCCCGGCACCCCGACAATACAAAAAACCGACTTCGTATCGGTTTTTTGTATTTTATGGTGATAAATAGACTATTCTTGAAAAATTCTTGTTTTCCTCATAAAAAAACCACCTAAAGGGTGGTTTTTTTATGAGATTATTTTTGGTCTCTCCATCCATCAGTTTCGAGGTTACGCTTCTTTTCATCCCAATCAGCCATACCTTCTTCTTTTGGTGTTTCGTTTTCTTGAGCAGGAGCAGGAGTCTCAACATCCTTTTCCTCGTTAGTATTGTTTATATTTAGGTTTTCCATAGTATATTTGACAAATTCACGTTTATAATATACAATTGTATCAGATTTACTTTAAAAAAGCAAGTGGACAAACAGATAAATTTGAATGACCTCAAGAAGCGAGCTGTCATTATCGGTGATGAAATAACGGAAAAATTGATAAATAAGGCAATTCAGGATATATACGAGAAAATTATGGATGATGAAGGGGAGATAATTTTACTCTTTCCTAAGAGTCTTGGTGGTGCTCCTATTGTGGGCTCACGACTGATTTCTACCATGGAACTTCTCAAATCAACAGGAATCGTATTTACAGGTCTTGTTATTGATGAATGTAGTAGTGCTTGTGCAGATATATTCTTTTTTTGTAACAGACGTTTTGCTGTCAATCCAGGGGCAAGATTTTTAATGCATCCAGGTCAGGTAAATACCTCAGTGAATATAATTCCTCGAACAGATTCTTCTACTATGATTGAAAAGGATATAGGGGATGAATATGAAAATATTATGATAAAAGAAAAACCAGCTTTTGTCAGAAATATGAAAAAAAGAATAGTGTATGATCAAATGCTCCATAGGAGTGAGATCGGTTCAAAAATTTTCGATTTAATTAAAGAAAATAGAATTTTCTTCGCTTCGGAACTTGCAGAGAAAGGATTTCTTGAAATCCTGGTTAAATAGCACTTAAACCCCAATATTTGGGGTTTTTATTATGTCTAGCGAGGAGCGTGTGGGAGTGTACCCACTCACACAGCGTCCGATGATTCAGTGGAATCACCTACTGGGTTCGACGACATATTACAGGCTAGGATACCACGCAGTTCTACTGCGGGATTTGCTTGAATATTCAAGCAAATCCAGAGCTTTGCTCTGGGGTTATTAATGTCCTTTATTTTGCAATTTTCTTCATTTCTGATAGTATCTTCGTATGCGGGATTAGTTAAATGGTATAACTTTAGTTTTCCAAACTAATGTCGGGAGTTCGATTCTCCCATCCCGCACAAAAATCAATAATTAACATAAAAATCCCAGACATGTCTGGGATTTTTATGTATGCGCATGAATATTATTGCAACAAGCGAGGAGCGTGTGGGAATGTAATCATTCACACAACGTCCGAGTCGCCGTTGCTATATAAGGGTTGAATACTCCGATGCTTGGCATCGGACAAGTACGAGCAAATGCGAGCTCTACTTGGCCAGGACTTGTCCTGGTGTAAATACCGCTTTTATTTCACTGCATCCTTCAATGCCTTTGCGGCACGGAATTTTGGAACTTTCGTTGCTGCCACTTTGACCGCTTCTCCAGTTTTTGGATTGCGTGCCATGCGAGCTGCACGAGCTTTCACAGAGAAGATTCCGAGACCTGCAATTGAGACCTCATTACCGCTCTTCAAAGTGCCTACGATACCGTTGATGATACCATCGACAATTTGTTCTGCTTGAACTTTTGTTCCACCAAGTTGTTGGTGAACAAGTTCTACGAGTGCTTGTTTATTCATAGTACGTGTATCCGTGTTGCTATCGGTAACCCGGACAATACTTTAATTTAAAAAACCTTCGACCCTATTATTTCGCTCTAGAGCTTGAAAGCAGGGTTGCTTAAAAGCTTGAACTACATTATATACCAATGCTTTTTTAATGCAAAACATTGACAGCTTGTTATAAAAATGAGATATTTCAGGCAGATTTTGATCTAGTACATGAAAAATTTATTAAAGCATCGACCTTTTTTAAAGGGATTGAAGACAGATTCTCTTTCTAAGGATCTCCAAATACCACTACATCTTCTATATCCGCGTTTGATTTATGGATTGAACATGAATATAAAGGAAAGGAAGCCCGTTTTAGAACCGGTTCCGGGTTTATTTAAAAAAAGACAAGTACAAGTTGTCGAAGCTTTTAAAAATAAAAGACCCATTACGGTGATTGCCAAGCGGATCTTTCGTCTCGCGCATACCGTCCGCACTCTTTCTGAAGCTGAAAAAGTAAAAATGCATATTGCCGGACTTAGAACCCTTGTTCATATCCCTAACAAGAGAAAACGAAACTCATTCCTTGAGAAGAACCGAGAATACCTGACAGTTTCCATTTCACGAATGCATGATATTCTTGCAATAAATCTGAGGCGTTCGATTGTTAAATTGAAACAGCTTACTATCTTGTATTCTGTTTCAATTCAGACGAATGATGCATATGCGAAAAAATTTCCACACATGCATGCCGGTTTTTCATTTGATTGGGGATCGAGACTGATCGTTGCGCAAAAACTATTCGAACTTGTTAGTAGAAGGAAATTGATTGATCTCACTAGAACGTGGATTGCGGAAGATGCGGATTCACTGTATGGAAAAGGAGCTATGGCGCTCGCCATACTTGCCCGAAGGTTTTATTTTACTCAACCAGTAGAACAGATCAAGAGAGAGCTTGGCATTCAGACAGAACTAATTTTTGAAGAAGAACCTGCTCTTATATAAACCTGATATTCAACCCCCTACCACACGGAGGGGGTTTTGTGTTATTCTAGAGATATATGATAGAAAAATTTCTCACCGATATAGGGCTTTCTGAAAAGGAGGCAAACATTTATTTACAATTGCTCTCCGTTGGCGCTGTTTCAGTCATCGATCTTGCACAGATGACTAAGATCAATCGTACGAGTTTGTACCCATTACTTGAATCGCTCCAGAAAAAAGACTTGGTCTCCGAGGTAAAAGAGGATAAAAAAATTAGATACCAAGCGGAACCACCAGAACGCCTCGTAACCTTCCTTGAAAACGAGAAAAACCGTATTTTAGAGCAGGAAAAGCTTCTAAATGAAGTAGTTCCACGACTAAAGAGTGTTTCTCTTAAGACTGGTGAAATGCCTATTATTAAAATTCTGGAGGGACGAGAGGGTATTTTGAAATCTGTGCAAAATTATTTCGAAAATACTACCGAAGACGAAACAGTAAATCTTTTCTATCCTAAAGATATCGTTGAAACCATGTTTACTGAGAAAGAATTAATTGCCGCACGAGGTTCACGAGTTAAGAAAAAAGTTAAAGCAATTTCAATCTATACAACCAAAGGAGAGGCGAGACCGTCTGATGAAATGTCAGAACGACACAGGATTGACCCTGAAAAATACCCTATTTATTGTGATATTGGTATTTTTAACGATAATGTAAAGATTCATACAGTTACAAAGAATCTTTCTGCGATTTATATAAAAAACAAAGACTTTGCGGATACTCTTCGAACCATGTTCAAGCTCGCACTTGAAGGAATAAAGGAGAAAGAAAAGAAAAATATGTAAATAAACCAAATAAAGAAGGGCTGCAAACAACGTTTGCAGCCCTTTCTCCACATTTGCTCGATAGAACATAGAACAAGTGATGGGTTTTTCTGATCCTTTCTTTTATGAAACCAGTAAACCCTTTCCGTAGTTTTCATCTTTTTCAAACATTTTTCTTTCGGCCTTGGCCATCTTTTGTTCCTGACTTCTCTTTTGATACTGGAGAGTATAGTCAATGTAACATTTACAGCTTTTGGTTGTTTCGGTGAACAAACAATATTGTTGTGTTCATCAAATCTGTCTGAGCAGATGATATTTGTAGTCTGGCGCTTACATCCTCATTTCCACGGAGAATGTTGCTGCGCAAACCAATTTACATAACACGAGTCACTTCTTTTTTTGACGAGACTTATCTTCGGTCGTACATGGGGTCCTCCTTTTTTAATTAATTAAGTGAATTATACGGATATAGAACTAACTTTGGTGCGCCACTATCGTGGTCGGACCGCCTGAGATGGTGTGCCAGTCAATCAGGTCGGTCCGAATGCACCTTAATCAGTCATAGCTGGGTCTTAGTTTTTGTGGGTTCATAAATAAAGGGTTTTTAAGTTACTATTTAAAACTGTCTGAAGCCATTATAATCTATTGCAAATCATTTGTCAAGCGATTTTATACTTACCCTAAATTAGTGGTATAAGTGTCCAGTTTATCAAACATATTAGTTCTAAAAAATCCTTATAAAATAAGGATTTTTATTAAATTTAGTAAAAACTGTACTAAAAAGCTTGACAAAAGTATTTTAATTTGCTATACTGTCTCCAGAACATTGATAAAGAACGAATTGTTTTGTCACCGATTTCAGACAGATTTGCGCACTCACTAATTAAAAACAGTGGAGCTAGCCCAAGTCGATACGAAGTCATCTTCCCGAGAGCGTTAGCTTAAAGGGGGATTATTGGAAACATGGTCGTTGTTGCCCATGTTTCCTGCAATCCCCTTTGAATATAACGTTTTAAAGGGAATTCGTCTCATACATCTTCAAAATTCCATTTCCAGGGTGCATTCGCGTAAAGGTGTTCTCACATTTATGCGAACGCGCCCTGGAGAGTGCGATAGTCTGGTAACAGACGATATGTCGTTGTCCCTGGTTTCGATCAGGATGCACAACAACGGCAGAGTTACAAAGGTCAGTTTGCACCCCTCGGGGAGCGAACTGGCTGGAGTGGATTCAAATCTTCACAATTGTGGAATATTGGCTCGCCCCCGCAAGGCAGTTAATACTTACATGGTTGAGAATGCGGGTGGAGCCGCATATCGAGTTAGATGATTCACAGACACCAGGGGATGAACTCCTGACGTGTAGTATGGGTTGCTTGCAACTCATATTGTCCTCCAAGACCTGATTGAATTTGAAAGCAAGTGGTTGATCTCTCGAGCCGCAAGCTCGGGTGGTA
Organism: Candidatus Nomurabacteria bacterium; assembly: GCA_943356375.1. GTDB lineage: Bacteria > Patescibacteriota > Minisyncoccia > Phycocordibacterales > UBA9973 > CALRET01. The sequence continues at coordinate 1,579 of CALRET010000014.1, read as the reverse complement.
TAACCCCTCCTATTACTTGTCGTGTGCTCGTTTGTATCTTCATAAAAGATCACTTATGTTTTGTAACACAAAACAGTGTGGACAGTAATGTCGCGAATGCAAAGTTAGGGGAAAGTTTGAAGATGTAGGAACATACCGTAAGACTGTTACCATTGTGGTATTAGTTGGAAAACGGGTGACACGGATTGCACTGTGTCGTACATGAAGGGCCGGCCAGCCAGGATTGTAATAAGTCTTCAGACGGATAACTTTTACACTTTTTCTATTCGCAAAAAGTGAGTTCAAAAGCCGACTACTCAACGCATGAGTGGTGAAAACAGAAGCGAAAGCTTTTGCAAAAGTCGGTTGGGTGGTAGTTGACCTTTTATTACCCATTTTTTTGTTCTTTATTCGAGCGAAAGCTCTTTATATATATACCTCTCACGCATTAGTACTAACCCTTAAAACCTTACTGCATGAACGCAAGAAAGTACGTAGTGATCAGTGGAGTTGTCGTTGACGCGACTAACGCCATTGACTGGGATTGGAAATAGATTTTCCAACACCCGGGAGCTAGGCAACGAACATCGTTGCCTTTCTTATCAGGATTTTGAATACCAATTCGAAATTCTGTAGGGAATTGTATTCTTATTTGTGTCTTTTGGTGGTTGGGACGAATCGGTATGTGCGCAGCCGATTTCAATCACTGGGTAAGGAAGTAGACAATGCAATCGATTGGTATTGGACCAATCTCGCAAAGTTTACGGAACCCGCAATGTGCTGGTAACGCGTTGCAAACCCTCCGGATGCACCAACATCTGGAGAAAAAAAGAAGCTTTGGGAAGGGTGCAATCCGCTCCCTTCACCAAAGACTTCTAAAATTGCTCTTTCAAATATTGAAAATATATTTCCATTTCGTTATGTTTGTACAACAACTCGTGTATCTATATGCACATATAAAAACAAACTAACTAAAACATTAACAAAATGGAAAAAGAAAAAGTCCTAATCAAAGCATGGTTCAGAGAATCCAAAAATGGAAATCTTTTGGACAGAAAATCGTTTACCGTTGAAGTTGAAGAATACTATGGCAATGAAGAACATCTCCTTATCTTGTATAAGATCTATCGTGAAGCATTAAGCTACGCAAGATCTTTCTCAAGTTTCGGATATGGAAATAATTGCTGTGTAGTCATTATGATTTCACCTGTAGATGAATTATGTTCATCCTTCATCTGGCGGTATTGCGACCTCATTAAAACATATCTTGAATTCACATTAGGTGATTTGGGAGAAGTTGATGTGATGGTTGTTAATGAAACCGAAACGGATAGTGAAGGATAGTTTTGATTAGAAGAGAAGCACATTGCTTCTCTTCTTTATCAAGATCTTGAACATGTTTCGAGATTTTGTAGAGAAACGTTCTTTTATATCTTTAATTGGTTACTTGAGTCTCTTACGGAGGTTTAAGTAACCAATTAAACTTTATAACTATGAAAAATTTCTTGTCAGTTCTTTTAGTCGCAGTAGTATTCAGTTCATGCTCTAATCCGCACATACGTTTTACAAACGGTGCGGTGGTAACAGAAGAGCGAAACAC
>CALRET010000013.1 GCA_943356375.1 Candidatus Nomurabacteria bacterium | reverse complement strand
TAAATTGCGCTTTAATCCCATTTTGCTATAGTTATTGCGATCCAAAACCACCCTTAGCTCAGCTGGTTAGAGCATCTAGCTTATACCTAGAGGGTCCCACGTTCGAGTCGTGGAGGGTGGACAAGTTTGAACTTCGGGGGAAGAATGGTTCAACAAGATGATTAATTTCTTATTCGAAATGCATCTCCTCTAGTTTTTGGTCGGTGAGCGCTTGTTTGAGTTTTGGTTCTGCTTTGAGTGTTGGATCGCGATCGACGAGACCAATCGCTTCAGTACGTGCTGCTTCAACCATTTTGATATTCTTAATCGCTTCCATACCGAGATCGGACAATCCCCATTGTTTGGTGCCGGCAAGTTCTCCTGCGCCACGGAGTGCAAGATCGAGTTCAGCTAATTCAAATCCATTTTTTGCAGTCACTAAGGCTTTCAAACGATCAAGTGTTTTCTGAGTCTTCGCATCGGCGAGGAGATAACAGTACGCTTGATGATTGCTTCGAATAACACGGCCGCGAAGTTGGTGGAGTTGTGCAAGACCAAAACGCTCAGCACCTTCGATAATGATAACGGTCGCATTTGGGACATTGACGCCAACCTCGATGACGGATGTTGCAACTAGAATATCTATTTTCTTTTCGGAAAAATCTATCATCATTTCTTCTTTTCTCTGTTTCGTCATTTTTGAATGCAAAATACCGATCTCGTATTCAGGGAATATTTCATTTTTTAATCGCTTCGCTTCAGCTGTGACGGATTTAACGTTGAGAGCCATTTCTTGATCAGGATCCGGTTCATTGATGCGCGGACAAATCACATAGAGTTGTCGGCCTTCAGCCAATTCTTTTTTTATTTTTTCATACGCATTATTTCGCTTATCCGGCGTGACGATTTCAGTAATGACCTGTTTTCGTCCTTTCGGCATTTCATCGAGTACTGATAAATCAAGATCTCCGTAGATCGTCATAGTGAGTGTTCGGGGAATGGGTGTTGCTGTCATTGATAAAAAATGAGGGGAGTGTCCTTCTTTTTTAGCGAGCTTCATACGCTGATTTGTACCGAAGCGATGTTGTTCGTCAATAATGACGAGTCCAAGATCTTCGAAATCGACTGATTTTTGAATGAGAGCATGGGTACCGATCAATATTGGAATTTCGCCATTTTTTACCCATTTCAAGAGTTGTGTTCGAGAAATGGTTGTCCAACTGTTTGTCGCAGATGCAACCTTACTGGGGAATTTCCTACACCCACTTCCAGTAATGAGACCAATAGAAATACCTGTGTGCGCAAAATAGTTGATGAAATTTTCAAACAATTGCGTGGCGAGGATTTCTGTTGGTGCCATATAGGCAACTTGAATGTTGCCGAAATTTTGCCCAATAGGCCTGTTTTTAATAACTGCGTAAGCGACAGTTGCTGCGATGAATGTTTTACCGGACCCCACATCTCCTTCGACTAATCGTGACATTGGTTTATCTTTTACCAGGTCGCCTAATATCTGATCGATAACTTTGTTTTGACCTGCTGTCGGCGTGAAAGGGAATCGTGAAATGAAATCAGCAATATCTTTTTTAGGAACGGCAAGTTTGTATGAAAAAAGGGATTCGTATTCCTTGCGTTCGATTTGTCGCGCAAGCTGTATGAAAAAGACTTCTTCAAAAGCAAACCGTTTACGAGCTGCGTCGGCATCTCCTTTTTTCTGGGGGGCGTGAATCCAAATGAGAGCAGTGCGAAGTGTTGGAAGATTATATTTTTTAATAATTGTTTCCGGAATATATTCTGTAATAGTATCAAGTACTCCACTTTTCATTATTTTCTGTACAGCGTGATATAACCATTTTGAGGTGACACTGCGTGTTTCCGGGTAGATTGGATAGTGAGTGAGCGCTTCTCCTGAAGTGCCTTCAAAGAGCGAGTCGTGCGTATCGATTGGAATAAAAGGAGTTTGTTCAAGTTCCGGATTTGAAATATACAGACCGTTTTTATTTTCTGAAACCTTTCCGGATATTTTTACCGTATCGCCATTCAATGCTTTCTTTGCCATGAATGCCTGATGGAACCAAATAATTTTTATTTTCCCCGTGCCATCGTCGAGTGTTGCTTCTCCCATTGGAATTCTTGTCCGGAATGATTTTTTTGTTTTTGGATTCAGTATCTTTCCATACAAAACAACCTGTTCACCTTCGGTGATATTTTCTATCTTTTTTATTTCTCCAATATTGCTATACCGTGCAGGGAAGTACCATAAGATGTCGCGAATGGTTTCGAGTTTAAGGCGCTTTAGTCCGACTACGTGTTTCTCATCAAGTCGGAAGTGAAGATTTACCGGATCTGATAATTGCATGTGCATATTGTATCAGTAAGCGAAGCAAAACAAAAAATGCCCAGTTGGGCATTTTTTTACTATTTCACTAGTGTTTTTATGCGTTCAACGAGTTCTTCGAGTGTGAAGTTTGATTTCACCATGAAGTTGTTTGCGGGGACACCGAGTGCCTCGGCTTGAGCAAAGTCTTTATCTTCGGCAAGGTTTGAAAAGATGATCATTGGAATCTGAGAAAGAACCAAGTTCTCTTTTATTTTTTTTATAGAACCAAATCCGCCTAATCCCGGGAACACGAGGTCCATGAGGAAAATATCAGGCTTGACGGTTTCAAGTATTTTGAAAAGTTCGTCACTGTTTGATGCGCTACTCACTTCATATCCTTCTTTTTGTAATTTGGAAACAGCCAATCCTTGGAGGAAGCTGTCATCTTCTACTATGATTACTTTCTTTTGCATATAGGGCTAGTATAGCACAGGAATTGTCTGTCTACCAGATGAGCTCTATTTGGAAAGGGTAATACTGAATGTGGTCCCATTTTCGGGTGTACTTTCCACATGTATGGTTCCGTTATGCTGATCGAGTACGGTTTTTACTGTGTAAAGACCAAGTCCGGTACCTGGAATAGAAGCAGTATTTGAACCTCTGACAAATTTCCCAAATAAGAGAGGAATGTCTTTTTCGGGTATTCCCATACCAGTATCTTTTATGGATATAACAATATCGTTCTCTTCTTCTTTAATAGAAATAAATATTTTGTCTTCTCTTGAGCTATATTTGATTGCATTTTCAATCAAGTTCTCAAAGACAACACGCATTTTTTCTCGGTCTATCTTGATCGGCGAGATCAGTGTGTCCGGTTTAAGGAAAATAAGTTCAATACCTTTTTTATATGATTCACTGATGAATTCAAATACCGTCTCATCGATTAACTCAACAATATTTTCTGGTTCAAAGTGATACGCCACTCCCGCTGTTGTTTCTCGGTGTGCGAGTTCAAGCATTTCTCCGACGAGTGTGATCATTCGCTCATTGCTTTCGTATCCTTTTTTAATCAAATTCTCTTGCTCACTGTTTAATTTCCCTGCATCACCATCAAGAAGCATTTTCAAAATCCATTTGAGTGCAGCAAGTGATGTGCGGAGTTGGTGCGCAGAGATAGATATAAGATTTGATTTGAGTTCATTTGCCTGAACGAGTTCTTCCAAACTTCTTGATTCCTTATGATTTTCAGTCATGCCGATATTGTACTATACTATGGATTCATATGGAATATCACGCTGTCGTACAAAACATTAGAGATATACTCACTAAAAATAACTTATGGTTTGAGGTCTTTGAGCATGAGCCAGTAATCACCAGTGAAGATGCATCACGTGTTCGGAGCGGCTATGAACTACATCAGGGAACAAAAGCGCTTATTGTTCGTGGTAAGGTTTCTGGAGAGAAAAAGTTTATCATGGTTATAGTTCCCGGAGACAAGACATTTAATTCTAAAAAAATGAAAGAAGTATTCAAAGTCTCCGACATTCGGTTTGCAACCAAAGACGAAGTGAGTGAAATAACTGGCGGTGTTAAACGGGGTGGTGTTCCGCCATTCGGGAATCTTTTTAGTTTGCCGGTCTATTGCGACAATTCAGTTTTTGATAATGAAAAAATAATTTTTAATGCAGGGGATAGATGTTTTTCAATTGGAATGTATTCGAAGGATTGGAAACAAGTTGTTAACCCACAAATAGGGGATATTTGTTAAATAAAAAACCCCGATAGTGGGGTTTATGTTTTCTAACTATATAAATCATTTTCAGTGCTTTTAATTGCTTTTCTAGTGAATTCTTTCATGAAAAATGCGTACCTATTATGAAGATTCGCCAATTCTTTCTTTTCTAAAAATGAAAAGGAATAATCTGTTGCAGATAATTTTATAAAATGGTCTCTCATTAATTCCTTTTGATAGAAATATACAGGCGTAGCGCCTTCATATGCATATATGAATCCCTCCTTTGTTTCATGTGACGTAAACCAATCACAGTACATAGAGAGTGCATCTTTGAGTGAATTTTGTCCGACATAAGATATTGGACCATTGGCATTCTTAAAATTTTCAGGCATTAGATCTCCAAATAGTTCAAATTTTTTGTGACGGATAACATGTTTTTCGTTGGATATCGTGTGTTCTAACCCACCGTACTGTCCCATAATCTTTATGAGAAGTAATTGGTTTTTTTGTGTGAGAAATTTAATATCCTCATCTGTAATATTAGAGATAGTGATTTTTTCTAGCATATAAAGAGAACTTGTTTGTGCTCACTATACCAGAAAAATAATCACACAACAAACGACTCGTATGTGATATTACACCGATTCTATTTTAATAGATAGACGCTTGAGTAGTTTAAATGTCTTGTTCTCTTTACGGAGATCCGCAGGTCCGTAGAGGAATGCTTCAACGGGGTGCCAGAGGACGATCCAACCAATAATAGTAAATCCTTCTCCTAAAATAGTTTTTAATGATCCATGTCCTGGTATTAAACTGCTTTGTATAAGTGTTGCGAGAACAAGACAAAGCACAAGGAAAATAAGTCCAGGAACGAGTTCTCGAAGTCCATTTGCACGGAGCACTTTTCTCTGGTGTTCATTTTCCTCTATTTTCATATTTGCATATCGATTGATGATCGCATGTATCCGTGTTTCAAGATTTTTAGTTATCTTTTCTCCAGGAAGTTTGACGATGATACGTGGTACAGGACAGTGGTCTGGAATTTCAATCAGTTTATTTATGATTCGTTCGAGCCCTGACTGCCCCATGAATATTGTTTCGTGTTCAGAAAAAGGATCAATAGTTGGCGCAACAAATAAATCACGGATGTCGTGAAGATTGAGTGTGATAGTCTGGTGTTGCATACGTACTCATTATAAATGATTCTATTGAAAGTATCTAGGAGAGTTTTCTGTTGCGAATGGAAAAAGAACACTATTACCATAAGACTGGTAATTTAAATATTTACCAAACTGCGATTATTGCACCCATAGCAAGGAATGATACCAATGAAGCAAAAAGTTCAAATAACCACAGTTTGTAAGATTTTCCCATCCAGATAACATCCATTGAACTACCGGTAACAATAAAACCAATCCATACCAAGAAGGCGACAACCATTCCAGTAAACACGCCATTACTCATGATTGATGAAGTAGAAGCAAATACATACAGTAGAGACAGTACATATGCACATACGATATTCATGAGAAAATTCTTCACCATTTGAGGTACCATATCAGAAAATTTTTCATTTCCTGTTGGGTGTATATTCGCAAGTCTCATCCAGGTTTTTCCTAGTACTGGTCCATGAAATAAAAAACCGATGATAAAGTTTGCAATAGCTGCAACGAGTACTGCGATAAAATTTATTGGTAACATATGTATATGTAAAAGCTAAATTAATAAAAAAACTATACTCTTTAAGAGTATCAGATAACCTACCGGTATTCAATTTAGGGATTTCGTTTTAATGCGGAGAGGGAGGGATTTGAACCCTCGAACCTTGTTACAGGTTGGCGGTTTAGTAAACCGCTGCACTAAGCCACTATGCGACCTCTCCAGATATTTTATACATTAAGTACCGAACAGAGTGTACTATAAAAATAATAAAAATCCAGTGAACCTAGAAAAAACAAGTTTTTTCTGGTAAGGTTACTTTCATGGAGCCGTGTCTGAGCGGTCTAAGGTACATCTTTGCTAAAGATGCAGGGTTTAATCGCCCTCGACGGTTCGAATCCGTCCGGCTCCGCGACAAATCATGTGGTTTCTCTGTTTTTATTTACAAAATTTTGGTATAACTAGTTAATGAACAGACCAATACATTTTGAAATACAAGCCGTAGATCCAGAACGAGCTGCGCAATTTTATACAGGGGTTTTCGGATGGGACATTCAAAAATGGGAAGGGGGTATGATGGAATACTGGATGATTATGACTGCTCCTAAAGAAAGTACCGAAGCGGGTATTAACGGAGGATTACTCCGACGCCCGGCAGAAACACCACCGCAGCAGTGTGGGGCAAATGCAGCCGTCATTACTATGCTCGTTGAAAATTATGACGAGTGTGCGGAGAAGATAACAAAAGCGGGCGGTGTCGTCGCAATGCCCAAGTTTGCGCTTCCTGGAATGGCGTGGCAGGGATACTTTTTAGATACAGAAGGAAATACATTCGGCATTCATCAAGCAGATGTAAATGCAAAATAATATGTCACTACTTGATTCACTAGATAGAATACCTGACCGAATATTTCCTCGGCTCGAAGCAAGGAGTTATCCTTTGTATATATTTTGGAGAGAAGTGTGCCATTTTGTCATTTCCTGTGCGTTGATGGCCGTTTCCTATGTATTATTTCTATATATTAGTGTGTATGCGCCAATTATTGTATTTGCTTTACTCGGTGTGTGGATGACCTATCAGGAATTTTATTTGCATCCGAAAAAATATGATCAAAAGTTGCAAGGAGGTTTACTTGATTGGTCAGTGTGGATGATACCTTTTATTATCTATATACTTATTTTGTATAAATTTTAATATGAATAATATTCGCCAGATGAAATTTTGGAGTAATATATTTTTTCTTATACCGTTTGCATACGCGGTGAGTTATGAGGTTGTTTGGTATTCGATTGTTATTGGAATTGTTTTTATTATTTCTTCATATTTTCATTTTAGTGAAGAGAAAAAATTGATATATGTGGATGTCGTTTCATTAACAGTGCTTATGGCATCAAACCTTATACTGCTATTTAAAGGGTACTGGACTCTGCCATATAGTCTCGTGGCTATCGGGTGTGCTGTCATTGCAATATTTTTCTACTCTCGTCAGTTTAAACATGGATATGATCTCAATCATGGTTTGTGGCACATTTTTTCTGCGGGGGTATCATTCTTTTGTATGGCGACATTTCTTACCTCGATTCATCTGATATAATCCAAAATAATGAAAACAAAATTAAAAAATGATATCTATAAAAAATCACGAGGAGGGTATTCTCGATTATTAGAAATTTCTTGTGAAAAATGCAAAACAGTGATTTGTCTATATCAAAAAGATGGACCCGGGATTCTCAAAAGAATGTATCTTGATCGAATTTCTGATTCTAAAAAATATACCGGATTGGAAAACAGTGCAATAAAGAATATTCCTAATCTGGAATGTTTGATTTGTAATCAAATTCTGGGTGTTCCTATTGTATATAAAAAAGAAGATCGTCCTGCGTATAGATTATTTGTTGGGGCGGTATCAAAAAAGATAATAAGTCAGAAATAACTTTGACTTATTCAATTTGAATAGTTACAATTAGCTTATGAACACTATTCAAATACTTCTACAAACCATCTGGGCTTCGATTTTAGTTTTAGGGTGGGTTAAGGTTGCTATTATTGTGATTATTATTGCATTACTATCTCGTGCACAATCAATACTGGGATTACTTGCTGCACTTATTTTTATCGCGTACCTCGCGCATTGGATTTAATATATATGAAATGCACAAAATGTGGGCAACGATTTTTAGATGAAGTGAAGAATCTTTCAAAGACAAAGAAGACAATTTTACCCAAGGTTTGTCTCGGTTGCCGTAGCCCATCCTCCCGACAATCTATGCGAAGTATGAAAGAGAAGAGAAAATAGTTTTCTCAGTGTGCTACGGTATACGCTTTCACTTTTCGTGCACCGTTTTCTTTTAGGATTTTTCTTGCTTCGATAAGCGTCGCACCTGTCGTGGTTACATCATCAATGAGGATATATATTGATCTTGGGTCACACCGTTCGGTTACGGCAAATGATCCAATAATATTTTTTAATCGTTCTCGCCGTGACTTTGAGTGTGACTGCCTTTTTGTCTCATTTGTTTTCTTAAGCAGGTTATTTTCGATAGTAATGTGTGGGTTGTTTAATAATGTGCACACAGAGGATGCAATTAATTCTGCTTGATTGTATCCACGTTTCTGTAATCGTTTTCTTGATATAGGAATAGGAATGAATACGACAGTAGGAGCTCGCTCGAACTGAATGTATTCTGATAATTCTTCGAGCATGAGATCATGTAGCGCTTGTCCGAATGTTTTTGCTAGTCGTTTTCTATTTTTATATTTAATGAGCCACATCGCTTTTTTCATACGCGAGTCTTTGTATGAAAAGAGTGAATGTATCCACGATGCATCATGTTTTCTTGCTTTCGGAATCTTTTGGAGACAGACATCACAGAGTGATGTTTCTCGACATCCACACCCAACACAGCGTTCAGGGAATATGAGGTCAAAAAGTGATTGAATGAAAGACATGATTATAGGTGTGGATAACTATGATTTCCTTGGACGAAATAGAAAATCCTATGATATACTGTATAGTATATATAACTTTATATGGACAATCTACTCAAAAAAATCAGAGATACTTTTTCAAGCGTGTTTCAATCACGGGGTGGCGATCAAAGCATTGTTGGTATTGATATTGGCACTTCCTCAATAAAAGCGGTACAAGTACGTGTAAAAAACGGCAGGGCCATTCTTGAGACATATGGGTCTATAGCACTTGGCCCGTACGACAGCAAAGAATCTGGTGCGGTAACAAATCTTCCAACAGATAAAATCGTACAAGCAATAACTGATGTGTTGCGTGAATCAGGAATTACAGCACCTAATGCCGCGATCAGTATTACTTCAACTGCTAGTCTTATCTTTATCGTTGAACTTCCTGCATCAGTAACTGAGAAAGAATTTCCAACCGCAGTTCCTATTGAGGCGCGTAAACAAATCCCTGTACCTATATCGGAGGTTTCTCTTGATTGGTGGGCAATTCCAAAACGACAAGAAGCATTTGAGGATCCAGTCGTTCAAGAAGAAGGCGAACAACGTGCAGAAAAACAAAACACACAAGTACTTATTGTTTCAATATTAAACGATGCTATCGAACGATATAAAATTATTGGTGCAGGTCTTGGGAAAAATCTATCCCCATTTGAATCAGAGGTATTTTCTAGTGTCCGCGCAAATTCAAATAGGGAACTGGGTGCAGTGATGGTTCTCGATGTGGGTGCATCAAAAACAAAGGTCACTGTTGTTGAATACGGTGTAGTGAAAGGATTTCATATTATCAACCGCGGCTCTCATGATATTAGCGCATCGATTGCAACTGCACTTAATATTAGTTTTGCAAAAGCAGAAGAAATTAAAAAAGAATTTGGATTAATTGGGAACGCACCAGATCCATCAGTATCGGATATAATTAGATTATCACTTGATTTTATTTTTTCGGAAGCAAAAACAGCAATGCTTGAATATGAACGTACAAATAAAAAAATGGTAACCAAGATTATCTTGTCTGGCGGAGGAACATTACTGAAAGGTTTCCATGAGGCATCAAAGAAACATTTTTCTTGTGAGGTTGTTTATGGCGAACCATTCGCAAAAACAGAGTCTCCTGCATTTCTTGCGAATATTTTAAAGACTATTGGTCCTGAATTTGCTATTTCTGTTGGTGTTGCATTGCGTGATTTACATTAATGTGTGATATACTATATCTAATATGGAACAACAATTCCAAACATCGTTCATACCTAAAAAGCCTTTAACTGAAGAACCGGTTGCGCATACTCGTCCGGTTAGTTTGTTTACTTTTATTACAACTATTTTATTTTTTTCGTCACTTTTATTAGGTGGTGGTGTGTATTTCTATAAAACATATCTTACAAAGCAAGTAACCGAACTCGAGAAGTCCCTCGTTGTTGCGCGTGCATCCTTCGAACCTAAACTCGTCTCAGATCTTTCTCGTCTCGATAAACGAATCAATACTGGCAATGAACTTCTCTCTACACATGTTACCGTCTCTCCGATATTTGAATTGTTTCAAGATATCACTATTCAAACTATTCGATTTACAAAATTCAATTATGCATATCTGAATGATGCAGGGACTGCGGTGAATGTAAAAATGAGTGGACTCTCAACTCCAGCTGGTGGGTATACCGCGATTGCAAATCAATCTGATCTTTTGAATAAAAATAAATATATTAAAAATGCTGTTTTCTCAAATCTTACTCTTGATGACAAAGGAAATATTGCATTTGATTTGACGTTCTCAGTCGACCCATCATTTGTTCTCTATAGTAAATTGGTTTCTGGTGAAAATAGTGTCGAAGAAATCGGACTTGAGATAAATGACCAACCGGTTATTATCGGAGAAGAAAACCCTTTACCAGCTAACGAATCAGTACAATAATATGATGCGCATAATCTTACCAATATTATTACTCGGAGTATCTGTTTCAAGCTTTTTCTTCTTTACCTTTGATGCATACAAAGAGATTAAAACACTTCGTGTGACTACCGGAGAATACAATACAGCGCTCGCAAACTTCAATCAATTACAAAAAGTGCGTGATACACTTCGCGATCAATACAATACATTTTCAACTAGTGATCTTACTCGTCTTGATAAACTTCTTCCGGATTATGTTGACAATATTCGTCTAGTTATCGAGATCCAAAATATGGCAGTTAGATACGGTCTCACACTTACCAATGTTAAATTTAGTATTCCGGGTAAAACGACAACTCCACAAGGTGGGAAAGCGTCCCCAGAAAATAGTCAAACACTCGCACTCATGAATAAAGAATATGGTGTGTTTGAACTCGAATTTTCAACCGTCGGTCCATACGAAAATTTTGTTAAATTCTCAAAAGATGTTGAGAAGAGTTTACGGTTAGTTGATATTATGTCTGTCGGATTCTCTTCTACTGACCCAGTGCGTACTGGTGGTATTGTTTCGACAGGAACTGTGTATAAATATGATTTTAAAATAAGAACCTATTGGTTAAAATAATTTTATGGCATCACCTCTAAAAAAAGTTTTCATCTTCATACTTCTCGCAGCCATCGGTGGTTTGGTATACGTATATTTTTTCCAGGGAGAAAAAGTACAACCATCTGCAAGTGGGTTATCTTCAAGCACTGGAAGAACTGTCGGCGCACAAGGACTCGGAGGTGAATCACAGGGCTTTGGATCTGATATTGGACGAGAATTTTTAACATCGCTTCTTAATCTTAAAACATTGACACTCTCTGACAAACTCTTTACTAACGATTCTTTTAGTACACTTGAAGACTTTAGTGTTGTGATTATTCCGCCCACTAATACAGGTCGTCCCAATCCATTCGCACCTGTTTCTAGTGGAATACAAAGTACTACTGATGAGACACTCTCAATCCCACCGTTGGGCTCTTTACTTCAAAATATTCCACAAAACGGCGGAACACTTCCACCGGCAAACTAATAAACTATGAGTTATACCGACACACTTATACAATCAGGGGCAATAACAGAAGAGGGCCTTGCCCAGGTTATTCGTGACGCAGGTAAAAAATTTGGTGGAGATATTGACTCGGCTCTCGTCGCGAGCGGTATTCCTGAATCGACAGTTATTGAAATAAAAAGTAAATTTTATAATATTCCCGGAAAAGTAGTTGAACCAAAATCAATCACTCCTGAATCACTTAAATATATTCCTGAAGACTCTGCAAAACATTACGGTTTCGCACCAATTGCATTTAAGGATGGAATACTCGAAGTAGGTATTGTCGATCCAGAAAATATTGGAGCTCGTGATGCTCTTGAATTTATTTCAGCAAAATCAAATACGCCATTTAAACTATTTTTGATAACCAAACGCGGGTTTGATGTTATTTTAGGTAGCTATAAAGGACTTTCTGGGGAAGTAGATACTGCACTTGGTCAAATCGTTGATTCTGAACTCGATAAAGAACTTGCTCAATCTGGTGGTGTGGTCATTGAAAAAAACAGGAAAATTCAAGATCAATTGAAACCAGGAGAAGAAGAACGGATTGTTGAAGACGCACCTATTATCAAAATCGTTGCAGTTATCCTTCGTCATGCGACAGAGGGTAATGCATCCGATATTCACATAGAAAATGCAGGAGATAAAGTTAAAGTGAGATTTCGTGTTGATGGGACATTGCACACATCACTAGTGTTACCACTCAATGTATATGCCGGTGTCGTTGCGCGTATTAAAATTCTCGCTCAACTTCGTCTTGATGAAAAACGAAAACCACAAGATGGAAGCTTCTCTGCAAATATTGAAGGAAGAAAAATTGATTTCCGTGTCTCAACACTCCCAACATATTACGGGGAAAAGGTGGTGATGCGTATATTGGATTCTGAGCGAGGAGTTAAACCACTCGATCAACTTGGCATGTCTCCACGCAATCTTGCAATGGTTCGTGAAGCACTTGCAAAACCATACGGACTTATTCTGATTACTGGCCCGACTGGATCTGGTAAATCAACCACCCTATACTCAATGCTCAATGAACTCAATCGAGAAAAAGAAAATGTCGTTTCTCTTGAAGACCCGGTTGAATACCATATTCCTGATGTGAATCAATCTCAGGTCACTGCGGAGATTGGATACACTTTTGCAACCGGACTTCGTTCGATTCTTCGTCAGGATCCAAATATCATCATGGTTGGGGAAATTCGTGATAAAGAAACAGCTCAACTTGCTATTCAAGCGGCATTGACTGGACACCTTGTTCTTTCAACACTCCATACAAATAATGCACTTGGTATTATTCCTCGTCTTGTTGATATGGGAGTCGACCCTTATTTGATCGCACCAACATTAGTACTTGCAGTTGCACAAAGACTCTCTAAAAAGACTTGTGAGGAATCTAGAAAAGAAGTTCCAGTTGATGAAGCGACTCGTGCTATTTTCGAACGCCAATTTAAAGATCTTCCAGAGGAGTATAAAAAAGAGTTCTCTGTTGGCGGAACAATGTTCGAGACCGTTCCATCGTCTATATGTCCATCAGGGACTCGAGATCGAATTGCTATTTATGAAATGTATAAAGTCACCAAAGAAATCCAGAGTATTATTTTAACCAATCCGACAGAAGACGCTATTTATAAAGCGGTACGTGCAAAAGGAATGATTACTATGAAAGAAGACGCACTTCTCAAGAGTATACAGGGTATAATTCCTCGAGCAGAAGTGTATAATTTCTCTTCAGATCTTGATGCTGAAGAGTAGTCCACATCAGCTTCTAGTATTGCAAAGATTTGCGTAGTATAATAGATAGACATATATGGAAACAGGAAAAAAACAAAAAATTCTTATTGTTGACGATGACAGCTTTTTGCTTGATATGTATTCAGTAAAATTCTCTCAAGCTGGGTATGAAGTGATCACAGGATTAGGTCCTGAACCTGCACTCGTGCATTTGCGTGGGCATTTAGATCCAAATATCATTCTCCTCGATATCGCTATGCCAGGAATGGACGGGTTCGAGCTTTTAGAGACAATGAAAAAAGAAAGTCTTGCTCTATTTGCGATTAGGATTATTCTTTCAAACCGAGGACAAGAAGAAGATGTGACTCGAGGATTATCGCTCGGTGCGAGTGGATATATTGTGAAAGCAAATAGTACGCCGTCTGAAGTGCTTGCAAAAGTTGCTGAAATTGTTTCAAAACTGCCTCATTAATAATTGTGTGTGGTAGGGCACCACATAAAGAAGAATATCGTATGGATTATAAAAAAGAACTCGAAGATCTCATCTTAACAGTTGTCAGAGAAGGAGCGTCAGATCTCCACCTTTCTGCTGGGCGTTTTCCAGGGATCAGAATCTCTGGCTCTCTGGTGTTTTTGGTTACTCGACAGGTTCTCTCAAAAGATGATGTTATGGGTCTTCTCAAGGAAATGATTGATCCGACAAAATTAGATATTTTTTTGAGCACACAAGAGATTGATTTTGCATATGATTTTAAAGGACAAGCTCGTTTGCGTGGAAATGCATTCTTCCAAAAAGGCGCTATTGGTGTAGCGCTTCGTCTAATTCCTAAAGTTAAAACAATCACCGAACTCAACCTCCCGCCTATTCTTGAAACATTTTCACGAAAGAAACAAGGCTTTTTCTTAGTTGTTGGTCCAGTTGGGCACGGCAAATCAACCACTATGGCGACTATGATCAATCTTATAAATAAAGAACGCGCAGAGCATATTGTCACGATCGAAGATCCGATTGAATATTTGTTTGAACCAGAGCGTTCTATGATTGACCAACGAGAAGTTGGTCTCGATACGAAAGATTTTAACGTAGCACTTAGATCAATTTTCCGACAAGATGTGAATGTGATCATGATTGGGGAAATGCGCAGTCAAGAAACTATTGCAACCGCGGTTACCGCTGCAGAGACCGGACACCTTGTCCTTTCAACACTACATACCAATAATGCATCTCAAACAATCGATCGTATTGTCGAATCATTTGATCCAGCAGAACAAGATCAGATTCGTGCACAACTTGCATCGAGTTTGGTCGGTATCTTTTCTCAACGTCTCATACCGCGTATTACCGGTGGACTTATTCCTGCATACGAACTATTGATTAATAATAATGCGGTTGCAAATCTGATTCGAGAGAAACGCACCCATGAGATAGATGTTATTATTGAAACTGGTTATGAACAGGGAATGGTTGATCTTAACCGATCACTTCTCGAACTAGTGCGCGCGGGTGAGATAACTATGGAGAATGCATATCTGCATTCCCTTAATCCGAAAGGACTCGAACGACTTATTTAATCTAAAAACATATGATATTTCGATACAAAGCAATCAATGATCAAGGTGAACAAAAAGAAGGAACGATTGATGCAGTCAATCGAGATTTGGCTATTGGTGGACTGCAACATCGCGGCCTGATTGTTGTCTCTATTATTGAAGAAAAAGAAAAGAAGGGATTTTTAAATATTACTTTGTTTGAGAGTGTGCCACTGAAGGACGTAGTGATTCTCTCTCGCCAAATATCAACACTTTTCGAATCGCAAGTTTCCGCACTTAAGGCATTTTCCCTTCTTTCATCAAATACTGAAAACAGGTTGCTCTCGTCTAAACTTTCTCAGGTTACCAGTGATCTTCAGGCGGGATTTTCTATTTCAGGAGCACTTGAAAAACACCCCGATGTCTTTTCAGAGTTTTATGTAAACATGGTTAAAGCCGGAGAAGAATCAGGAAAACTAAATCAGACATTCGCATATTTGGCAGATTATTTGGATCGTGAATATGCATTGACTACTAAAACAAGAAATGCGCTTATTTACCCAGCATTCGTTATTCTGGTTTTCTTTGCGGTGATGACGCTCATGTTTGTCTTTGTTATTCCAAAACTCTCAGCTCTTATTGAAGAAGCGGGTCAAGATATTCCTTTCTATACAAAACTTCTATTTTGGTTATCTGATTTCTTGGTAAATTACGGTATATTCATCCTTATTATTGTTGCGGTGTTTGCGATCTATATCTGGCGTTTATCTCGAACAGAGAGAGGTGAAATGTATCTCGACAATCTGCGACTCTCTATTCCAGTTGTTGGGAATTTATATAAGAAACTCTACATGGCACGTATTGCGGATAACTTTGACACCATGCTCTCCGCAGGTATTTCCATTGTCCGATCCATTGAAATAACATCAAAAGTTGTTGGAAGTAAAAAATACAAGACCATTCTTGAAGAAGCAGAGGTGGATGTAAAGGCGGGTGCATCGCTCTCAAACTCATTTTCAAAACACAAGGAAATTCCGCAAATCATGGTGCAGATGGTGCAGGTAGGAGAGGAAACTGGATCATTGCCGTCTATTTTGAAAACGCTTGGGCGATTCTATAAACGAGAAGTTGATGATGCGGTTGATACTATGGTTGGGCTCATTGAGCCGATCATGATCGTAGTTCTTGGTATTGGCGTAGCCATTCTTCTTGTATCAGTGCTTTTGCCGATCTACGACATTGCGGGAAGTATTTCCTAAACTAGCGTATAGGGTTTAGGGGATAGGGCATAGGAAAAACAAATACAAACAGAAGGGTTTGTGTTTAGAAAGTGGGCGGGGTACAATTGAACAGAATAGGTTTTATTATGTTATAAAGTTTTAATAATTTATGAATATGAAAAAAAATAAAGGTTTTACATTGATTGAATTGTTGGTCGTTGTTGCGATCATTGGTATTCTTTCATCAGTCGTTTTAGCATCACTTAACACCGCACGAAGTAAAGGCACCGATGCTGCAATCCGAGCAAATATGGCAAGTATGCGTCCACAGGCGGAAATTGCTTACGATTTGAATAGCACTTATGATTTAGATGGTTCTGGTGGGACTACTGATTGTACAGAGTCATTATTTTCTGAATCAACTATTCAAGGTATGTTAAAAGCAGCAGCCAAAGCATCTGGAAATGATAATAGTGCAGATTGGCCAGCACTTCCAGCTTACCAAGAGTGTGTCTTTGTTGATGCGACAACTACTACCCCTGAACAATGGGCAGCAGCAACAGCATTAAAAGGGTCAAGTGATTTTTGGTGTGTTGACAGTCAAGGGCATGCACAAATTGGTAACGTGGATACAGCAACGGGAGCTTGTCAGTAAAGTAGTTTTACAAAAAACCGCCCTTGGGCGGTTTTTTGTTTTTAAGTACTAGCTACCAATTATCCCTGTGATATACTAGTAGATATGAATACCCTTATCCCAATCTTTATTTTTGTATTTGGAACTATTATTGGAAGTTTCTTAAATGTTGTTATCTATCGGTTTAATACTGGACGAGGTTTTGGTGGACGATCGGCGTGTATGTCATGTAATAAAACGCTTCATTGGCACGACATGATCCCTGTACTTAGTTTTTTTATTCGTCGTGGTAAATGTGCCCACTGTGATGCGCGAATTTCTCCGCAGTATCCATTTGTAGAGATGGTTACTGGACTTGTATTCTTGGGTATCTGGCATAGTTTCTCATATCTTTTCTTCTTCCAAACCTGGTTTGCAGTATTCGTACTACTCTTTTATTTCAC